>NZ_JBITGV010000007.1:0-336278 GCF_044457385.1 Streptomyces sp. NPDC050548
GCGCGGTTCGCCTCCCGCCAGGAGGACTCGCCGCAGATGAAGATGGTCGCGGCCCTGCGCAACCAGTTCGGCGGCCACGCCGTCGAGACCAAGTAATCCACAGATCCACAGGCCCCGGGCCCGTGGATCCACAACCTGGGGGAGGTCGGCGAACGACCATGCACGTCACGCATCTGTCGCTGGCCGACTTCCGCTCGTACGCCGGGGTCGACGTTCCGCTCGACCCCGGCGTCACCGCGTTCGTGGGCCCCAACGGGCAGGGCAAGACCAACCTCGTCGAGGCGATCGGCTATCTCGCCACCCTGGGCAGCCACCGCGTCTCCTCCGACGCCCCGCTGGTCCGGGTGGGCGCCGACCGCGCGATCATCCGGGCGCAGGTCAGACAGGGCGAGCGGCAGCAGCTGGTCGAGCTGGAGCTGAACCCCGGCCGCGCCAACCGGGCCCGCATCAACCGGTCCTCGCAGGTCAGGCCCCGGGACGTGCTGGGGATCGTACGGACCGTGCTGTTCGCGCCCGAGGATCTCGCCCTGGTGAAGGGGGATCCCGGGGAGCGGCGGCGTTTTCTCGACGAGCTGATCACCGCGCGGTCGCCGCGTATGGCCGGTGTGCGGTCCGACTACGAGCGGGTGCTCAAGCAGCGCAACACCCTGCTGAAGTCGGCCGCGTTGGCGCGGCGGCACGGCGGGCGGTCGATGGACCTGTCCACGCTCGACGTGTGGGACCAGCATCTCGCGCGCGTGGGGGCCGAGTTGCTCGCCCAGCGGCTCGATCTGATCGCCGCGGTGCAGCCCCTCGCCGACAAGGCGTACGAGCAACTGGCGCCCGGCGGCGGCCCGGTGGCGCTGGAGTACAAGCCGTCGGCGCCCGGTGAGGCGCACACCCGCGAGGACCTCTACGAGCAGCTGATGGCGGCGATCGCGGAGGCACGCAAGCAGGAGATCGAGCGGGGCGTCACCCTCGTAGGACCGCATCGGGACGATTTGATTCTCAAACTCGGTCAGATGCCCGCCAAGGGATACGCCTCGCACGGGGAGTCCTGGTCGTACGCGCTGGCGCTGCGGCTCGCCTCGTACGACCTGCTCAGGGCCGAGGGCAATGAGCCGGTGCTCGTGCTCGACGACGTGTTCGCCGAGCTGGACACGCGCCGCCGGGAGCGGCTGGCCGAGCTGGTGGCGCCCGGTGAGCAGGTGCTGGTGACGGCGGCGGTCGACGACGACGTACCGCATGTGCTGGCCGGGACGCGGTACAGCGTGGCGGAGGGGGCGGTGGAGCGCGTATGAGCACCGAGGACGAACCTGTACTCCCGAAGGCCGCCGAGCCCTCCGGCGTCGACCTCGCGCGCGTGGCGCTGCGCGCCGCGAAGGAACAGGCACGCGCGCGTGGGGACGCGGCGCAGCAGAAGAAGCAGGCGCGGCGCGGGGGCCTGCGCTCCGGCGCGCGCGCCGACGGCCGCGACCCGATGGCGCTCGGCGCTGCGATCAACCGGCTGCTGAACGAACGCGGCTGGGAGACGCCGGCCGCGGTGGGCGGTGTGATGGGCCGCTGGCCGCAGATCGTCGGCGAGGACCTGGCCAAGCACTGCGTACCGGAGCGGTACGACGAGGACGAGCGGGTGCTGGTCGTGCAGTGCGACTCCACGGCCTGGGCGACCCAGTTGCGGCACCTCACGCCCACCCTGGTGGCCAGGCTCAACGAGGACCTGGGGCACGGCACCGTGAGGTTGATCAAGGTGCTCAACCCCGGTGGACCGCCCCGCCGCTACGGCCCGCTGCGGGCTCCCGGCAGCACGGGTCCCGGCGACACCTATGGGTGACCGACATCACAGTGCGGGTGTCGGCGGGCAACCGGACGCGGTTGCGAACAGCGACCTGACCCAGGAGTAGCAAAGGGTTCATACCCGGAAGCGCTGAGTGCCGCTGTAAGCCTCTTTGAGCCCCGTTCCGCATATGGGGAGTCGGGAGAGACCGGTTGAGGGCGGCACATGCGGACTCAGGTACCGGCAAACCCCCATCACTGTCGGCGCTACCGGTAGACTGGAAGCAATCCCGCCCCACTTGTGGGACACACACCGAGCAACGCTGACTAAGGCTTACCAACGCAACACGCCGCAGCCGCTCCGGCCAACCGCCGGGAGCCTGGCTTGTGCTGTGCCAGAAAGGGCGCTTCGTGGCCGATTCCGGCAACCCCAACGAGAACATCCCGTCCACCGACGCCGGCGCCGACGGCGAGGCTCACTCCTCGAACGGCGAGGTCACCGGCTCGTACGACGCCAGCGCGATCACCGTCCTCGAAGGGCTGGACGCGGTCCGCAAGCGACCCGGTATGTACATCGGCTCGACCGGTGAGCGAGGCCTGCACCACCTGGTGCAGGAGGTCGTCGACAACTCCGTCGACGAGGCGCTGGCCGGCCACGCGGACACGATCGACGTCACGATCCTTCACGACGGCGGCGTGCGCGTCATCGACAACGGCCGCGGCATCCCGGTGGGCATCGTCCCGTCCGAGGGCAAGCCCGCCGTCGAGGTCGTGCTGACCGTGCTGCACGCGGGCGGCAAGTTCGGGGGCGGCGGCTACGCGGTCTCCGGCGGTCTGCACGGCGTGGGCGTCTCCGTAGTGAACGCGCTGTCCAGCAGGGTCGCCGTCGAGGTCAGGACCGACGGCTACCGCTGGACCCAGGACTACAAGCTGGGCGTCCCCACGGCCCCGCTCGCGCAGCACGAGGCCACGTCCGAGACCGGCACCTCGGTCACCTTCTGGGCCGACCCGGACATCTTCGAGACCACCGAGTACTCCTTCGAGACGCTGTCGCGGCGCTTCCAGGAGATGGCGTTCCTCAACAAGGGTTTGACGATCAAACTCACTGACGAGCGCGAGCTGGCGAAGGCCACGGCCGGTGCCGACGAGGCGGGTGCGGACGAGAAGGACGAGGTCAAGACCGTCACGTACCACTACGAGGGCGGCATCGTCGACTACGTGACGTACCTCAACTCCCGCAAGGGGGACGTGGTGCACCCGACCGTCATCGACCTGGAGGCGGAGGACAAGGAGAAGAGCCTCTCCCTTGAGGTCGCCATGCAGTGGAACAGTGGTTACAGCGAGGGTGTGTACTCCTTCGCCAACATCATCCACACGCATGAGGGCGGCACGCACGAAGAGGGCTTCCGGGCCGCGCTGACGTCACTGATCAACAAGTACGCGCGCGACAAGAAGCTGCTCCGCGAGAAGGACGACAACCTCACGGGCGACGACATCCGCGAGGGTCTGACCGCGATCATCTCGGTGAAGCTGGCCGAGCCGCAGTTCGAGGGCCAGACGAAGACCAAGCTCGGCAACACCGAGGCGAAGACCTTCGTACAGAAGGCCGTCTACGAGCACCTGAACGACTGGCTGGACCGCAACCCGAACGAGGCCTCGGACATCATCCGCAAGGGCATCCAGGCGGCCACCGCGCGCGTGGCGGCCCGCAAGGCCCGCGACCTCACCCGTCGCAAGGGCCTCCTGGAGACCGCGTCCCTGCCGGGCAAGCTGTCCGACTGCCAGTCGAACGACCCCACCAAGTGCGAGATCTTCATCGTCGAGGGTGACTCCGCCGGCGGCTCGGCCAAGTCCGGCCGGAACCCGCAGTACCAGGCGATCCTCCCGATCCGAGGAAAGATCCTCAACGTCGAGAAGGCCAGGATCGACAAGATCCTGCAGAACCAGGAGATCCAGGCACTGATCTCCGCCTTCGGCACCGGGGTCCACGAGGACTTCGACATCGCCAGGCTGCGCTATCACAAGATCATCCTGATGGCGGACGCCGACGTCGACGGACAGCACATCAGCACCCTGCTGCTGACCTTCCTGTTCCGCTTCATGCGGCCGCTGGTCGAGGCCGGGCACGTGTTCCTGTCGCGCCCCCCGCTCTACAAGATCAAGTGGGGCCGTGACGACTTCGAGTACGCGTACTCGGACCGCGAGCGCGACGCCCTGATCGAGCTGGGCCGGCAGAACGGCAAGCGCATCAAGGAAGACTCGATCCAGCGCTTCAAGGGTCTCGGCGAGATGAACGCCGAGGAGCTGCGCATCACCACGATGGACCAGGAGCACCGCGTCCTCGGCCAGGTCACCCTGGACGACGCCGCGCAGGCCGACGACCTGTTCTCGGTCCTCATGGGCGAGGACGTCGAGGCGCGCCGCCAGTTCATCCAGCGCAACGCCAAGGACGTCCGCTTCCTCGACATCTGAGTCGGTCTCAGCTGACCGCACCAGGAAGGATCCCCACCAGCAATGGCCGACGAGAACACTCCCAGCACGCCTGAAGAGGGCGCCATCATCGCCCAGCGCGTCGAGCCCGTAGGGCTTGAGACGGAGATGCAGCGCTCGTATCTCGACTACGCGATGTCCGTCATCGTGTCGCGCGCCCTGCCCGACGTCCGCGACGGCCTCAAGCCCGTCCACCGCCGCGTCCTGTACGCCATGTACGACGGCGGCTACCGGCCCGAGAAGGGCTTCTACAAGTGCGCCCGTGTCGTCGGCGACGTCATGGGCAACTACCACCCGCACGGCGACTCCTCGATCTACGACGCGCTGGTCCGCCTCGCGCAGCCGTGGTCGATGCGGATGCCGCTGGTGGACTCCAACGGCAACTTCGGCTCCCCGGGCAACGACCCCGCCGCCGCCATGCGCTACACCGAGTGCAAGCTGGCGCCGCTGTCCATGGAGATGGTCCGTGACATCGACGAGGAGACCGTCGACTTCACGGACAACTACGACGGCCGCTCCCAGGAGCCGACCGTCCTGCCGGCCCGCTTCCCGAACCTGCTGATCAACGGCTCGGCGGGCATCGCGGTCGGCATGGCCACCAACATCCCGCCGCACAACCTCCGTGAGGTCGCGGCGGGCGCCCAGTGGTGCCTGGAGAACCCCGAGGCCTCCCACGAGGAGCTGCTCGACGCGCTGATCGAGCGCATCAAGGGCCCCGACTTCCCGACCGGCGCGCTCGTCGTCGGCCGCAAGGGCATCGAGGAGGCGTACCGCACCGGGCGCGGCTCGATCACCATGCGCGCGGTCGTCGAGGTCGAGGAGATCCAGAACCGCCAGTGCCTGGTGGTCACGGAACTGCCGTACCAGACCAACCCCGACAACCTCGCGCAGAAGATCGCCGACCTGGTGAAGGACGGCAAGGTCGGCGGCATCGCGGACGTCCGCGACGAGACGTCGTCCCGTACCGGCCAGCGCCTCGTCATCGTCCTCAAGAGGGACGCGGTCGCCAAGGTCGTACTGAACAACCTCTACAAGCACACCGATCTGCAGTCGAACTTCAGCGCCAACATGCTGGCCCTGGTCGACGGGGTGCCGAGGACCCTCTCCCTGGACGCGTTCATCCGGCACTGGGTGGCGCACCAGATCGAGGTCATCGTCCGCCGTACGAAGTTCCGGCTGCGCAAGGCCGAGGAGCGGGCGCACATCCTGCGTGGCCTCCTGAAGGCCCTGGACGCCATCGACGAGGTCATCGCGCTGATCCGGCGCAGCGACACCGTGGAGATCGCGCGCACGGGCCTGATGGAGCTCCTGGAGATCGACGAGATCCAGGCGAACGCCATCCTGGAGATGCAGCTCCGCCGACTGGCCGCCCTGGAGCGCCAGAAGATCATCCAGGAGCACGACGAACTGCAGGCGAAGATCACCGAGTACAACGCGATCCTCGCCTCCCCGGTCCGCCAGCGCGGCATCGTCAGCGAGGAACTCGCCGCGATCGTCGAGAAGTTCGGCGACGACCGCAAGACGATGCTGGTGCCCTTCGACGGTGACATGTCCATCGAGGACCTCATCGCCGAAGAGGACATCGTCGTCACCATCTCGCGCGGCGGCTACGTCAAGCGCACCAAGGCGGACGACTACCGCTCCCAGAAGCGCGGCGGCAAGGGCGTACGCGGCACGAAGCTCAAGGAAGACGACATCGTCGACCACTTCTTCGTGTCGACCACGCACCACTGGCTGCTGTTCTTCACCAACAAGGGCCGCGTCTACCGCGCGAAGGCGTACGAACTCCCGGACGCCGGCCGTGACGCGCGCGGGCAGCACGTGGCGAACCTGCTCGCCTTCCAGCCGGACGAGGCGATCGCGGAGATCCTCGCGATCCGCGACTACGAGGCGGCGCCCTACCTGGTCCTCGCGACCAAGGGAGGGTTGGTGAAGAAGACGCCTCTGAAGGATTACGATTCGCCCCGTTCCGGCGGTGTCATCGCGATCAATCTCCGTGAGACGGAGGACGGTTCCGACGACGAACTGATCGGCGCCGAACTCGTCTCGTCCGAGGACGATCTGCTGCTGATCAGCAAGAAGGCACAGTCGATCAGGTTCACCGCGACCGACGACGCCCTGCGCCCCATGGGGCGTGCCACCTCCGGTGTCAAGGGCATGAGTTTCCGCGAGGGCGACCAGCTTCTCTCGATGAATGTTGTTCGACCCGGTACGTTCGTGTTCACTGCCACAGACGGCGGGTACGCGAAGCGCACCGCCGTCGACGAGTACCGCGTCCAGGGTCGCGGCGGCCTGGGTATCAAGGCCGCCAAGATCGTCGAGGACCGCGGTTCTCTCGTCGGCGCGCTGGTGGTCGAGGAGACCGACGAGATCCTCGCCATCACGCTGTCCGGCGGTGTGATTCGTACGCGAGTCAACGAGGTCAGGGAGACGGGCCGTGACACCATGGGCGTCCAACTGATCAACCTGGGCAAGCGCGATGCCGTCGTCGGTATCGCTCGTAACGCCGAGGCGGGATCCGAGGCGGAGGAAGTCGCCGGCGACGAAGCCGTCGACGAGACCGCAGAGGGTGTCGCGACCACCGGCACGGACGAGGGTGACGCACCCTCGGTCGAGTAGCACGAGGAGAGAGTCATCGTGAGCGGAGCCACGGGCGCCGGATCGACCGGTACGGACACGGACGGCGGCGGCCGTGGCTCCGCCGCGAACGCGACAGATCCGCACACGACCCAACTGCGTGCGATCGACGTGAAGAAGGCCGACTCGCACGCGCCCGACGCACATGGATCCCAGGGATCCCAGGGGGGAACTGTGACGGACACCCGAGGTCCGGGCACCCAGCAGCAGCAGCAGCAGTCGGCCGGGGCCGGCGCCAAGGCTCCGGCCCAGGGGCAGCAGGCGCCCCAGCCGCCCGCACCGGCCGCGCCGCCGACGGCGTCCCCGCTGCCGGGTTCGCCGCTGCCCGGTGAGCGTCAGTCGCAGCAGGCGGCCGGGCCGTACCACCCGCCGCAGGCCTACCCCACGCAGCCGCCCGGCGCCGCCCAGAGCGGTGCCGTACGGCGTCCGCGCACGGGCGCGCGCACCGCGCCCCGCACCCGCAAAGCACGCCTGCGGGTGGCCAAGGCCGACCCGTGGTCGGTGATGAAGGTCAGCTTCCTGCTCTCCATCGCGCTGGGCATCTGCACGGTCGTGGCGTCTGCGGTGCTGTGGATGGTCATGGACGCGATGGGGGTCTTCTCGACGGTCGGCGGCACGATCTCGGAGGCGACCGGATCGAACGAGTCGAACGGCTTCGACCTGCAGTCCTTCCTCTCCCTCCCGCACGTCCTGACCTTCTCGGGGATCATCGCGGTCATCGACGTCGTCCTCGCCACGGCCCTCGCGACCCTCGGCGCGTTCATCTACAACCTCTCCGCCGGCTTCGTCGGCGGCATCGAGCTGACGCTCGCCGAGGACGAGTGAGAAGTTCGACGAGAACGCGGGTGTACGGGGGTTGAAACCTCCGTCGGCGGTCCTGTGACTATCGATTTTGGGACTGCCCATGTCGTGCGCTAATCTTCAGGAGTCAGCGCGCGGGACACACTCCGCACAGCGCGGCGGGGCTATAGCTCAGTTGGTTAGAGCGCATCCCTGATAAGGATGAGGCCACAGGTTCAAATCCTGTTAGCCCCACCAGCACAAAGACCCCCAACCGATCGTGGTTGGGGGTTTTTGGCGTCTACGGCCGTTGAACCGTGGGTCAGGACTGCAGCCAGACGCGGCGGTGTCGTGCGACGGCGTAGACCTGGTCGATCTGCGCAGCCGTGAGCCTGCCGGTGAGGGGACCGAGCGCCGACACCTCGCGCTCCTGGTAGATCCGTACGGTGTACTGCGTCGCGGCGCGGTGCAGTGAGGTCACGCCGACGAAGACGAGGACAGGTTCCACCGGGACGGAGAAGCCGCAGTGCCGCTCCAACACGCCCTGGACGTAGGCCGCCTCGGCCCTACTGGCTCTGGCGTACGGGGCCGGCCGACCCCCGTTGACCTTGGCCATGGTGTCGCCCACCCAGACCGAGGCGCCCTGGTGGCACTTGGTGTTGATGCTGAAGACTCCGCCGGGGCCGATCAGTAAGTGGTCGATGTCACCACCGTTGCCCTTGGGGACGCCGTGCAGGACGCGCCAGCCGCGAGGGGCGAGCCGCGCCAACTCCCGGCTCACTCGCCGTTCCCCTTCGAGCCCGACGTACCAGCTCTCCCACTCCGAGGGGCGTCTCAGCACCCTCAGCAACAGCCTCCGCGCCGGTGACGGGCCACGGGCGGCGATCGCCTCGATCAGGGCCGCACCGGGACGGTTCTCCGCCAGATCGTCGGCGACGGTCGCCTTGGGCAGTTCCACCGGCCCAGTCGGGCGACGCGGGGCGGGTGGCTCGGGGCGCCGAACAGCCTCTCCAGGGCGTGCGCCGGGCGCGGGGCGAAGAGTCACCGAACTGCCGAGATGCTGCCGCAGCAGGGCCAGGGCCTCCCCCTGATACCGCTGCTCCTTGATCGTGACCACCTTCGTCGGCCGGTCCGCCCAGGCGACAGTGGTCCCGTCCGGAAGGTTCACGTAGAGCCGGTCCTTGCCGTGCCGTTTCCACGGTTTCACCGTGAGATCGCCCATGGGCCCGCCCCCGAGTATGTGCCGTCCCCCCACACATGGCAGCAGCAGACCAGGTGACCTGCAAGAGCGCCGGGGCAACATGGCCGAGTAGTGGCGTGCGCGGAGCGGCAGGCCGACAGCAGTGAGAGACCCCCGGCCGCGACGGGCCGGGGGTCTTCAGGGTCTTCTCTGGAGCGTTGTACGCAAGTTCGCCGCTGTGTCAGAGATGTCGGGGCGGTGGGTGAGCGGTGAGGTGGCGCGTGTCGGGCGTCAGCGCTGGAGGGGGGCCGCCAGGGGGGCCGTCTGCTCGGTGTGGGCCGGCTCGGTGGAGTCGGTGGTCTCCGTGGCCTCGTCCGCGTCCGTCGGCGGGCGGTGGCGGCAACTGGGGGACTTGCCGTGGGCCTCGGCCCGGATGCGCTGCTTCATCGTGGGGGGCAGGGACCTGGTGAAGGACCAGGGGGAGATCGTCGGTGCCGTCGGCTGTGCGGTGGCGCTGGTGCCGGTCGCCCCGGAGCGGGGCGTCGCCGCGGTGGCGGCCGTCGCGGTGATCGTGATGAGTCCGAGCGCGGTGCACAGAGAGATGAAGGCGGTGACGAAGGCGGTCCACAGCTTCATGACCTTGATCTGGGTCATGGCCCCTCACTTTCAGGTTGGGCGATTTGCGTACTTTCCTCATGATGTGTATGGGCGTCGCGAAGTGTGGGACCGGCGGCCGTGGCGCGTCGATGTTCTGATGAACACCACTCGGATGGGTGCAAGAGGCCTGAAAAGTGAAGGAAAGGGAGGAAGCGGGGCCAAATTAACGGTCCGTGGGGGTGTGATCACCCTCCGATCGGAGCGGTTCCATCCGCTTCTACTGCGCTGTCCCGGGCGGGAGTTGGCCGCGGAGGCAGGTCACCGATCGGTCTCGGTCGGTGTGTATAGTCGGGCGACAGAGGTCCCCTACGTCAAGGAAAGACGAGGTCGCGCGGTGAAGAAGCTTCTCCTGGTCGCACTGGCCGCCATCGGCGGGCTCCTCGTGTACCGCCAGATCCAGGCGGATCGCGCCGAGCAGGATCTGTGGACGGAGGCGACCGACTCCGTGCCCACGGGTTCGTGAGTACCGAGATCCAGTTCTGAGCACGCCCCGACCGCCTGGCGGTCGGGGCTTTGTGTTGCGCTGTCGCGCGAACCCGGTTACGACCGCCACGACCCGGGCGTTTCGGACGCTCGCACGAATTGCCGGGATGCCACGCGCGCGTGCGGGGCAGGATGGGCCACGTCCGGAGCAACGACGAGGGGTGGCGCGTGATGGGGCGGCGGCGTACGGCGTGGTGGCGGACGCGCACGCGAGCACAGGGCGGCCGTACGACCGTTGCCGGGGCGGCCGTACGACGTGCCGGTGTCGTCGCCGCCGTGCTGTGCGCGACCGTCGCCCTGGTGGGGCAGCCCGCCGCCGCGGCCGGGGCGCCCGGCTCCTACGGGTACGACAAGGGCGACCGGGCCGTCAACGGCGCGACCGGTCCGGCGGACGCCGTGGGCCTGAAAACCGGCGGGACGTACCGGAGTTCCCTTCCGAAGGGCGCCACCCTCTACTACGGCCTCACCCTCGACGCCGTGTCCGACGTCTATGCCTCCGTCACCGCCGTGCCTCCGGCCGGCACCACGGTCGCCGCCACCGACGGCATCAGGGTGTCGCTGCAGAACGCCGCCGGCACCGCCTGCACCCACCGGAGCGCCACCTTCGGGGCCAGCAGGAGCCCGCACCCGGTGGCCGCCTGGGCCGTGCGGGAGACGGGCAACGCGCTGTGCAAGGGGGACGGCCAGTACTACGTGGCCGTCGAACGCGTCGACGCGTCGAGTTCCTCGTCGGACACCTGGGGGCTGGAACTCACCGTGGTGTCGGAACCGCCGCTCACCCAGGCGGGTACCTCCGACGCGCCCCAGGACTGGAACTCCGCGTCACCCGAGCCCGCCACGGGGGAGGCCAGGAACCGTGCGGGCGGTTCGGGGTTCGCCGGGGCGGTCGCCGTCGGACAGGGCGTGTGGCGAGGCGACATCACCCCTGGCGGGACCCTCTTCTACAAGGTGCCGGTCGACTGGGGCCAGCAGCTCTCCGCCACCGCCGACCTGGAGGCCTCGAACGCGGGCAGCGGCTATGTGAGCCGCGCGCTCGACCTGGCGCTCTACAACCCCGTGCGCGCCTCCGTCGACGAGGCGGGCGTCAGCTATCAGGGCGGTGCGAGATCGGCCGCTCTCGAAGCCCTGCCGCCCGTCGAGTACCGCAACCGCTACTTCGTCGTCGACCACGAGAGCGGGATGCGCTTCGCCGGGTCGTACTACCTCGTCGTGCACCTGGCCCCGCAGGTGGCCGACGACTTCGGCCAGGGGCCGTTCCAGGTGACGCTGCGCGTGCGGGTCGCCGGTACGGCGCACGCGGGGCCCGGGTACGCGGGGCGGTCCGAACCCGGGAACGCCTTCGACGTCACCGCGCAGGACCGCGCGGCGGCCGTGACAGGGAGCGGCGGGGGAGGCGACACCGCGATGAAGGTGCTCGCGGTGGCCGGGATCGGCGCGGGCAGCGTGCTGTTGGCGACGCTCGGCGCGTGGACGCTGGCGGCCCGGCGCCGGACCGCGATGTAGCCGCCGTATCCCTCCCGACACCCGTCGGTCAGACGCGGGCCAGCGCCCAGAACCCCACCGCGTAGCAGGCCAGCGCCAGCAGCAGGACCGGTATCGCCACCTTCGCGGGCGGCCCGGGCCGCCGCCGGGCGCGCCTGCCATGGTGCTGCGGAAACGGCGGCGCGGGGGGCGGAACCAGCGGGACCTGGGCGGTGTATGAAGCAGTAGAGGGTTCGGCACGCGGCTGGGGGGAGGGCAGGACATGCGGCATCTGCGGAATCCGAGGGGGCGGCAGATGGAAGCTGCCGGTGTCCGACATCGGGGTCGGGGCCGTGGTGGGGGTAGGGGTCGGTGTCGACGTGGACGGCTGGGAGACGATGTCCTGCCGCGGGTCGAGGAGGCCGGAGTCCGTGCCGTTCGTACCTGTACCGATATCCGTGTCGGGTCTCGTCGCGCGCGACGGAGTCGACCCCGTGTCCACCCCGGAAGCCCGCGTCAGCGGTCCCTCGGGTGCGAACCCCGTTGGCAGCGGCCCCACTTGGTCGAAGATCTCGATCAACTCGTCGTCGGGGCCGGGCTCGGGCAGGAGTTCCACGGCCGCCGCGAGCGCCTTGCGCGCCCCCGTGGCCGTCCGGAAGCGAGCCCCTGGATCGGGCTGCAGCAGCATCGCCACGACCTGCCACAGCGGCTCGGGAACGCTCTTGGGCGCCCCCGGAGTCCCGTGCTCGGCGAAGTACTGGATGAGCGCCTTGGAGTCCGGCTTGGCCCCTTCCAGCAGATACAACGCCACCAGTCCTACGGCGAACAGGTCGGCGGGGAAGTCGGGTTCCGCGCCCATCATCTGCTCGGGCGCGAGGTAACCCGGCGTGCCCACGACGAGGTTGGTCTCCGTCAGGCGCGCTTCGCCCAGCCGCATCGCGATGCCGAAGTCGGACAGCCGCAGCCGTGGGCGGGCCGTGCCGGTGGCTTCGAGGAGCAGGTTGGCGGGCTTGATGTCCCGGTGCACGACACCTTCCGCGTGCACCGCGGCGAGGCCGGAGAGGAGCTGGTCGAGCAGTGTGCAGACGAATGCGGGGGGCAACGGGCCGTAGTCCCCGATGAGATGGACCAGCGAACCGCCGGCCACCAGGTCCATGGTGAACAGGACCTTGTCGTCGTCGGCGGCCCAGCTGGCCGGTGCGAGCACATGGGGGTGGTCGATCCGCAGCGCCTGCTCGCGTACGAAGCGCAGCAGCGAGTGCGCGTCGCTCTGCTGCAGGACCTTGGCCGCGACATAGCGGCGCCGGCGGTGGTCCCAGGCGCGCCAGACCGCGCCGACACCTCCGCGCCCGATCGGGTCGACCAGTTCGTACCGGCCGGCGAAGACCTCACCCATGGCTGTCCGTCGCTCCTCCCCCTGCGGCTACCTCCGTTGCTTCCCCCGAGACGAGCGATACGACTCCCCTTTGCGTCCCCCGTGCGGCAGTTGCCGTGCGCCCGGCTGTCGAACCCCCGATCGACGGCCGGGCCGTGGTGCTCAGCTCTGGTGGGACTGGTAGTGCGCGACCGCGTCAGAGGTACGGCCGGCGCCGTACACCCGGAGGAACTCTGCCAGTTCGGGGTGGCTCGGGGCGAGAGTGTCGGCCGCGTCGATGATGTCGCCGGCGGCGGCCACCGAGCGCAGCAGTGACTGGATCTCGCGGACCACCCGTTTGACCGTGGGCGCTCCCGAACTGCTTGTCGTGGTCGTGGTGTTGCTGAGCACCGAGCCCCCCTGGGACTTCTTGATCTCGTCCATCCGCTCGGTCGCCTCGGCCGCGCTCACGCTGCCGTCCGCGACCTGCCCCGCCAGGTCCTGCAGCAACTGCACCCGCTGCACCACCGCGGGATTGCCGATCTTCGCCCGCTGACCGCTCATCAGCTGGGACAACATCGGCGCGGACAGTCCCAACACCCCCGCGAGACGAGCCTGGTTGAGGCCAAGATCGTCGATGAGCTTACGGAAGAGCGCCCCCAAAGGCTCCCCGTACCAATTCCGCTGCAGCTCCCGCGCTCTGGCGGTGGCTTCCTGCTGTGCGGCGTCCATTGCGTCTCCCCATCGCTTCCCCAAAACCGCGGTTCGCTCTAGCGAACCACGACGAGCATCTTACGGAGAGTGGTCGTCCACCGGGAGCCCCAAGTTTTTGCGAGATACCGGGGGTGACCCGGTACGCTGGTCTCCGAAGCCCGCCGGTGCCCGGTTGTGCCGGTCGGACGCTTCCCTAGCGGGGCCTTAGCTCAGTTGGTAGAGCGCTGTCTTTGCATGGCAGATGTCAGGGGTTCGACTCCCCTAGGCTCCACATCCCGCACCGGCCGGTCGCCCTCAGTGGCGTCCGGCCGGTGTTTGTTTGTGCCCGTGAGGTGACGTGCGTCACATAAACGGCGGCTTGTCGTTGCAGTTGTTTGCGCAAATATCGGTGCCGGATGGGGTCCACCGGGGCGATGGGGTGGCGGTCGGCGCGGTGTGGGGAAGGTGTGTTCCCATGTGCGGGACGTGTGTGAGCTGGCTGAATACGGTCGTGTAATCAGGGGTGTGCGGTCCGTTAAGGGAGTTCCTGCGGTACTTGTTCACCTGGGGCGTTGCAAACGTCATCGCGGGCAGCTTGCGTAAATCAAGGGAGTCCCTCCGCCCGTGGGACTGTTCCACGTGAAACATCGAGGTGGGGCAGGAGACCCTCAAGTCTCCTGCCCCACCTCGATATTGACGGTGCGTCTGATGTCAGGACGTCAGCGGTGCTCGTCGCGGTCCGCGGCATCCGCGGCCTCGTCCTCGGCCTGCTTCGCCTGGACCTCGGGGTCGAGCACGGACTGACCGCTGCCGTCCACCGAGGAGAGACGGCCCGTCTCGGGCACCTCGGTCGCGGCGGGGGGCTCGACCAGCCAGTCGGGGTTGGCCTGCTTGTCCCACCACTTCCAGGCGGCGAAAGCACCGCCCGCCAGGATGCCCAGCACCGCCAGCCCCTTCGCGAGCCGGCCGGCTCGCGCCCGCCGCTCGTGCTTGCGGACCAGTTTCTGGATCTCCTGGGGCGAGACCTGGCCGCGCAGCGCGGCGAGCGCCGCCGCGCCACGCGCGGCGGCCTCGTCCCTGACCGGACCGGCGGCGGCGACCGCCTGTTCGATCCGCGGCCGGGAGTACTCGGCGGCCTGCTGAGCGGCCTTGCGGGCGCGGACGGCGGCCTCCTGGGCGGCCTGGTCCACCTTCGGCGGCACATGGGTGCGGGCCTGTTCCAGGCGGGGTGCGAGATGGGCGTCGTACTGCACACGGGCCTGGTCGGCGGCCAGGGACACCTTGGGCGCGAGTCGTACGCGTGCCTCGTGGGCGTAGAACGCGGCCTTGTCCTTGGCCGTGTCGGCGTAGGGCGCCACCACTTCCGCGGCGTGCAGCACGCTGTCCTTCGCCGAGCCGGTCGCGGAGCGCACGCTGTCGATGCGGGTCACGGGTTCCTCCTCCTCGGTGGCGTACGTTTCTTCGTCTGTCCACCCAAATAGGGATCATGCCTGCCAGAGGGCCACTGGGCATGTGAGGGCGGGCATCCGGGTCACGATCACGGGTAATAGCGGATGAATACGGGGGAACTGGGGGAACGGGGGCTTGTCGTCGACAATGCCACGGATCCCCGCCGCCTGCCCCTGTCCCGGAGTCACTCGGCCGGATTTCTGCGAGCTGACCCGCCGGACAGGCCCTCGGCCACCGGGCGACTCGGCGCGATCGGCGTGCGAAGATCTGGGGGTCACAGAAAGACAACGGAAGGCAGATCGTGGCTGAGCAGCTTTACGCCACCCTGAAGACCAACCTTGGCGACATCGAGGTCCGGCTGCTGCCGAACCACGCTCCCAAGACGGTCCGGAACTTCGTCGAGCTCGCCACGGGTGAGCGTGAGTGGACCAACCCCGAGACGGGCGAGAAGTCCAAGGACAAGCTCTACGACGGCACGGTCTTCCACCGGGTGATCAGCGGCTTCATGATCCAGGGCGGGGACCCGCTGGGCAACGGCACCGGCGGCCCGGGCTACCAGTTCGAGGACGAGTTCCACCCGGAGCTCCGCTTCGACAAGCCCTATCTGCTCGCCATGGCCAACGCCGGTCCGGGCACCAACGGCTCGCAGTTCTTCGTCACCGTCTCCCCGACGGCCTGGCTGACCCGCAAGCACACCATCTTCGGCGAGGTCACCGACCCGGCGAGCCAGAAGGTCGTGGACACCATCGCGACCACACAGACCAACCCGCGCACCGACCGCCCGCTCCAGGACGTCGTCATCGAGTCGGTCGTCGTCGAGACCCGCTAGGGCCGACATCTGCTCTTACCGCCGGGAACCAAACGCCCCGTTCATCCGTAAGGATGGGCGGGGCGGTGCATTGCGTACGAAGGATTGAGGGGACCCCATGGACCAGGCGTCAGGCAGCCCGCAGGGCCCGGAGGAACAGCGGCCCCCGGACGCCCAGAGCCTGCCGGGCTGCTATCGCCACCCGGACCGCGAGACCGGCATCCGCTGCACTCGTTGCGAGCGCCCGATCTGCCCCGAGTGCATGGTCAGCGCCTCGGTCGGCTTCCAGTGCCCGGAGTGCGTGCGCAGCGGCTCCGGCACGGGCCACGCCCCGACCGCGGCCCAGCCCCGCACGATCGCCGGCGGCACGGTGGCGGCGGACCCGCGGCTCGTCACCAAGATCCTGATCGGTATCTGCGTCGCCGTGTACCTGGTCCAGATGGTGAAGGGCGACCGATTCACCGACCGCTTCGACCTCATCGGTCAGGCGTACGTCCCGGTCCTCGGCTCGGTCGAGGGCATCGCACAGGGCCAGCCGTACCGGCTGCTGACGGCGATGTTCCTGCATGCCAGCCCGATCCACATCATCTTCAACATGATGAGCCTCTGGTGGATCGGCGGCCCCCTGGAAGCCGCTCTCGGTCGCGCTCGCTATGTCGCTCTCTACTTCGTCTCGGGCCTCGCGGGCAGCGCGCTCACGTACCTGCTCGCCGCCTCGAACTCGCCCTCGCTCGGTGCCTCCGGCGCCATCTTCGGGCTCTTCGGTGCGACGGCCGTTCTGATGCGCCGCCTCCGGTACGACATGCGGCCGGTCATCGCCCTGCTGGTGATCAACCTGATCTTCACCTTCGGCTGGGGCAACATCGCCTGGCAGGCCCACATCGGCGGCCTCGTAGCCGGAGTCATCACCGGCTACGCGATGGTCCACGCCCCGCGCGAGCGGCGGGCCCTGATCCAGTACGGCACCTGTGCCGTCGTACTCGTGATCGTCGTGGTGTTGACGCTGATCAGGACGGCTCAGCTCAGCTGATATCAAACCGTTGTCCACAGTGCGTGGCGGATCTTGTGCATACCGTGGAGAACAGCTGTGCCCCCTGTCACCGACCTGTGTTTCTGCAGGTCAGGCAGGGGGCGAACAGGCTTGCGGTTGCCGGTGTGTCAGTCACACCAGCGTCAACACTCAGTGGGTTATCCACAGATCGTCGTTCTTTTTCCCCAGGCCCGCTGTGGATACTTCTCTGGCCTGTGGATAACTCAGTGGAAAGCCGTGGGCAGAGCTACTTCCACTGGGTCGAGACACCGAACCCGGCGGCGATGAAGCCGAAGCCCACCACGATGTTCCAGTTGTCCAGGCTGTCGATGGGCATGGAGCCGTCGGTGACGTAGAAGACGACGATCCAGGCCAGTCCGATGACGAACATGGCCAGCATGACCGGAGCGACCCAGGCACGGCTGTTCAACTTGATGGCGGTCGCCGTCTTCGCCGGCGGCGGCGTGTAGTCGGCCTTCTTGCGGATACGTGACTTCGGCACGAGGGTCTCTCCTGTCGATGCGCTGCGTGGCCGCGCAGGGAACTGGGGCGGGCTCCGGGGCAGCGTACAAGGGGACACTGAGTGCTCCCCCGGGCGTCCGTTAGCGTAGTGCTTCCGCGGCGCCGAAGGAGATAAGGGTACGTTGAGCAATTCTGCCGACTCCCCCGGGACGGGTACCAGTCCTGCCGGTATCCGCCGTTTCCGTCCCGTGCGGATTCTCACGGTGGCCGTCTTCGCCCTCGCGGGGCTCATCTTCTTCACCAGTTTCAACACCGCCAAGGGCACCAACATCCGCACGGACGCCTCCCTGCTGAAGCTGTCCGACCTCATCCAGAACCGCAGCGAGAAGAACGGCCGGCTCGACGACGCCAACGGCGTCCTGCGCGACGAGGTCGACGCCCTCCGCAAGGAGGACGACACCGGCACGGGCGCCGACGACGAGAAGCTGACGAAGCTGGAGCAGAGCGCGGGCGCGCAGAAGCTGAAGGGCAAGGCCGTCACGGTCACCCTCAACGACGCCCCGCCCAACGCCACCGCCAAGCTCCCCGGCTATCCCGAGCCGCAGCCCGACTACCTGGTCATCCACCAGCAGGACCTCCAGGCCGTGGTGAACGCCCTCTGGCAGGGCGGCGCCCAGGGCATCAAGGTCATGGACCAGCGGCTGATCGCGACCAGCGCCGTCCGCTGTGTGGGCAACACCCTGATCCTCCAGGGCCGCGTCTACTCACCGCCGTACAAGATCACGGCCGTGGGCGACCCGGGGAAGCTGCAGCAGGCGCTGGCGGCGTCCAAGGCGATCCAGAACTACATGGTGTACGTCAACGTCTACGGGCTCGGGTGGAAAGTGACCGACGACGGGACGGTGACTCTTCCGGGGTACTCGGGCACAGTGGATCTGCACTACGCGAAGCCAGTGGAGTAGGCGTCCGTACGGGAGCTGCCGGTGCGCGTGATCGTCAGGAGCGTCAGCGAACTCTGCATCACCGTGGGCACCCTGATCGTCCTCTTCGTGGTCTACGTGCTCTTCTGGACCGGTGTGAAGGCCGACCACACGATGAGCGACCAGATCCATCAGCTGCAGAACCAGTGGTCGCGGCAGACCGCCCGCCCGAAGGCGTCCCAGGCCCCCACACCCACCGCCCCGGCGAAACCGGCCGCCTACAAGGACGGCGAGCCCTTCGCGATCATGTACATCCCGCGGCTTGGTTTCACGTGGAACAAGCCGGTTCTTGAGGACACGGCCGTGGACACCCTCAAGAAGGGGCTCGGGCACTACGCCGGCACCGCGCAACTCGGGCAGGTCGGGAACTTCGCGGTGGCCGGGCACCGGCGGACCTACGGCAACCCCTTCGTGAACTTTCCCGAGCTCCGCAAGGGGGACGCGATCGTCCTGACCGACGGGACGACCTGGTTCACGTATCGGATCGACAAAGGGCCTTACAAAACCGTTCCCACCGACATTGAGGTGATCGATCCTGTGCCACGTAAGTCCGGGTACACGGCCTCGGGCCGCTATCTCACGCTGACCACGTGCGATCCGGAGTGGGGGCACAGCCACCGGCTGATCGTCTGGGCACACCTGGACTCCACACAGCCTGTGGAGGCCGGGAAACCAGCCGCGCTGCGCCGTTAGTCTGGTGGCGTACGGCGTGAGTCTGGATGCCGTGGTGCGACGGAAGGGACGGCATGTACGGCTGGATCTGGCGGCATCTGCCGGGCAACGCGTGGGTCAAGGCGCTGATTTCGCTCGTCCTGGCCCTGGCCGTGGTCTACATCCTCTTCCAGTACGTCTTCCCGTGGGCCGAACCGCTGCTGCCCTTCAACGATGTGACGGTGGACAACCAGTGAGTGCACGGATTCTCGTCGTCGACAACTACGACAGCTTCGTCTTCAACCTGGTCCAGTACCTGTACCAGCTGGGCGCCGAGTGCGAGGTGCTGCGCAACGACGAGGTGTCGACCGCGCACGCCCAGGACGGCTTCGACGGCGTCCTCCTCTCGCCGGGCCCCGGCACCCCCGAGGAGGCCGGCGTCTGCATCGAGATGGTGCGGCACTGCGCCTCGACCGGGGTGCCCGTCTTCGGCGTCTGCCTCGGCATGCAGTCGATGCAGGTGGCCTACGGCGGCGTCGTGGACCGCGCCCCCGAACTGCTGCACGGCAAGACCTCGCTCGTCGAGCACGAGGGCAGAGGCGTCTTCGCCGGACTGCCCTCGCCCTTCACCGCGACCCGCTACCACTCCCTGGCGGCCGAGCCGGCGACGGTCCCGGCCGAGCTGGAAGTCACCGCCCGGACGCACGACGGCATCATCATGGGCCTGCGCCACCGCGAACTGCCCGTCGAGGGCGTCCAGTTCCACCCGGAGTCGGTGCTCACCGAGCACGGCCACCGGATGCTGGCCAACTGGCTGGTGGAGTGCGGCGACCAGGGTGCCGTGGCGAGGTCGGCGGGGCTCGCCCCGGTGGTGGGTAGGGCCACGGCGTGACCGCCCTGCGCCCCGAGCGCGAGTCCGAGGCCTCGTACGGGGAGCAGCCGTACGGGGAGCCGGGCGGGTTCGAGGAGTGGTACGACGTGTCCGCCCAGGGCGCGTCCGGGGTGCCGTACGGTCCGGTCGACGAAGAGACCATGGCGCTGCGGATACCGGAGCCGCCGCCGGTCCGGCGTGGCCACGGCCGGTCCATACCGGCGTCTGACGCCTCATCCGCCTCTTCCGCCACAGGAACCCCCACGGGTGGCCGTGCGGCCCGCAGAAAGGCCGCCAAAGGCCGTCACGGGCGTCATGGGGGTGCCGGGTCGGCGGAGGAGACCGCCGAGGGGCTCGAATCCGGTGCCGTCGGTGCGTCCGGCGGTTCCGCCGCGCCCGTCTCGCGGGTCGAGGCGCGACGGCGGCAGCGGGCGAACAAGCCGGGCCCCGCGGTCGTCGCGAGCCGCGCGATCGGCGAGGTGTTCATCACCACCGGTGTGCTGATGCTGCTGTTCGTCACCTACCAGCTGTGGTGGACGAACGTACGGGCGCACGCGCAGGCCGGCAGCGAGGCGAGCCAGCTGCAGAACGACTGGGCGAGCGGCAAGCGCGCGCCCGGGGAGTTCGAGCCCGGGCAGGGCTTCGCCATCCTGCACATCCCCAAGCTGGACGTGGTCGCGCCGATCGCCCAGGGCGTCAGCAACAAGAACGTGCTCGACAAGGGCATGGTCGGGCACTACAGCGAGGGCGCCCTCAAGACCGCGATGCCGGACGCCAAGACCGGCAACTTCGCGCTCGCCGCGCACCGCAACACCCATGGCGAACCGTTCCGGTACATCAACCAGCTCAAGCCCGGTGACGAGGTCGTCGTAGAGACCCAGACCACGTACTACGTCTACAAGATGACGAAGACGCTGCCCGTGACGTCGCCGAGCAACACCAGCGTCATCGACCCCATCCCCAAGGGCTCGGGTTTCACCCGACCCGGCCGCTACATCACGCTGACGACCTGTACGCCGGAGTTCACCAGCAAGTACCGGTTGATCGTCTGGGGCAAGATGGTCGAGGAACGGCCGCGCAGCAAGGGCAAGCCGGATGCGCTCATCCAGTAGGGGCAGATGAACGTGGCAGCGACCACCGACGACACCGAAGAGCACACCGACACGCCCGCGTCGCCGCCGGACCGCGCCCGCGGCACCGGCCCGATCGCGACCGCGGTCAGCGTCTTCGGTGAACTCCTCATCACGGCGGGCCTGATCCTCGGCCTGTTCGTCGTCTATTCCCTGTGGTGGACGAACGTCGTCGCCGACCGCACGGCCGACAAACAGGCCGACAAGGTCCGCGACAACTGGTCCAAGGACAAGGACACCGGCCCCGGCGCGCTCGACACCAAGGACGGCATCGGCTTCCTGCACGTGCCCGCCATGAAGAACGGCGAGGTCCTGGTCGAGAAGGGCACCGGGACGGACGTCCTCAACGACGGCGTCGCCGGCTACTACACCGACCCGGTCAAGGCCGCCCTCCCCACCACCGGCAAGACCGGCAACTTCACGCTCGCCGCCCACCGCGACGGCCACGGCGCCAAGTTCCACAACATCGACAAGCTCAAGAAGGGCGACCCGATCGTCTTCGAGACGAAGGACAAGTGGTACGTCTACAAGGTCTACGACATCCTTCCCGAGACCTCGAAGTACAACGTGAAGACCCTCGCCCAGATCCCCGTGGAGTCCGGCAAGAAGAAGGCCGGCCACTACATCACGCTGACGACCTGCACACCGGTGTACACGTCCCGGTACCGGTATGTGGTGTGGGGCGAGTTGGTCCGGGTCGACAAGGTGGACAGCGCGCGGACGCCGCCGAAGGAACTGCGGTAGGACCCGACGACACACTCGGCAACGCGAGAGCCCCGGCACCCTCAGGGTGCCGGGGCTCTCGCGTGCCTCTCGCTGGTACCGCTAGCCGTTCGAGCCCCCGAAGAAGCCCCCGTTGTTCCCGCCGTTGTTGTTGCCGTTTCCGACACTCACGGTGGTGAGGGTGATCGTCGTGTTGCTCGGGTCGACCGTGTTGCCGGCGCCCGGGTCGATCCCGGTCACGATCGCGTTGTCGCTCTGATCGCTGCCGTCGGCGAACTGGATGTTGGTGAAGCCCTGCTGCTGAAGCGTCTGCTTGGCGTTCTTCACCGTCTGGGTGACCACGTTCGGGACCTGGACCTGCGTCGACTTGCCGATCTGGATGTTGACCGTGGAGTTCTTGTCGACCTGGGTGTTGGCCTGCGGATCGGTCGAGACGACCTTGCCGACCAGGTTCGGGTCGCTGGTGTCGACCTCGGTGCAGTTGCCCACGAGGTTGTTCGCGGTCATCTGCGCCTTGGCGTCGTCACAGCTCTTGCCGCTGACGTCCGGGACCGTGGACTTCGCCTGGGCCTTGGCGACGGTGAGGGTGATGGTGGTGCCCTTCTCCACCTCCGCGCCGAGCTTCGGGTCCTGGTCCAGGACGGTGCCCGGGTCCTCGGCGGACACCTTCTGCACCGTCTTCACGACGAACTTGTACTTGTCGCCCTCAAGGGTCGAGGTGGCGTCGTCGACGTTCTGGCCGAGGACGCTCGGTACGACCACCTTCGGGGCGCCGGTCGAGACGACCAGGTTGATGGTGTCGCCCTTGTTGACGTCGACACCCGCCTTCGGGTCCTGCGAACAGACGCTGCCCTTCGGCGCGTTCGCGCAGGCCTTGCGGGTGGGCTCGGCCAGCTTCAGGCCGGAGTTGACGGCCATGGTCTTTGCCGCGTCGTAGGTCTGGCCGACGAAGTTCGGGGCCGCGAACGGCTTGTCCGTGTTCCCGCTGAACGCCCACTTCCCGATCAGGATCGCGCCCACCAGCACCAGAACGGCCGCCACGACCAGCAGGATCGTCGAGGTGTTCGACTTCTTCTTCTGCTGGCGGCGCCGGTCGGGGCGGTCGTCGTAGCCGAAGCCGCCGTCGTCCGGGTTCATCGGGGGCAGCATCGTGGTGGCGCCGGGGTCGGCGCGCAGGGCCGTGGTGGCCTGGTCGTCGCCGTAGCCGCCGTAGCCGACCGAACCCATCGCCGCCGTCGCCGCGACCGGCTGGCCGTCGAGGCAGGCCTCGATGTCGATGCGCATCTCGTCGGCGGACTGGTAGCGGTAGTTGGGGTCCTTGACCAGGGCCCGCAGCACGATCGCGTCCATCTCGGGCGTGATCTCGGGGTCGAAGACGGACGGCGGCTGCGGCTCCTCGCGCACGTGCTGGTACGCGACCGCGACCGGGGAGTCGCCCACGAACGGCGGCCGTACGGTCAGGAGTTCGTAGAGGAGACAGCCCGTCGAGTAGAGGTCCGAGCGGGCGTCGACCTGCTCGCCCTTGGCCTGCTCCGGGGAGAGGTACTGGGCGGTGCCGATGACCGCGGAGGTCTGCGTCATCGTCATGCCGGAGTCGCCCATCGCGCGGGCGATGCCGAAGTCCATCACCTTGACCTGGCCGGTGCGCGTCAGCATGACGTTGGCCGGCTTGATGTCGCGGTGCACGATGCCGTTGCGGTGCGAGTACTCCAGGGCCTGGAGGATGCCGATGGTCATCTCCATGGAGCGCTCCGGCAGCAGCTTGCGGCCGCTGTGGAGGAGCTCACGGAGGGTGGAACCGTCGACGTACTCCATGACGATGTACGGGATCGAGACCCCGTCGACGTAGTCCTCGCCCGTGTCGTAGACCGCGACGATCGCGGGATGGTTGAGCGAGGCGGCCGACTGGGCCTCCCGGCGGAACCGGGCCTGGAAGGAAGGGTCGCGCGCAAGGTCGACGCGCAGCGTCTTCACCGCCACCGTGCGGCCGAGGCGTGTGTCATGGGCGAGGTAGACCTCCGCCATGCCACCACGGCCGAGCACCTGGCCCAGCTCGTACCGGCCGCCGAGGCGACGCGGCTCTTCCATAGTTCCCTACCAGCCCTCTCCGTCGGTCCCGACCCGCACGGGTGTGCGGTCGGAGGCTAGCCGTCCGGGCCTACCGTACCCGGCTGGCTCTGTGTGACCTGGCCAAGCCCGTCACCCGATACAGGACCGGTATCGCAACGTGCACCGATGTGAAGGGGACGTGAGCGGGGTCACTTCTTGCTGTTGATGACCGCCTCCATCACGCTCTTCGCGATGGGGGCCGCGAGGCCGCCGCCGGAGATGTCGTCACGGTTGGCGCTGGAGTCCTCGATGACCACGGCCACGGCCACCGGCGAACTGCCGTCGGCGAGCTTGGCGTAGGACAGGAACCAGGCGTACGGGTTCTCGCTGTTGGCGACACCGTGCTGGGCGGTACCCGTCTTGCCGCCGACCGTGACGCCGTCGATCTGTGCCTTCTGGCCGGTGCCGTCCTTGACGACCGTCTCCATCATCGACTGCAGGATCTGCGCGTTCTTCGACGACAGCGGCTGGCTCAGCTCCTGCGGCTCGGTCTGCGCGATGGTGTCGACGTTCGACGACTGGAGCTTGTCGACCATGTACGGCTTCATCAGCTTGCCGTCGTTGGCGACCGCCGAGGCGACCATGGCCATCTGCAGCGGGGTCGCCGCGGTGTTGAACTGGCCGATCGAGGACAGCGCGGTCTGCGAGGAGTTCATGTTGTCGGAGAAGACCGAGGCACTGGAGCGGATCGGGGTGAACTGCTCGGAGTCGAAGCCGAACTTCTTCGCCTCGGCCAGCATCTTGGCGTTGCCGAGGTCGGCGCCGATCTTGCCGAACACGCTGTTGCAGGAGACCCGCAGCGCCTCCCGCAGGGTCGCGTTCTTGCAGGGGATGTTGCCCTCGTTCTTCAGCTCGGTCGTGGTGCCCTTCATGATGTAGGGCAGCGGCGAGTCGGTCGCCGTGTCGGCGGACGAGTACAGGTTGTTCTCCAGGGCGGCGGCCGCGGTGACCACCTTGAAGGTGGAGCCCGGCGGGTAGGTCTCGCGCAGCGCCCGGTTGAGCATCGGGTCGTTCGGGTCGTACTTCTTCTGCAGCTTCTGCCAGGCCTTGGCGTCCGTGGTGGTGGAGTTCCCGGCGAACGTCGACGGGTCGTACGACGGGTAGGACGCCAGCGCCAGGATCTTGCCGGTGGACGGGTCGAGGGCGACGACCGCGCCCTTGCCGCCCTGCTTCGTCAGACCGTTCCACGCGGCCTTCTGCGCGGCCTCGTTGAGGGTGGTGACGACGTCGCCGCCCGACTTGTCCTTGCCCGTGATCATGTCGAGGGTGTTGCGGAAGAAGAGCCGGTCGTCGGTGCCGGAGAGGATGCCGTCCTCGATGGACTCCAGCTGGTTGGCACCGAAGGCCTGCGAGGCGTATCCCGTGACCGGCGCCCACATCGCGCCGTTCTTGTAGGTGCGCTTGTACTTGAGGTCGTTCAGCCCGGAGGTGCTGGTCTCGGTGGAACCGGTGATCGGGCTGCCGTCCACGATGATGTCGCCGCGCGGGGTCGAGTAGCGGGCGATGGTGACCCGGCGGTTCTTCGGGTCGTCCTTGAGGCCGTCGGCCTTGACGTACTGGAGCCAGTTGTCGCGCAACAGCAGGGTGAGGACCAGCAGACCGCAGAAGAGCGCGATCCGGCGCAGGGGCTTGTTCATGACGGGCGGACCACCTGGGTCATCTCGGCGTCGGGACTGGGGGCGGGCGCGGGGGCCGGCCGGCGGGCGGTGTCGCTGATGCGGATCAGGATGCCGATCAGGGCCCAGTTGGCCAGCACGGAGGAACCGCCGTAGGCCATGAAGGGCATGGTCATACCGGTCAGCGGGATGAGGCCCATGACACCGCCGGCCACGACGAAGACCTGGAGGGCGAAGGCGCCGGACAGGCCGATGGCGAGCAGTTTGCCGAAGGGGTCGCGGGCGGCGAGCGCGGTGCGCACACCGCGTTCCACGATCAGGCCGTAGATCAGCAGGATCGCCATGATGCCGGCCAGGCCCAGTTCCTCGCCGAAGGTGGCGAGGATGAAGTCGGAGTTGGCGGCGAACCGGATGAGGTCGGAGTGGCCCTGGCCGAGGCCGGTGCCGAGGGTGCCGCCGGAGCCGAAGGCCCACAGGGCCTGCATCGACTGCTCGGAGTGGCCGCCCACACCCTGCTGGCTGAGCGTGTACTCCTTCATCGGGTTCAGCCAGGCCTGCACACGCTGCTGGACGTGCGATTCGAAGCTGGCCACACCGACCGCGCCGGCCGCGGACATCAGCAGACCGAAGACGATCCAGCTGGTCCGCTCGGTGGCGACGTACAGCATGATGATGAACATTCCGAAGAACAGCAGCGAGGTGCCCAGGTCGGTCTCGAAGACCAGGATCAGGATCGAGATGAACCAGACCACCAGGATCGGGCCGAGGTCGCGGCCGCGCGGCAGGTACAGGCCCATGAAGCGGCGGCTGGCCAGCGCGAGCGCGTCGCGCTTCACCATCAGATAGCCGGCGAAGAAGATCGCGAGGACGATCTTCGCGAACTCGCCGGGCTGGAGGGAGCCGAGGCCGGGGATCTTGATCCAGATCTTGGCGCCGTAGATGTTGGCGCCGAGGCCGGGCACCAGCGGGAGCAGGAGCAGCACCAGGGCGGCGAACATCGAGATGTAGGTGTAGCGCTGCAGGACGCGGTGGTCCTTGAGGAAGATCAGCACGACGACGAAGAACGCGATGCCCAGCGCGGTGTACAGCAGCTGCCGGGGCGCGGCGCTGCCCGCCTGGTCGATGGACTGGAGCAGCTTCGACTGGTCGAGCCGCCAGATGACGACGAGCCCGAGGCCGTTGAGCAGAGTGGCCAGCGGCAGCAGCAGCGGGTCCGCGTACGGCGCGAACTTGCGGACGCCCAGGTGTGCGACGCCGGCCAGCAGGCCGAGGCCCAGGCCGTAACTCAGCAGCCCGGTCGGCACCTTGTCGTTGATGGCCAGGCCCACGTTGGCGTACGCGAAGACCGGGATGACGACCGCGAACAGCAGCAGCGCCAACTCGGTGTTGCGTCTGCTCGGTGCGCCGATGGCGCCGATCGTGGACGTGTGGTGCGTCGGCGAATTGGTAGAACTGCTCATCGTGTGACGGGGCCTCTCACGGCTTGCCTATTGCTTGCTGCACTGCGAGACGACCTGCTGCTCTTCCTCCGAAAGACTGGGACCGGGGCTGGGAGTTGCAGACTTGGTCGGGGACGGGGACGTCGAGGCCGAAGGTGACGGCGTGGCCTTGGACGTGAGGGAGGTGCTGGTGGTTCCCGTGGTGCCGCCGGCCTGGCCCTGACCCGTCGCCGTGCCGGTCGTGCCCGAGGCGCTCGCGCGCTGGGCCTCCTTCTTGCACGCGGACGCCTGGACGGCCAGATCGGCGATCTTCTTCTGGGCGTCCTGGAGACCGCCCTCGGCGATCGTCGCCTTGACCTGCTTCTGCTGGTAGGGCGGCAGGTACTTGAGTTCGATCTCGGGGTGGTCCTTCTCCACCTTCGAGAGCGAGACCCAGGCGAGGTCCTGGCTGATGCCCTGGTAGAGCGCCACGTGCTCGCCGTTGGTGCCGACGAAGTACTGCGTCTGCGTCCAGCGCCAGCCGCCGTAGAGACCGCCGCCGATGACGGCCAGCGTGAGCACGGTGTAGAAGGATCTCTTCAGCCACTTGCGGCCCTTGGAGGGCTTCACGAAGTCGTCGTCGGTGTAGTCCCCGAAGCTGCCCGTGGGGACGTATCCGGTGGTGTCGCCGGAGCCGGGCGGGCCGAACTCGCCGCCCCCGCCGCCCTGTCCGGGCACCTGGCGGCCGAGCCCGGAGGCGCGTCCGGCCGGGGTCTGCATGATGCCGTTGTCGTGCAGGTGGAGCTGGTTCTCGGCGACCGCGCCGACGATGACCGGGGTGTCCGACAGCTGCGCGGCGAGGGTGTCGCCGGTGTCGAGGTCCAGGACGTCGGCGATGATCACCGTGATGTTGTCGGGGCCGCCGCCGCGCAGCGCGAGCTGGATCAGCTCCTGCACGGTCTCCTGGGGGCCCTGGTAGCTGGCGAGGGTGTCCTCCATCGTCTGGTGGGAGACGACTCCGGACAGCCCGTCGGAGCAGATCAAGTACCGGTCGCCGGCGCGGACTTCACGGATCGACAGGTCCGGCTCGACGTGGTCGCCGCTGCCGAGCGCGCGCATCAGGAGCGCGCGCTGCGGGTGGGTGGTGGCCTCTTCCTCGGTGATCCGGCCCTCGTCGACGAGGCGCTGCACCCAGGTGTGGTCCTGCGTGATCTGGGTCAGCACGCCGTCGCGCAGCAAGTAGGCGCGGGAGTCCCCGACATGGACGAGGCCGAGCCGCTGCCCGGTCCACAGCAGGGCGGTCAGGGTGGTCCCCATGCCCTCCAGCTGGGGGTCCTCCTCGACCATCATCCGCAGCTGGTCGTTGGCCCGCTGCACGGCGGTGCCGAGCGAGGTGAGGATGTCGGAGCCGGGCACGTCGTCGTCGAGCGAGACGATGGTCGAGATCACCTCGGAGGAGGCGACCTCACCGGCGGCCTGGCCGCCCATCCCGTCGGCGATCGCGAGGAGACGTGGACCGGCGTAGCCGGAGTCCTCGTTGCCCTCGCGGATCATGCCTTTGTGCGATCCGGCGGCGAAGCGCAGTGACAGACTCATGCGCACCTCGCCCGTCGGCTCCGGGTACATCCGCACGGTGCCCACCCTCCGGTCGGGAGCGCGCCGGGGTCCGCCAGGCGGTCCGCCGGTGCGTGCTCGCTCCGCTCGCGCTCATTCATGACGTGGCACTACTTCCGCAGCTCGATGACGGTCTTGCCGATGCGGATCGGCGCGCCCAGCGGAATCGGTGTGGGGGTCGTCAGCCGGGACCGGTCCAGGTACGTGCCGTTGGTCGATCCGAGGTCCTCGACGATCCACTGGCCGTCGCGGTCCGGGTAGATCCTGGCATGCCGGCTGGAGGCGTAGTCGTCGTCCAGCACGATCGTCGAATCGTGCGCCCGGCCCAGGGTGATGGTCTGGCCCTGGAGGGCGACGGTCGTACCCGTGAGGATTCCCTCACTGACGACGAGTTTGGTGGGGGCGTTACGGCCCCGCCGGCCGCCCCCGCTCGCTTGCTGCTGGCGCTGCTGCGGAGGCGCCGCCTGCCGGGCGGCCTGCTGCTGCGGCCGTCCGGCTTCCCGTCGCGAGCCGCGCTGTGTGACACGCGTTCCGAACAGGTCGCTGCGGATGACCTGCACGGCCACGATCACGAACAGCCACAGTACGGCCAGGAAACCCAGCCGCATGACCGTGAGGGTCAGCTCTGACATTGCCCCCGCTTCACCCTTCGGCTTGCCGGTAAATGATGGTGGTGCTGCCCACGACGATCCGCGAGCCGTCGCGGAGCGTAGCGCGGGTGGTGTGCTGCCCGTCCACCACGATGCCGTTGGTGGACCCGAGATCCTGGATCGTCGAGGGCGTTCCGGTCCGGATCTCACAGTGCCGGCGCGATACGCCGGGGTCGTCGATCCGCACGTCGGCTTCGGTGCTGCGGCCCATCACCAACGTCGCGCGGGAGATCTGATGGCGGGCGCCGTTGATCTCCACCCAGTACCGCATCCGCACGCCGGGCGCCGGGGCGGCCGGGGCCGACTGGAGATACGGCGCGGAACCACGGCCCGGCGGCGGCGAGGGCGGCATGGGCGGCGCGCCCGCGGGGGCGGCGGCGGGCGGATAGCCGTAGCCGCCGGGCCGTCCCGCGGCCGGCGGTGCCGCCGGAGCGGGGGTGCCGGGTGCCTGCTGGTTGGTGGAGGAGGCGAGCGTACGACTGCGCACCCGGTACAGACCGGTGTCGAGGTCCTCCGCCTTCTCCAGGTGGACCTTGATGGGTCCCATGAAGGTGTAGCGCTGCTGCTTGGCGTAGTCGCGCACCATGCCGGCGAGTTCGTCGCCGAGCTGGCCGGAGTAGGGGCTGAGCCGCTCGAAGTCCGGCGTGCTCAGCTCCACGATGAAGTCATTGGGTACGACGGTCCGGTCGCGGTTCCAGATCGTCGCGTTGTTGTCGCACTCGCGCTGGAGCGCGCCGGCGATCTCGACGGGCTGGACCTCGGACTTGAACACCTTGGCGAAGGTGCCGTTGACCAGACCTTCGAGGCGTTGCTCGAACTTCTTCAGGACTCCCATGGGGCACCTCCTCCGTCGTGGCCGCACTGCTTGTCGTGCCGACTGCCGTGCCGGCTGCCTTGGTACTGCTTACTGATCGTATCCACGCGCCGGTAAATCGGCTGGTTCCCCCTTGTCGGCCCGTCGAACTCCTTCTGCACTACTCCTGCCCAGGATCGTAGAGGGGGCCGCAGACAAGTGTCCCGCACCTGACTGTGGACCTTGCCCGCCTCCTGGGGAGATGGCCGCTACCGGTACGAGGTTGATACGTGAACCGGCCCACGTTGATACGTAGCGAGGGGGCCGGGGTGTTCGGAAGGGGTCCCCGGTGGTCCCCGGGCCAGGTCACGGGGTGCGGATAAGGGATGTGAATCCACCCCGGGCACCGTGCTAATCTTCTGCATGTCGGAAGGCGCCAGCCCCTTGGGGGAACAGCCCGAGGACACACCCAATGCGCGGGTGGCGGAATAGGCAGACGCGCTGGATTCAGGTTCCAGTGCCCGAAAGGGCGTGGGGGTTCAACTCCCCCCTCGCGCACAACGGAAGCCCCCCAGGTCTCGGACCTGGGGGGCTTCTTCTTGTGCAGTTCTCACCTCGGGTGAGGACAATCACAGGTCTGGGCCTGCCTCAGGCGGCGAGCCGTTGCGCCAGTTCCTTGGCCTTGGCCGCCGCGTCGTCGAGGGCGCGCTCGCGGGACGCCTCGTAGAGGGGGACCAGGTTGGACATCGCCGGGTTCTGCGGGGCCATGGTGAGCTCCGGGACGATGAACTCCAGTTCCGTGCCGAGGGCGTCGACGAAGACCGCGCGGAGATAGGTCTGCACGTATTCGAAGCCCTCGCGCGGGGTGCCGGGACCGTAGGCGCCGCCGCGGCTGGCGATCACGGTGACCGGGGTGCCCTTGATCTTCGAGTCCTCGGTGCCCGCGGTGCGGCCCATGAGGATCACGTTGTCCAGCCAGGCCTTCAGGGTCGAGGGGATGGCGAAGTTGTACATCGGGGCGCCGATCAGCACCGCGTCCGCCTGCTCCAGCTCCTCTATGAGCCGCACGCGCTCCGCGAAGGCCGCCGCCTGCTCGGGCGTGTGCGTGGCCGGGTCGGCGAAGCCGGCGGTGTGGGCGTCGGCGGTGATGTGCGGGACGGGGTGCGCGGCGAGGTCGCGGTGGATCACCGTGCCCTCCGGGTGCTGTTCCTCCCAGGACGTGCGGAAGGCGTCGGTGACCGCGCGGGAGGCGGAGGCGCCGGCGGGGAACACGGAGGAGTCGATGTGCAGAAGCGTGGCCATGGTGGTCTCCAGGGGGGCTGGACTCGCGAGCTAACATTTTGCTCAGCAGCTGAAGTTTCGTACTCGACTATGAATAACACAGGTACTTACTTTTTTTCACCTCCGTTCGGGAGGGCAGTACCCTGAAGCCATGACGGTCGAGCAGGAACACGGCACGGACCTGTGCAAGCAGGTCGACAAGGGCATCACCCGTGTCTTCCAGCTGTTCGGAAAGCGCTGGACCGGGCCGATCGTGGCCGTCCTGATGGCACAGCCCATGCACTTCTCCGACCTGCGCCGGGCGATCCCCGGCATCAGCGAGCGCATGCTCTCCGACCGGCTCACCGAACTCGGCGCCGCCGGCCTGCTCGTCCGCGAGGTCGACGAGGGCCCGCCGCTGCGCGTCTCGTACCGGCTGACCGAGGCCGGCAAGGCCTTGAACCCGGCGCTCCGGGAACTCGGCGAGTGGGCCAAGGTGCATCTGCCCGAGGGGTGGGAGTCGGGGGGCTGCTGAGGCCACGTGGGTTTTCCACAGGCACGGCGCTGTCCACAGGTCCCGAGTTGTCCACAGGGTCTGACGTGTTTTCGCCACCCGCTGTACGGTCGTCGCGAGTTGATGTTCGTGTGCGCGCAAGTGCGGGGGAGGCGGTCGGTATGACCGAGGCCGGAATCGGTGTGGGGCGCAGGCTGCCCGGAGTGCGGGGCTTCGCCACCTGGCCGGTGGAGGGATCGCCCAAGGAAGAGGGCCGGGCGCTGCGGGAGAGCGTCCCGCGCAGCGCGCACGCCGCGCTCGACCTGGACGGCTCCCGCCCCGACGCGGTGACCGCCGTCGAGGAGTCCGGCCGCGGCCGTATCCCCGGGCTCACACCGATACGGGTGGGCCGGATGGCGGCCACCCCCTTCGCCTTCCTGCGCGGTTCGGCAGGCCTGATGGCCCACGACCTCGCCCGCACCCCCATGACCCGGATCGGCGCCCAGATCTGCGGCGACGCCCACGCGGCCAACTTCGGCCTCTACGGCGACGCCCGCGGCGGCCTGGTCATCGACCTGAACGACTTCGACGAGACCGTGCACGGCCCCTGGGAGTGGGACCTCAAGCGGCTCGCCGCCTCCCTGGTGCTCGCGGGCCGGGAGGCCGGCGCCGACGAGGACACCTGCCGTACGGCGGCGCACGGCGCGGTGGGCTCCTACCGCCGCACCATGCGGCTGCTGGCGAAGCTCCCGGTGCTGGACGCGTGGAACGCCATCGCGGACGAGGAGTTGGTCTCCCACGCCGACGCCCGCGACCTGCTCGGCACGCTGGAGCGGGTCTCCGAGAAGGCGCGGGGCAACACCAGCGGGCGGTTCGCGGCCAAGTCCACCGAGGCCGCCGAGGACGGCGGGCGCCGCTTCGTCGACGCCTCACCGGTGCTGCGCCGGATCCCGGACGAGGAGGCCGCGGCGGTCGCGGCATCGCTGGAGGAGTACCTCGACACGCTCTCCGAGGACCGCCTCCCGCTGCTCGCCCGGCACACCGTGCACGACGTCGCCTTCCGCGTCGTCGGCACGGGCAGCGTCGGCACCCGGTCGTACGTCGTGCTGCTCCTCGACCACCGCGGCGAACCGCTCGTCCTCCAGGTCAAGGAGGCCCGCCCCTCGGCGCTGGTGCCGCATCTGCTGACCGCCGGGTTCGACGCGCCGTCCGTCGCGCACGAGGGCCGGCGCGTGGTGCTCGGGCAGAAGCGGATGCAGGTCGTCAGCGACATCCTGCTGGGCTGGACGACGGTCGACGGACTGCCGTTCCAGGTACGGCAGTTCCGCAACCGCAAGGGCAGTGTCGACCCCGCCGCCCTCGCCGCCGACCAGATCGACGACTACGGCCGGATGACCGGCGCCCTCCTCGCCCGCGCCCACGCCCACAGCGCCGACCCGCGCCTGGTCGCCGGGTACTGCGGCAAGAACGACGAACTGGACGAGGCCATAGCGACGTTCGCCGTCGCCTACGCCGACCGCACCGAGGCGGACCACGCGGAACTGGTGGCGGCCGTGCGGTCGGGGCGGATCGAGGCGGAGCTGGGGGTGTGAGGTCCCGGTGGAGCCGCCCGCGCACGCTGTTCGCGGCCTGCCGGGACCTGTCGGCCGAGTGCTCGGCGGCCGACTGTCCACAGGCGCGGGGCGGCCGTGGCCTACGCTGGTCGGGTGACGACCCCGGAAGCTGAGCAGTCCCAGTCCGCGCCCGTCGGAGAACCGGTGCCGGAGCAGGCGGGCGCCGAGGTGCCGTCCGCCGCCGGAGCCGCGGCGGGCGAGGGTGCCGCGCGCGAGGACAGCGGGGGCGGAGCGGCCGACACCGGACCTGTGGACGGCGTGGCCGGCACCGGCCCTGTGCACGGTGCGGCCGGCGCCGACCCGGCGAACGGCGTGGCCGGCACCGGCCCTGCGGACGATACGACCGGCACCGGCCCGGCGGATGAGGCGTCCGGTACCGACCCTGGGCACGGCGCGGTCGGCACCGGCCCCGCGGACGACACGATCGGCACCGGCCCGGTGGACGCTGCTGCGCCCCGCCCCGAGGAGCGGCTGGAGCGGGCCGTGCGGGCCGCCGAGCAGGCGTTGATCGAGTACGAGATCGCCGTGGACACCTTCCGCATCGAGGTCGAGAACTTCTCCCGGCTGCACCACCAGAAACTCGGCCCGATGTACTCCCGGCTCGACGAGCTGGACGCGCAGATCGCCGAGGCCCTGGCCGCACGCACCGGCAACCCTGAGGACATCCGCAAGGCGGACGAGGCGCGGGCCCGGGTGATGCCGATGCCCGCGGTCGAGGAGCTGTTCCACGGCTGGATGGACGGCAGCGGCCTGTTCCCGGAGGCCGAGGCGATGCTCACGGACCAGCCGGTCCGGCCCCCGCAGCGGGTGCGCCCCAGTGAGGAGGCCCGCAAGCTCTACCGCGAGTTGGCCCGCAAGGCCCACCCCGATCTGGCGCAGGACGACGACGAGCGCAAGCGGCGTGAGGAGTTCATCACCCGGGTCAACGCCGCCTACAGCCGCGGCGACGCCCCGCTGCTGCGCGAACTGGCCGAGGAGTGGGCCGCGGGACCCGCCCCGGCGGAGCGCGGCCCGAGCCCCAGCGAGGAGCTCTACGCCCGCCTCGAATGGCTCGCCCAGCGCAAGGAACTGCTCACCCTCGTCGCCCGGGAACTGGAGGAGGGCGCCATCGGCTCCATGCTCCGGATCGCCCCGGACGACCCGGACCGTCTCCTCGACGAGATCGCCGAGCAGTTGCTCGCTCAGGTCGCCGAGCGGGAGGCGGAGCTGGCGAACCTGCTCTCGCAGCCGCACGCGTCGGAAGGCCCTTCGGGTAGCGTCGGGGCATGAGTTTCGGAGCTGGTGTGCCCACGGTCGAGGTCGGCGACCTCAAGGACGGCGACTTCCTGCTGGACGTCCGCGAGGACGACGAGTGGCAGGCGGGTCACGCCACGGGGGCGCTGCACATCCCCCTCAGTGAATTCGTGGCCCGGTACGGCGAGTTGACCGAGGCGGCGCCGCAGGACGGCAGGGTCCATGTGATCTGCCGCTCCGGCGGGCGCTCCGCCCAGGTCACGAACTATCTGACCCAGCAGGGCATCGGCGCCGTGAACGTCGACGGCGGCATGCAGGTCTGGGCCGCCGCGGGCCGCCCGGTCGTCACGGACGAGGGCGAACCGGGCTTCGTTCTCTAGGACTAGGACTAGGACTAGGACTAGGACTAGGACTAGGACTTCGGGGCTTCAGGGCACCCAAGCCGACTCCAGCCGCCCCTAGGCGAGCGGATGGGCCGCCAGCAGATCCCCCAGTGCCTCCTCGTGTGCCGCCGCCGGGCCGAGCGACAGCTCCAGGTGCTTGGCCCAGGCGTGGTACCGGTGCAGGGGGTACTCGGTGTCGGCGCCGAACCCTCCGTGCAGATGCTGCGCGGTCTGCACGACCCGTCGTACTCCCTCCGCCGCCCAGATCTTGGCCACCGCCAGGTCCGCGGCGGCGGGCAGTGCGCCCGGTGCGCCCGAGGCGATGCGCCACGCGGCCTGCCACAGCGTGGCCTCCATCGCGCGCAGGTCGATGTACCGGTCGGCGGCCTGCACGGCGACGGCCTGGAAGGTCGCGACCGGGAACCCGAACTGCTCGCGCTTGCCGGTGTACTCGGCGGTCATGCGCAGGACGGCGGTGCCGAGCCCGAGGGCCAGCGCGCAGGTGCCGGCGGTCAGCAGGTCGCGCAGCCACTCCCAGGCGCCGTCGGCGTCGATGACGTCGACCACCGCGATCGGCACGGACTCCAGGCGCAGTTCGGCGAGCCGCTCGCCGGTGGTGGAGATCTGCTCGGCGAGTACGACGCCGTCCCGGTCCGGGGCCACCAGCGCGAGCACGCTCCGGTCGGCGTCCGTGTGCGCCGGTACGACGACCAGGTCCGCGTTGTACGCCCACGGCACCGCCGTCTGCACCCCGTCCAGCAGCCACCGGTCGCCGTCCCGCCGTGCCGTCACGGCCAGCTCGGCCGGGTCGTGACCGGTCCGCCCGTGCGCGGCGACGGTCAGCACGAGGTCACCGCGGGCCGCCCGCGCGAGCAGGCCGGCCCTCAGCTCCTTGCTGCCGAAGCCCTGTACGGCCGCCGCGGCGGCGCTGCTCTCCAGGAGCGGCACCCTGGCCAGCACCTTCGCGGACTCCCGCAGCAGCAGACAGAGGGCGATGGCGTCCAGGCCCGCGCCGCCGTACTCCTCGTCGAGCAGCAGGCTCAGCAGGTCGGCCTCGGCGAGCCTGGTCCACAGCGCCCGGTCGAAGTCCTCGGCGACGGCGCCCGTGGTGTCCGCCGGACTGGGCACGGAGTCCGGCACGACGTCGGCGAACACCCCCGCCGCCGCCTCGGCCGCCGCCTGCTGCTCCTCGCTGAAGGTGAAGTCCACGGTTCCCGTCCTTCCGCAAGACCTGATCTGACGGAGCGTCAAGATAGAACACGTTCTAGAAGAAGGGAACGGGTCGGCCGGTCGTCCCACGGACAACATGCCAACGTGCACGGCCTGTGAGGATCGGGACTGTGCCCGGAGCGCGGGGCTGAGTACCGTTCCGTCCGACGGACCGGAATCGGAGACGGGGCGGAATGGACGCGAACGACGGAGGCTCGAACGCCCCCGAGGGGGAGGAGACGCCGGTCGCCTCCCCCTCGGGGCCGCACGTGCCCGCGCAGCAGCCCGCACCCCCGCCTCCGCCTCCGCCCGCACCGGACCCGCCCGTAGGAGTCGCCGCGCTGTCCCTGCGCTACCAGGTGGGCGCCGCGCTGGCGGTCGCGGTCGTCGCGGTCGCCGCCCTGGTCCATCTCGGGATGGTGTTCCTGCACGTCGCGCCCTCGAACACGGTGACGAAGCAGCACGGCAAGGCGATCGACGAATGGATCTACCCGGAGTTCGAGCAGAACTGGAAGCTGTTCGCGCCGAACCCCTTGCAGCAGAACATCCAGGTCCAGGTGCGTGCCGACATCCGCACCGCGGCCGGTGCGACCCGTACGACCGGCTGGTACGACCTCTCGGCCGAGGACGGCGCGGCCATCGACGGCAATCTGCTGCCGAGCCACACCGAGCAGAACGAGCTGCGCCGGGCCTGGGACTTCCTGACCGCCACGCACGACGCCGGCAACAAAGCGATCGGCGTGCGCGGCACGCTCGCCGAGACGTATCTGCGGCGCATCGTCGTGCTGCGCCTGGGCCGGGACGACGCGGCCGGAGCGGGCGGCACCGTCCGGCGCGTCCAGGTCCGCTCCGTCACCACCAACGTGCCCCCGCCCGAGTGGAGTGACGAGCAGGTGTCGACCACGCCCCAGTACCGCACGCTGCCCTGGTGGACGGTTCCGGCGGACGAGGGCGCGGGAGGTGTCCGGTGAGCGGTTTCGCCCCGTCGGTCTCCCGCGGCATCGCCCGCGTCACGGAGTCGGCCCTCGGCCCGTACCAGAGCGCCGTGATCCGCATCGGCTTCGCCGCGACCTGGCTGCTGTTCCTGCTGCGCGAACTGCCCCACCGCCAGGAGCTCTACGGCCCCGAGGGCCCCTGGAGCTGGGACCTCGCCCGCCAACTGATCGCGGACAACGGCGCGTTCACGGCCCTGATGTGGTCGGACGGACAGTTCTGGTTCGAGACGGTGTACGCCCTCGCCGTACTGGCGAGCGTCCTGCTCCTGCTGGGCTGGCGCACCCGCACGACATCGGTGCTCTTCATGGTCGGTGTCCTCTCGCTGCAGAACCGCAGCGTCTTCATGGGCGACGGCGGCGACAACGTCCTGCACCTGATGTCCCTCTACCTGGTGTTCACCCGTTGCGGCCAGGTCTGGTCCCTCGACGCCCGCCGGGCCGCACGCGCGCGTGGGGGGCGGATTACCGATCGGCTGGGGCCTGTCCTGTGGGTGGCCCTCGGGGCGGTGCTCGTCGCGGTGACCTCGGCGGGCCGGTTCGACAGCGACTGGTTCGTGCCCGCGCTCCTGTGGTGCGTCTGGCTGGCGCAGGCCCTGTGGTGGGCCGTCGGGCGCTACGCGAAGTCGTACGAGCCCCGGGTGCTGCTGGACGTCGTCGCGAACGTGATCCACAACGGCGCCCTGCTCGTCATCGCGACCGAGGCCTGTCTGATCTACGCCACGGCCGGCTGGTACAAGATCCAGGGCTCCCGCTGGCAGGACGGCACCGCCGTCTACTACCCGCTCCACCTCGACTACTTCTCCCCCTGGCCCGGCCTCGCCGACGTGCTGTCCTCCAGCGGCACGATGGTGATGCTCGTGACCTACGGGACGGTGATCGTGCAGGTCGCCTTCCCGTTCACCCTCTTCAACCGGCGGGTCAAGAACGTCCTGCTGGCCCTGATGATGACCGAGCACGCGGTGATCGCCGTGCTCCTGGGGCTGCCGTTCTTCTCCCTGGCGATGATCGCGACGGACGCGGTCTTCCTGCCGACGTCGTTCCTGCGCCGGCTCGGCGGCTGGGCGGCACGCGCGCGTGGACGCTGGTTCACGCGGCGCGGCCCTGCGGTGCCGGACGCGGATCCGGGGGAGCCGCGGGCCCCGGAGAACCCCGAGCACAGCCACGTAGGCTTCACCGCATGACCCACCCCGCAGCGGCCGACTGGCACCGGCTCGCCGACACCTCCGTGCTGCTCGACGGCTTCCACGCCCTCAAGCACGCGCTGCGCTTCGGCGCCGAGGTCCCGCTGGCGGTCACCACGGACCGACAGGCGGCGCTCGCCCTCGCCGACGACCTGGCCCCCGACGTACGGGACACCCTGGACGCCCTGCTGACGGAGGTCCCGGAGCCCACGTACCGCTCCTTCGTACCGCGCCCCCACCCGACAGCGGTGGCCGCGCTGGCGGTACGCCCCGCGCGCGAGGCCAACCTCCGGACGCTGGGGCACACACCCCGCAGCGCGCCGGTGATCGTCCTCGACAACCCGCGCAACCTGGGCAACGCGGGTGCCGTGATCCGGCTCGCCGCCGGTTTCGGAGCGACCGGCGTGGTCACCACCGGCACGCTCGACCCCTGGCACCCCACGGTCGTACGCGCCGGAGCGGGCCTGCACTACGCGACCGCCGTGGAACGCTTGACGGTGGCCGAACTGCCGCCGGGCCCGGTGTTCGCCCTCGACCCGGAGGGCGACGACATCCGGGGCATGAAGCTCCCGGACGACGCCGTCCTGGCCTTCGGTTCGGAACGCAGCGGCCTCTCGGCCGAACTACGCACCCGCACCGACCACTTGGTGTCCCTACCGATGCGCCCCCAGGTCTCCAGCTACAACCTGGCGACAAGCGTGGCGATGACCTTGTACCACTGGTCGACCACAGCGCCCCTTTAGGGGCGCGGGGAACTGCGCGACCAGCCACAACGGACCTTTGGCCGCACAACAACCGCACCCCCCCCGAGCTCTTAGGCGTCCCGACGAACCTCGACAACCCGGAACCGGTTCGCGACAAACGCCCCGTCACACAGCGCAGCGTTCGCCGCCGGGTTGCCACCAGACCCATGGAAGTCCGAGAACGCGGCAGTCTGATTGACGAACACCCCACCGGTCAGATTCAACGACAACTGGGCGGCCTCCTCAAGGCAGACCTCCTCAACCGCATCCTCGACCCCGGCGTCAGTCGTGTACGCCCCGACCGTCATCGCCCCCTTCTCCCGCACCGTCCGCCGCAGCAGCTCCACCGCGTCGGACGCCGAGTCGACCGCGACGGCGAAGGAGACCGGCCCGAAGCACTCGCTCATGTAGGCGGCCTCGTCGTCCGGCTTGGCCCCGTCAAGCTTCACGATCACCGGCGTGCGGACGACCGCGTCCGGGAACTCCGGGTTCGTGATCTCCCGTGAGGCGAGGGCGACTTCACCCAGTCCGGCGGCAGCCTCCACGCGGGCCTTCACGTCCGGGTTGACGATCGCGCCGAGCAGCCCGTTCGCGCGGGCGTCGTCGCCCAGGAGACCGTCCACCGCGCGGGCGAGATCGGCGACGACCTCGTCGTAGGACTTGGGGCCCTGGTCGGTGGTGATGCCGTCGCGGGGGATCAGCAGGTTCTGCGGGGTGGTGCACATCTGGCCGCTGTACAGGGACAGCGAGAACGCGAGGTTGGACAGCATGCCCTTGTAGTCGTCGGTCGACTCGACGACGACCGTGTTGACGCCGGCCTTCTCCGTGTAGACCTGCGCCTGGCGGGCGTTGGTCTCCAGCCAGTCGCCGAAACCGGTCGACCCGGTGTAGTCGATGATCCGGATCTCGGGGCGGGTGGCGAGCGTCTTGGCGATGCCCTCGCCGGGGCGCTCGGCGGCGAGTGCCACCAGGTTCGGGTCGAAGCCGGCCTCGGTGAGGACTTCGCGGGCGATCCGGACGGTGAGCGCGAGCGGCAGTACCGCGCGCGGGTGGGGCTTCACCAGGACCGCGTTGCCGGTGGCGAGGGAGGCGAAGAGGCCCGGATAGCCGTTCCACGTCGGGAAGGTGTTGCAGCCGATGACCAGGGCGGTGCCGCGCGGGACCGGCGTGAACTCCTTGTTCATGACGAGCGGGTCGCGCTTGCCCTGGGGCTTGGTCCACTCGGCGACTGCGGGCGTGCGGACCTGCTCCGCGTACGCGTACGCCACCGCTTCGAGGCCGCGGTCCTGGGCGTGCGGGCCGCCCGCCTGGAACGCCATCATGAACGCCTGGCCGCTGGTGTGCATGACCGCGTGGGCGAACTCGTGGGTCCGGTCGCTGATCCGCTTGAGGATCTCGATGGAGACCACGGCCCGCGTCTCCGCGCCCGCGTCCCGCCAGGCCCGCTGTCCGGCGCGCATGGCGGGCAGCAGGACGTCGAGGTCGGCGTGCGGGTACGTCACGCCCAACTCGACGCCGTACGGCGACACTTCGCCGCCCACCCAGTCGTCGGTGCCGGGCTGGCCGAGGTCGAGGCGGGTGCCCAGGAGGGCGTCGAAGGCGGCCTTGCCCGCCGCCGCGTCCAGGCTGCCGTGCTCGCCGTAGGCCTTGGGGTGTTCGGGGTGGGGGGACCAGTACGCGCGCGTGCGGATCGCTTCGAGCGCCTGGTCGAGTGTCGGCCGGTGCCGGGCGATCAGCTCGTGCGCGGTCGGTTCGGCGGCCATGCGGGACCAACTCCTCTTCTCAAGAACTCGTCTGCGAGCTCATGACCTGGGCAGGAACAGGGCAAGGATCAGGGGCGGAAACAGGCGGTCAGAGTTAGAGTAACCGAACGATCGGTCGGGACAAGGGGGTCCGCCGCATCTGTGGAAAACCCTGTGCGGGAGGATCGCGGACATGACAGCACTGGACCTCAGCAGCCCCGTGGCCGTCGTCGGCACCGGCACCATGGGCCAGGGCATCGCCCAGGTCGCGCTGACCGCGGGTCACGTCGTACGGCTGTACGACACCGTTCCGGGGCGGGCCCGGGACGCGACCGCCGCGATCCATGCCCGGCTCGACCGCCTCGTCGAGAAGGACCGGTTCACCGCCGCCGACCGGGACGCCGCACACGCCCGGCTGCTGCCCGCCGAGACCCTCGCCGAGCTGGCGGACTGCACCCTGGTCGTCGAGGCCGTGCTGGAGCGGCTGGACGTCAAACAGCAGCTGATGCGCGACCTGGAGGACATCGTCGGCGAGGACTGTCTGCTCGCCACCAACACCTCGTCCTTGTCGGTGACGGCCATCGGCGCCGCCCTGCGCAACCCCGGCCGCTTCGTGGGCCTGCACTTCTTCAACCCGGCGCCCCTGATGCCGCTCGTCGAGGTCGTCTCCGGGTTCGCCACCGACGTCACGTCGGCCACGCGCGCGTACGAGATGTCCCGCGCCTGGGGCAAGACCCCGGTCGCCTGCGCGGACACCCCCGGCTTCATCGTCAACCGCATCGCCCGGCCCTTCTACGCCGAGGCCTTCGCCGCCTACGAGGCGCAGGCCGCCGACCCGGCCACCATCGACGCCATCCTGCGCGAGTCCGGCGGCTTCAAGATGGGCGCCTTCGAACTGACCGACCTCATCGGCCAGGACGTCAACGAGTCCGTCACGCACTCCGTGTGGCAGTCCTTCTTCCAGGACGTCCGCTTCACGCCCTCGCTCGCCCAGCGCCGCCTGGTCGAGTCCGGCCGCCTCGGCCGCAAGACCGGGCACGGCTGGTACGACCACGGGGACGACGCCGAGCAGCCCGAGCCGCACACCGCGGAACCGGCCCAGGCGCCCGCCTACGTCGTCGTCGAGGGCGACATGGGCCCCGCCGCCGACCTGATCGCGCTGATCCGCGAGGCGGGCATCGTCGTCCGCGAGGAGGAAGAGGACCACGGCACCCGCATGGTGCTGCCCGGCGGCGGACAGCTGGCGCTCGCCGACGGACAGACCTCCGTCGAGTTCCGTGACGTCGTCTACTTCGACCTCGCCCTCGACTACCGCAGGGCCGGCCGCATCGCCCTGTCCTCCTCCCAGGACACCGCCTCAGGGACCCTCTCCGAGGCGATCGGCCTCTTCCAGGCGCTCGGCAAGGACGTCAGCCTCATCGGGGACGCCCCCGGGATGATCGTCGCCCGCACGGTCGCCCGGATCGTCGACCTGGCGCACGACGCCGTCGCCAAGGGCGTCGCCACCGAGGAGGACATCGACACCGCGATGCGCCTTGGTGTCAACTACCCCCTGGGTCCGTTCGAATGGAGCCGCAGGCTCGGCCGCAGCTGGGCCTACGACCTCCTGGACGACCTGCACCTGCGTGATCCGTCGGGACGGTACGCGCCGTCCCTGGCGCTCTACCGCCACGCGTACGCCACCGAGAAGCGGGAGGGCACCCCATGACCACCGCCAAGCGCGACACATACACCCCCGAGAGCCTGCTCTCCGTCGCCGTCCAGGTCTTCATCGAGCGCGGCTACGACGGCACCTCCATGGAGCACCTCGCCAAGGCGGCCGGCATCTCCAAGTCGTCGATCTACCACCACGTCACCGGCAAGGAGGAGCTGCTGCGCCGGGCCGTGAGCCGCGCCCTGGACGGTCTCTTCGGGATCCTCGACGAGGAGCACGCGCGCGTGGGGCGTGCCGTCGACCGGCTGGAGTACGTCGTACGGCGGATGGTCGAGGTGCTGACCTCCGAACTGCCGTACGTGACGCTGCTGCTGCGGGTGCGCGGGAACACCGACACGGAACGGTGGGCGCTGGAGCGGCGGCGGGAGTTCGACCACCAGGTGGCCGACCTGCTGAAGGCCGCGGCGGCAGACGGCGATCTCCGCGGCGACGTGGAGGTACGGCTCGCGACCCGGCTCGTCTTCGGGATGATCAACTCCATCGTGGAGTGGTACCGGCCCGACGGACGGGGCATGGGCGAGCGCGAAGTGGCCGACGCGGTGGCCCAGTTGGTGTTCTCCGGGCTGCGCGCCCCGCACTGAGCCGGGGACGGGCCGGGGTCAGCCCTCGGGCTCCAGGTCCTCCTCCTCGAACACCAGCAGGGTGCGGGTGCTGAGCACCTCGGGGATCGCCTGGAGCCGGTTGAGGACCAGGTCGCGCAACGCCCGGTTGTCCAGGGTGTGCACCAGCAGCAGGACGTCGAAGTCGCCGCCCACCTGAGCGATGTGCGAGGCGCCCGGGAGGAGCCTCAGCTGCTCGCGGACCGTGCGCCAGGAGTTCTGCACGATCTTCAGGGTGATGTACGCCGACGTGCCCTGACCCGCCCGCTCGTGGTCGACCCGGGCGCCGAAGCCGCGGATGACGCCGTCCTCGATGAGCCGGTTGATCCGCGCGTAGGCGTTGGCGCGCGAGACGTGCACCCGCTCGGCGACGGACCGTATCGACGCGCGGCCGTCCGCCTGGAGCATCTGGAGGATGTCCTGATCGATGGCGTCGAGCGGACGCGGGGGCGGCAGCTCACGTCCCGCCTCCGGGCCGTCGGCCATTTGTTCAGGTGCCATGTCCCCCCGCCTCCCTACCATGGACGTACTGCGTTCATTTCAGGTTGTGGAGAACCGTTTGTCCACAGCCTGGAGCCGCGTGTAGCCAAAATGTGCCGACGACCGAACAATCGGTAGGGAGGCGCCGCACGTCCGAGGCGTCTCTCCGAGCCACTCCCCCGAGGAGGTGCCGTCATGACGGTCATGGAGCAGCGGGGCGCGTACCGGCCCACACCGCCGCCCGCCTGGCAGCCGCGCACGGACCCCGCGCCGCTGCTGCCCGACGCGGTGCCGTACCGCGTGCTCGGCACCGAGGCCGCCGCGCAGGCCGACCCCGGGCTGCTGCGCCGCCTGTACGCCCAGCTGGTGTCCGGCCGCCGGTACAACGCGCAGGCCACCGCCCTCACCAAGCAGGGCCGACTCGCCGTGTACCCCTCCACCACCGGCCAGGAGGCCTGCGAGGTCGCCGCCGCGCTGGTCCTCCAGGAGCAGGACTGGCTCTTCCCGAGCTACCGCGACACCCTCGCCGCCGTCGCCCGCGGCCTCGACCCCGTACAGGCCCTCACCCTGCTGCGCGGCGACTGGCACACCGGCTACGACCCGCGCGAGCACCGCATCGCCCCCCTCTCCACCCCGCTCGCCACCCAACTCCCGCACGCCGTCGGCCTCGCGCACGCCGCCCGCCTCAAGGGTGACGACGTGGTCGCGCTCGCCATGGTCGGCGACGGCGGCACCAGCGAGGGCGACTTCCACGAGGCACTGAACTTCGCCGCCGTCTGGCAGGCCCCGGTCGTCTTCCTGGTCCAGAACAACGGCTTCGCGATCTCCGTCCCCCTCGCCAAGCAGACCGCCGCCCCCTCCCTGGCCCACAAGGCCGTCGGCTACGGCATGCCCGGCCGCCTGGTCGACGGCAACGACGCGGTCGCCGTGCACCAGGTCCTCAGCGAAGCCGTACGGCACGCGCGCGAGGGCGGCGGTCCCACGCTCGTCGAGGCGATCACGTACCGCATCGAGGCCCACACCAACGCCGACGACGCGACCCGCTACCGCGGCGAGACCGAGGTTGAGGCCTGGCGCGCGCACGACCCGATCGCCCTCCTGGAGCACGAACTCACCGAGCGCGGCCTCATCGACGAGGCCGGCATCCAGGCCGCCCGCGACGCCGCCGAGGCCATGGCGGCCGAGCTGCGCGCGCACATGAACCAGGACCCGGTGCTCGACCCCATGGACCTGTTCGCCGACGTGTACGCCGAACCCACCCCCCAACTGCGCGAACAGCGCGACCAGTTGGCGGCGGAGCTGGCGGCCGAGCGGGAGGGGACGCACTCATGACCACCGTCGCCCTCAAACCGGCCACCATGGCGCAGGCCCTCACGCGCGCGCTCCGCGACGCGATGGCCGCCGACCCCACCGTGCACGTCATGGGCGAGGACGTCGGCACCCTCGGCGGCGTCTTCCGCGTCACCGACGGCCTCGCCAAGGAGTTCGGCGAGGACCGCTGCACGGACACCCCCCTCGCCGAGGCGGGCATCCTCGGCACGGCCGTCGGCATGGCGATGTACGGCCTGCGCCCGGTCGTGGAGATGCAGTTCGACGCGTTCGCCTACCCGGCCTTCGAGCAGCTGATCAGCCACGTCTCCCGCATGCGCAACCGCACCCGCGGCGCCATGCCCCTCCCGATCACCGTCCGCGTCCCCTACGGCGGCGGCATCGGCGGAGTCGAGCACCACAGCGACTCCTCCGAGGCCTACTACATGGCGACCCCGGGCCTCCATGTCGTCACCCCCGCCACGGTCGCCGACGCCTACGGCCTGCTGCGCGCCGCCATCGCCTCCGACGACCCGGTCGTCTTCCTGGAGCCCAAGCGCCTGTACTGGTCGAAGGACACCTGGAACCCCGACGAGCCCTCGCCCGTTGAACCGATCGGACGCGCCGTGGTCCGCCGCCCGGGCAGCAGCGCGACACTCATCACGTACGGCCCGTCCCTGCCCGTCTGCCTCGAAGCTGCCGAGGCGGCCCGCGCCGAGGGCTGGGACCTCGAAGTCGTCGATCTGCGCTCCCTGGTCCCCTTCGACGACGAGACGGTCTGCGCGTCGGTACGGCGCACCGGCCGCGCCCTGGTCGTGCACGAGTCGGGCGGCTACGGCGGCCCGGGCGGCGAGATCGCGGCCCGCGTCACGGAGCGCTGCTTCCACCACCTGGAGGCACCGGTGCTGCGCGTCGCCGGGTTCGACATCCCGTATCCGCCACCGATGCTGGAGCGGCACCACCTGCCCGGCGTCGACCGGATCCTGGACGCCGTGGGACGCCTGCAGTGGGAGGCGGAGAACTGATGGCACAGGTACTGGAGTTCAAGCTCCCCGACCTCGGCGAGGGCCTCACCGAGGCGGAGATCGTGCGCTGGCTGGTCCAGGTCGGCGACGTCGTCGCCATCGACCAGCCGGTCGTCGAGGTCGAGACGGCCAAGGCGATGGTCGAGGTCCCCTGCCCCTACGGCGGCGTCGTCACGGCCCGCTACGGCGAGGAGGGCACCGAACTTCCGGTAGGCGCCCCGCTGTTGACGGTCGCGGTGGGCGCACCGGCCGCCGACACCGACGCGGAGACCGAGGGCTCGGGGAACGTGTTGGTGGGCTACGGCACGGGGGCGCCTCCCGCGCGGCGGCGCAGGGTACGGCGGATGGCCGCGGACGTCGTGACCTCGGTGGCGGACGCGCCCGCACCCGCGCCCGCACCCGCCCCCGCCGCCGGGAACGGCGGTCGCGGTGACGGTCCCGTACCTGTGATCTCCCCGCTCGTACGACGGCTCGCGCGCGAGAACGGCCTGGAACTGCGGGAGTTGACGGGTTCCGGACGGGACGGGCTGATCCTGCGGGCGGACGTCGAGAAGGCGCTCCGCGCGGCGGCGGCCCAGGAGGCGATGGCACAGGAAGCGACACTTCTCCCACCGGCGACGCTCCCCACCGCCCCGGCCGCGCTCCCCACCGCAACGACCACCGCCACGACCGACGGAGTCACCCGCACCCCCCTCCGCGGCATCCGAGGAGCCGTGGCCGACAAGCTCTCCCGCAGTCGCCGCGAGATCCCGGACGCGACCTGCTGGGTGGACGCCGACGCGACGGAGCTGATGCGCACCCGCGCGGCCATGAACGCCGCAGCCGGGCCGAAGATTTCCGTACTGGCCCTCCTCGCCCGGATCTGCACGGCCGCGCTGGCCCGGTTCCCCGAGCTGAACTCCAGCGTGGACATGGAGGCGAGGGAGGTCGTCCGGTTCGACCGGGTGCACCTCGGGTTCGCCGCGCAGACCGAGCGCGGACTCGTCGTACCCGTCGTACGGGACGCGGGGGCGCGAAACGCGGAGGCGTTGAGCGCGGAGTTCGCCCGGCTCACCGAGGCGGCCCGGAGCGGGACGCTGACCCCCGGGGACCTCACCGGCGGGACCTTCACGCTGAACAACTACGGGGTCTTCGGCGTCGACGGCTCCACGCCGATCATCAACCACCCCGAGGCGGCGATGCTCGGGGTCGGCCGGATCGTCCCCAAACCGTGGGTGCACGAGGGCGAGTTGGCGGTGCGCCAGGTCGTGCAGCTCTCGCTCACCTTCGACCACCGGGTCTGCGACGGGGGTACGGCGGGCGGTTTCCTGCGGTATGTGGCGGACTGTGTGGAACAGCCGGCGGTGCTGCTGCGCAACCTGTGATCACGGCGGCCCGCACAAGTTCCCTGCGATCAGGGCGGCCCGCATACTCGGGGGGTGACCGCGTACGAGCCCCCCGACTCCGCGCCCGGCGACGCGTACGACGCCGTCGTGCTCGCCGGTGGCGCCGCCCGGCGGCTCGGCGGTGCCGACAAACCCGGGCTGCGCGTGGGCGGCCGGGCCCTGCTCGACCGCGTGCTCATCGCCTGCGCCGACGCCCGGACCACCGTCGTAGTCGCCGCCCCCCGGTCCACCCCCCGGCCGGTGCGCTGGGCGCGCGAGGATCCGCCCGGCGCGGGCCCGGTCGCCGCGCTCGACGCCGGTCTGCGCCACACCACGGCCGACACCGTCCTGGTCCTCTCCGCCGACCTGCCGTTCCTCGAACCGGCCACCGTACGGCGGCTGTTGACCGCCCTGCGGACCGGCGGCACCGAAGGCGTGCTGCTCACCGACGCCGACGGACGCGATCAGCCCCTCGTGGCCGCGTACCGCGCGCCGGCGCTCCGCCGCGAGCTGACCAGGCTCACGGATGAGCACGGCGGCCTCACCGGGCTGCCCCTTCGCCGGCTCACCGCCGCGCTCGATCTCACCCGCGTCCCCGACCCCGTCGCGTCCTTCGACTGCGACACCTGGGACGACCTCGCCATCGCCAGGGCACGCATCAGGGAGCATGGGCACGTGTTGGATGAATGGATTTCCGCAGTCAAGGACGAACTGGGCATCGACCTGGACGTCGACACCGGCATCCTGCTCGACCTCGCCCGCGACGCCGCCCACGGAGTGGCCAGGCCCGCCGCCCCGCTGACCACCTTCCTGGTCGGCTACGCGGCGGCACAGGGCAAGGGCGGACCCGAGGCCGTCGCCGAGGCGGCCCGCAAGGCCGCCACGCTCGCGCTGCGCTGGGCGGACGAGGACACCGCCGGGTCCGGGACCGGGACCGGTACCGGGTCCGACGCCAAGCCGGACACCCCGTCCGCCGCCACATCCGAGGCAACCCCCGGGACGAAGCCCGCCCCCGGCCCCGACGCACCGCAGGATCCCGCGCCCGAGCCGAACCCCGACGCCTCGTCCGCCCCCGCCCCCTCCGCCCCCGGCCCGGACGCCGTCGGATGACCGCGCGCGGCACGCACACGCACGCCGGCGAGCATGCCCAGGACGTCGAGGACCTCGACGTCGAGGAGGTACTCGCCCTCGTGAACGAAGCCGGCACCGGCGGGCAGGCCGAGCCCCCGCCCCCACCGCAGGGCACACCTCAAGTCCCCGGCGCACCCCGCACGTCGGAGACCCGTCAGCACAAGGCCACCCCGTGGCCCGAGGCCCGGGCCGTCGCCGCGCGCGCCGCACGGTCCGGCGGCCACCGCGCCCCCGTCTCCGTGCCCCTCGACTCCGCCCTCGGCCTGGTCCTGGCCGCGCCCCTCGCCGCCCTGAGCGACCTGCCCTCGTTCGACACCTCCGCGATGGACGGCTGGGCGGTCGCCGGACCCGGCCCCTGGGCCGTACGCGAGGACGGGGTGCTCGCCGGGCACGCGGAGTCGGAGCCGCTCGGCGACGGCGAGGCCGTGCGGATCGCGACCGGCGCCCGGGTCCCCGCCGACACCACCGCCGTCATCCGCAGCGAACACGGCCGCACCGACGACAAGGGCCGCCTCCACGCGGCCCGGGAGGTCGGCCACGGTCAGGACATCCGCCCGCGCGGCCAGGAGTGCCGCAGCGGCGACCACCTGCTGCCCGGCGGCACCATGGTGACCCCGGCGGTGCTCGGTCTGGCCGCGGCCGCCGGCTACGACACGCTCACCGCCGTACCCCGCCCCCGGGTCGAAGTCCTCATCCTGGGCGACGAGTTGCTCACCGAGGGGCTGCCCCACGACGGGCTCATCCGGGACGCGCTCGGCCCGATGCTGCCGTCCTGGCTGCGCGCGCTCGGCGCCGAGGTCACCGCGGTCCGTCGGCTGCGCGACGACGAGAAGGCGCTGCACAAGGCGATCACGGCCAGCACCGCCGACCTCATCATCACCACCGGCGGCACCGCCTCCGGCCCGGTCGACCACGTCCACCCCACCCTGCGCCGCCTGGGCGCCGAACTCCTCGTGGACGGCGTCAAGGTGCGCCCCGGCCACCCCATGCTGCTGGCCCGCATCAAGGACGACCAGCACCTCGTGGGCCTGCCCGGCAACCCGCTCGCCGCCATCTCCGGCCTGCTCACCCTCGCCGAACCGCTGCTGCGGACCCTGTCGGCACACCCCGCCCCGGAGCCGTATGAGCTGCCCCTCCAGGAGGCGGTGCATGGGCACCCGTACGACACCCGGCTCATCCCCGCCGTCCTGCGCGGGGACAGTGCCGTCCCGCTGCACTACAACGGCCCGGCGATGCTGCGCGGTATCGCGGCGGCCGACGCGCTCGCGGTCGTACCGCCGGGTGGGGCGCGGCAGGGGCAGCGGACGGAGCTGATCGATCTGCCCTGGGCGGTTGCCGGAATCGGGGTGTGTTTCACGTGAAACAGTCGGGCCATGACGCGATCGCCCGCCAGGCGGACGAACATCTCGTGACCCATCGGGTGAAACTCCCGAAGAAAGTGGTCGAGCACCCCTTCCAGCAGGTGGCCAAACGACTGTCCATCGCCCTGTGCCTGCTGATCGCGACCGCGCTGATCGTCTATGCCGACCACGACGGCTACAACGACAACTCGGACGGCTCGGTCGACTTACTCGACGCCTTCTACTACGCCACAGTCACCCTCTCGACCACCGGCTACGGCGACATCACCCCGGTCAGCGACAGCGCCCGGCTCACCAACATCCTCGTCGTCACACCCCTGCGCGTGCTGTTCCTGATCGTCCTGGTCGGCACCACCCTGGAAGTCCTCACCGAACGCACCCGGGAGGAATGGCGTCTGAAGCGCTGGAGGTCCGCGTTGCGGGATCACACCGTCGTCGTCGGCTTCGGGACGAAGGGGCGGTCGGCGATTCAGACCGTGTGCGCGACGGGGCTCAAGATGGAACAGGTCGTCGTGGTCGACCCCAGTGCGAAGGCGATCGAGGCCGCGAGCAGTGACGGGTACGTCGGGGTCGTCGGGGACGCCACCCGCAGTGAGGTCCTGGAGCGCGCCGAGGTGCACAAGGCGCGGCAGATCATCATCGCGACCCAGCGCGACGACACGGCCGTGCTGGTGACCCTCACCGCTCGGCAGCTCAACCGCGGCGCGAAGATCGTGGCCGCCGTGCGCGAGGAGGAGAACGCGCCGCTGCTCAAGCAGTCCGGCGCCGACGCCGTCATCACCAGCGCCAGCGCGGCCGGCCGGCTGCTCGGTCTGTCCGTGCTCAGCCCCGCCGCCGGCATGGTCATGGAGGACCTCATCCAGCAGGGCAGCGGGCTCGACATGACCGAGCGGCCCGTCATAAAGGCCGAGGTGGGCAAGGCGCCCCGCGAGACGGACGACCTGGTGGTGAGCGTCGTACGCGGGCACCGGGTGCTCGGCTACGACGACCCGTCGATCGGGACGCTTCAGCTGACCGACCGGCTCATCACCATCGTGCGCGTCTCGCCCGGCTCGCAGGTCGCGCCGGACACCCGGCCGCTGCCGGAGTGATCGACCCTCAGGGTTCCGCCGTATGACGAGGAGTAGCGTCGGCCCCATGCATGCGATCACGATTTCCGAACCTGGTGGGCCCGAGGCGCTGGTGTGGGACGAGGTCCCCGATCCGGTGGCCGGCGAGGGCGAGGTCCTGGTCGAGGTGGTGGCCACCGCCGTCAACCGGGCCGACATCATGCAGCGCCAGGGTTTCTACGACCCGCCGCCCGGCGCTTCCCGCTACCCCGGCCTCGAATGCTCCGGCCGGATCACCGAGGTCGGACCCGGGGTCTCCGGCTGGTCGGTCGGCGACGAGGTGTGCGCGCTGCTCGCGGGCGGCGGTTACGCGCAGAAGGTCGCCGTACCGGCCGGGCAGCTGCTGCCGGTGCCGCGGGGCATCGACCTCAAGCAGGCCGCCGCGCTGCCCGAGGTGGTCTGCACGGTCTGGTCGAACGTCTTCATGGTCGCCCACCTCCGCCCCGCCGAGACCCTGCTCGTGCACGGCGGCTCCAGCGGTATCGGCACCATGGCGATCCAGCTCGGCAAGGCGGTCGGCGCCAAGGTCGCCGTCACGGCCGGCACCAAGGAGAAGCTGGACTACTGCGCCGAGCTGGGCGCGGATGTCCTCGTCAACTACCGCGAGCAGGACTTCGTCGCCGAGATCGCACGGGCCACGGGCGGTGCGGGCGCCGACGTCATCCTCGACAACATGGGTGCCAAGTACCTGGACCGCAATGTCCAGGCCCTCGCCGTCAACGGGCGGCTCGCGATCATCGGGCTGCAGGGCGGTATCAAGGCCGAACTCAACATCGCCGCCCTCCTCGGCAAGCGGGCCGCGATCAGCGCGACCTCGCTGCGGGCCCGCCCGCTCGGCGAGAAGGCGGCCATCGTCGCCGCCGTACGCGAGCATGTGTGGCCGCTGATCGAGTCCGGCCAGGTCCGTCCGGTCGTCGACCGTGAGCTGCCGATGAGCGAGGCGGCGGCAGCGCACCAGGTGGTCGAGGACAGCGGGCACATCGGCAAGGTGCTGCTCGTCGCGCCGTAGGCCGGAGAGGCTTCAGCCCCGCCGTACCCGGAGGCCGATGAAGGCCAGGCCCAGACCGAGCCCGATGAGGATCAGACCGCTGCCCAGCGGGAGGATCCGCAGCACGGGCTCGGCCGGGTCCTCGGCGTGGGTGACGGACTGGTGCACGGGCTGGAGCGGCGGCGTGGACGGCACGTCGGCCGCTTCTTGGGACGGCGACGCGGAGTCGGTGGGCGTCGGAACGGCCGACGTGCCGTTCTCGTCCGCCGTCGGCTCGGCCGTGTCCCCGTCGTCGCCTCCGTTCTCGTCCTCGGCCGCGCTCGGCTGAGCCGTCCGCCCCGGCCGTTCCCGCCCTTCGCCGGCCTGGCTTCCGGCCCGGGAGGGCTCGGGGCGGGCGGGGTGAGCGGGGGCCTGATCGTGGTGGTCGGGACCGGGAGCGGGCTTCAGGGCGGTCGCGGTGGCGGTGGCGGGGGCCGAGGGAGAAACGGGGGCATGGGCGGCGCCGGACGCGGGTGCGCCGCCGGCGCCCCCCGCTCCCGCGCCGTACGCCGGAACACCCCCGTACGGATTCACCACCGCGCCCGTGCCCAGCACAAGCAGCAGTCCCGTGGTGCGCAGCCATGGAGTCACGGGACAAGCGTCACATCGGGCGGGTTTCCCGGCATTCCGGGTTCGGGCAAACGGTGGATCACCTTACGAGGGGGGCACCACGGTGGTGAGGTGTAGGGGTGCGAGAGAATGGCGGCATGGAGATGCCGAGGAACGAAAGGTCACCGGAGAAGCCTCAGATCCTGGTCGTGGGCCAGGACGGGATGGCGCTCGGTGGCACCGGGGACGAGGACTCCCGAGAGATCCCGGTGACGGAGATGGTGGAACAGCCCGCCAAGGTCATGCGGATCGGCAGCATGATCAAGCAGCTCCTGGAGGAGGTGCGTGCCGCTCCTCTCGACGAGGCGAGCCGGGTGCGGCTCAAGGAGATCCACGCCAGCTCGGTGAAGGAGCTGGAGGACGGTCTCGCGCCGGAGCTGGTCGAGGAGCTGGAGCGGCTCTCGCTGCCCTTCACGGACACGGCGATCCCGAGCGACGCGGAACTCCGCATCGCGCAGGCGCAGTTGGTGGGCTGGCTGGAGGGACTCTTCCACGGGATCCAGACCACGCTGTTCGCCCAGCAGATGGCGGCGCGGGCGCAGCTGGAGCAGATGCGCCGGGCGCTGCCGCCGGGTGTCGGTGACGGCGGCGAGGAGGGCCAGCCGGGCGGCGGCCGGGTGGGCGGTCCGTACCTGTAGAGACCCGTACATGTAGACACCCGTTACATGTTCAAAGGGCCCGGCAGCGGTTGCTGCCGGGCCCTTCCGCGTCACGGGTCAGGACGGGTTGCCCGTCGAGACGTTCAGCTGGATCTGGGGCATCTTCTTGGGGTCCACGTCCGTGCCGGCCGCCGGGAACTGCTCCATCACGGTGCCCTGGCCGTAGGTGTTCTCGTCCTCGGGTTTGGTCTTCACCTTCCAGCCCGCGGCCTGGAGGCAGGACTTGACCGAGTCGATGTACTTGAACTGGAAGTCCGGGATCTGGATCTCGGTGGGGTCGTTGTACGACTCCTCCGGTTCCGTGCACGCGGTCGTCTCGATCGTCTTCGTCGTGTCGCCGTCGCGGTGGCCCTCAACGGCCGTCACAGAAGCGCTCTCACTGGAGCTGCTGCCGTAGCTGCCCGAGTCGTCCGAGCCGCTGTTGGCCGACGCCAGTCGCCCGATCAGCGCGACGATCACGATGAGAGCGACGATGACCGCGCAGATGATCACGGGCTTGTTGCTTCTGCCGCCGCCTCCCCCGGGGGTCGGCGTGGGGTGCTGCGGGTTCAGGTTGTACGGCGGCGGGGTGGAGATGCCCTGCTGCCCGAACCCGACCGAGGCCGGCGTCTGGTAGCCCGGCTGCTGCGGATAGCCGTAGGCGGGCGAGGGCGGCGTGGGCGCCGGAGTGCCGTGGTGGTACGGGCCCGGGTGGTACGGCGTCTGGACGGGGCCGGTGGGCGCCGGGGCCGCCTGGTCGACGGGCGGGAACACCGCGGAGCCGACGCCTGCGCCGCTCTGCGCGGGGGCGCCCGGCACGATGCTCGGGGCCGCCGCGTGCAGCGAGGACGCCACGCGCAGACACTCCTCGCGCATGGACTCGGCGTTCGGGAAGCGCTCGTTCGGGTTCTTCTTCAGCGCGCGGGCGACGAGCGCGTCCACGGCCGGCGGCAGCGAACGGTTGATCGAGGAGGGCGCGACCGGCTCCTCCTGGACATGCGCGTACGCGATGGCCAGCGGCGAGTCCGCGTCGAACGGGAGCCGCCCGGTGACCAGTTGGAACAGCATGATGCCGACCGAGTACAGGTCGCTGCGCGCGTCCACGCCGCGGCCGAGCGCCTGCTCCGGGGAGAGGTACTGCGGGGTGCCGACGACCATGCCGGTCTGTGTCATCGAGGTGACCCCGGACTGCATGGCGCGGGCGATGCCGAAGTCCATGACCTTCACGACGCCGCGCTTGGTCATCATCACGTTGCCCGGCTTGATGTCCCGGTGGACCAGGCCCATCTCGTGGCTGATGTCCAGCGCCGCCAGCACGTCCGCGGTGATCTTCAGCGCCTTGTCGGCGGGCATCGCGCCGAACTGCCGTACGTCCTCGTCGAGTACGGAGCCCAGCGGGCGGCCCTCGACGTACTCCATGACGATGTACGGCATCGTCGAGCCGTCGAGCGCGTCCTCGCCGGTGTCGAAGACGGAGACGATGTTGGTGTGCGTGAGCTTGGCCACGGCCTGGGCCTCGCGGCGGAAGCGCTCGCGGAAGGCCTGTTCACGGCCGAGCTCGGTGTGGAGTGTCTTGATCGCGACCTGGCGGTCGAGCACCGAGTCGTAGGCGAGGTGCACCGAGGCCATGCCGCCCTCGCCGAGCAGGTCGCGCAGCTGGTACCGGCCACCCGCCAGCGCGCGCCCCGTATACCGGCCGTGTGGGCCGTCCTGGCTCATGTTCCGTGTCCCCCATCGGCGCCGGCTCGGTGATCGAAGCTGCCATTCCCGGCCAAGTCTGCCGGAGGGCACTGACACGTCAAGCGCGGTGCCCGATCCGTGACCGTACGCGAAAGAAGAGTCGTGGAAGCGTTACAGGTGCTGTACCGGCGGTACACAGAATTTGCACGGCGGCCCGTGGTACCGATTTGATGGCCGGTCCGTCTCCGGACGATTCCGGCACTCATCCCGGAACGGCGGCTTGCGCCGAGCCTGTAGCGTGGCCGACGGAGACCGTGACAACACCGCGCGCACCGCGGGCAGAAACGACGGCGAGGACTGATGGCACAGCAGCACGCTCAGGGCCCGTCCGACCCCGAGGCGGCTGGCGGCGGAATGTCGGACGCACCGGAACTGTGGGGCAACGGCGGACTGGTCGGCGACGGCCGGTACCGGCTCACCCACAGACTGGGCCGGGGCGGTATGGCCGAGGTTTTCGCGGCCGAGGACGTCCGGCTCGGACGCACGGTCGCGGTCAAGCTGCTCCGTTCCGACCTGGCCGAGGACCCGACCTCCAAGGCCCGCTTCACGCGCGAGGCCCAGTCGGTGGCCGGGCTCAACCACCACGCGATCGTCGCCGTGTACGACTCCGGCGAGGACACGGTGTCCACGGGCGGTTACGGCGCGGGCGGCGCCCAGTCCGTGCCCTACATCGTCATGGAGATCGTCGAGGGGCGCACGATCCGCGACCTGCTCCTCAACGCCGAGGCGCCCGGACCCGAGCAGGCCCTGATCATCGTCTCCGGGGTCCTGGAGGCGCTCGCCTACTCCCACCAGCACGGCATCGTGCACCGCGACATCAAGCCCGCGAACGTGATCATCACGCACAACGGCGCGGTCAAGGTCATGGACTTCGGCATCGCGCGCGCCCTGCACGGGGCGTCCACGACGATGACGCAGACCGGCATGGTCATGGGCACCCCGCAGTACCTCTCCCCGGAGCAGGCCCTCGGCAAGGCCGTCGACCACCGCTCCGACCTGTACGCGACGGGCTGCCTCCTCTACGAACTCCTCGCGCTGCGGCCCCCGTTCACCGGCGAGACCCCGCTGTCGGTGGTCTACCAGCACGTCCAGGACATCCCGGTCCCGCCGTCCCAGACCTCGAACGGGGTCTGCCCGCCGGAACTCGACGGCCTCGTCATGCGCTCCCTCGCCAAGGACCCGGACGACCGTTTCCAGACGGCCGAGGAGATGCGCGGGCTGGTCCAGTACGGCCTGCAGATGCTCTACGACCAGGGCGGCCACACCGGCACCTGGAACACCGGCCCGGTGACCGTGGCGAACGGTCAGGGGACCCCGCCCGGGGGCTTCGCCGGCACGACCGTGATGCCCCAGGGCGACCCCTCCGGCACCGCGCAGATCCCGCAGCCGATCCTGCCGGGCGGTTACGGCAACGGCGACGACGGCGGCTTCGAGGGGCACGGCAACCACGGCAGCGGCCGGGGCAAGCTGTGGATCCTCGCCGTGCTCGCGGTGATCGCCATCGCGGCGGGCGTGGCGCTGGCCATGAACAACACCGGGAACGGCAGCGGCGGTTCGGGCACCACGCAGTCGCCCACGACCTCGCAGTCCGCGACCGACGACCAGTCCTCCGAGACACCGAGCGACGAGGCGTCGGCCACGCCCTCGGACACGGAGACGGACGACAGCGGCACGAGCTCCGGTTCGGGCTACACGCCGTCGCGCACACCCTCGTACACCCCGTCGGAGACGGCCTCCGAGGAGCCGTCGAACACCCCGACCCCGTCCGCCACGGAGCCGTCGGACACTCCGACCGCGAGCACCTCGCCGGATCCGACGGACACGGGCGACCCGGGTGCCGACGGCGGTACCGGCGCCGTCGCCGGAGCCCTGGGCGCCGGCTGACCTCCACGCACAACGACACGCGCGCGTGCACCCCGTAACAGGGGTCCACGCGCGCGTGCCGTTTTCCGTCGTCCTCCAGGAGGCTCTAGGGGGCGTACTCCGTGAAGGCCTCGCACACCGCGTCGTACTCCCGCGTCCACCACACGGCGAGCGCCGAGGCGGCCGGGAACTGGGGGTCCGCGCGGGTGTCGCCGCGTTCGTAGTGCCAGCGCAGCATCCAGAAGTCGTTGAGCCGTTCCCACCACACCCGGTGCACGGCGGCGGCGAGTTCGGAGGGGGTGGCCCGCGCGGCCCGCCGGTACGCGTGCGCGTACGCCCGCACCTTCGGCAGGTCGAGCGCCCCGTCGGGCCGTACGAAGAAGATCGCGGCGGCGCGTACGGCCTCCTCTGCGCGGGGCTGTACGCCGAGCCGGTCCCAGTCGACGATCGCGGCGGGGGCGTCGCCCTTGTAGAGCAGGTTGAACGGGTGGAAGTCCCCGTGCACCCAGCCCACGGAGCCCCCGCGCGGCGGGCGCCGGTCCGCGTGCCGCTCCAGCAGTTCGCGCCGCTCCAGCAGCCGGTGGCGGGCCAGTTCGTCGAAGGCGTCGGCGGGCCGGTGCCGGCGGACGTGCCCGAGCAGGTCGTCGATGAGGGCGAAGGTGTCGGCGGGGTCGGCCCCCGGCGCGCACTCCCCGCGCTGTCCCGGCATCACCCGCTCCAGGCTCGCGTGGACGATCCCGAGGAGCGCGCCGAGGCGTCCGCACTGGACGGGGGTGAGCTGGCCGCCGTGGCGGTGGCGGCCGTCGACCCAGGGGTGCAGGGCGTAGGCGTGACCGCCCACGACGGCGACCGTACGGCCGTCGCGGTCGGGCAGCGGCGGCGCGACGGGGACGCCGAGGTCGGCGAGGCGCCGGGTCGCGGCGTGCTGGCGGGCGATCGCCGCCGGGTCCGCGGTCTCGGGGTCGAAGTGGTGCTTGAGGAAGTAGCGGCCCCGGGTGGTGCGGAGCCGGTAGCCGCGGTTCAGGAGGCCCTGTTCGACGGGTTCGCAGGTGACGGCGGACCCGGCGGCGTACTGGCGGAGGAGGGCGCCCAGTGGGGGCGCGTGGGGCACGAGGGGTGGTACACGTAAGGGTGGCACGCGGCCGATGCTAGGGCACGGAACGCGCCCGTGAGCTGCGGTTTGTCACAGAAAGTCACCGCTCGGTCGTCGATGGTCGCTTTCGGTCACGGGGTGGGCCCGAAGCGCCGTTCCAGACCGCCGTCCACCGCGTGCACGGTGCCGAGCCGCGGTTCGATGCGCAGGTAGACCATCGCGTCCCGGGTCGGGCCGAAACGCTCGACCTGGTCGGCCGTCGGCTCGTGCGGCTCGCACCTGCCGATCACCTGCGCGGACCACAACTCCTCGCCCGGTCCGGCCGAGTCCAGGTTGTCGGCCCCGTAGGCGACGACGCTGCCCACGCACGCGTGGTGGTGGCCGTGGCTGAGGGGCATGCGCAGCAGCAGCCGGCCGTCCTGGACGATGTGCCCGGCGAGGGCCAGGAAGGGCAGCGCCCGCAGAGTGGTGGCCACCCTGCCGTGATCGGCGCGGGAGAGCAGCGCGACGGCCGGCTGTGCGTCCTCGGACATACGACCACTGTCGGCGTATCGGGCCTCCCGGGGGAGAGGTCTTTGGTCCCTAATGGCGCTGCCGCTCGGCCTGTCTGCGCGCCACATAGGCCGCCGCCTGCGAGCGCCGCTCCATACCGAGTTTGGAAAGCAGACTGGACACGTAGTTCTTGATGGTCTTCTCCGCGAGGTGCAGCCGCTCGCCGATCGCCCGGTTGGTGAGCCCCTCCCCGATCAGGTCGAGGATCCTGCGCTCCTGGTCGGTGAGCGCGTCGAACCTGTCGTCCGGCTCGGCGCCGCCGTTGCGCAGCCGCTCCAGGACCCGGGCGGTCGCCACCGGGTCCAGCAGCGACTTCCCGGCCGCGACGTCCCGTACGGCACTCAGCAGTTCGTTCCCCCGGATGGCCTTCAGGACGTACCCGGAGGCACCCGCCATGATCGCGTCGAACAGGGCCTCGTCGTCCGCGTAGGAGGTCAGCATCAGGCACTTCACCGACTCGTCCCGCGCGCGGATCTCCCGGCACACCTCGACCCCGCTGCCGTCCGGGAGCCGTACGTCCAGGATCGCGACATCGGGGCGCACGGCCGGGATCCGCACCAGTGCGTCGGCCGCCGTGCCGGCCTCGCCGACCACCTCGATGTCGTCCTCCACGGAGAGCAACTCATGGACACCTCTGCGTACCACTTCATGGTCATCGAGGAGAAAAACGCTGATTTTTCCGTCTTCGCGCACACGGCAAGTCTCACACGCGGCCTCTTCCCGTGCCCGAGGTGACCGGGATAACGTGCCGTTGTTCCGGCCCCCTGCAAGGCTGTGACCAGGAGTTGTTCCCGACTTTGCCGATTTACTTGGAAATCCAAGCAAAATCGCAGGTCAGGAGGGGTTTCACAGAATTGTGGAGCACTGGGTAACGTGCCTGTTGCAGGGCGCTCGCCGGGGCACCTGTCACGCCTGCTCCCGACGAACCGCACCCACCCTGTGCGTCCGTGGGGCGCAGGTGAGCCGCACTGGCACCCGGCGAACCCGGGGAGCCGGACCGACGGAGGAGCACACGTGACCGTGGAGAGCACTGCCACGCGCAAGCCGCGACGCAGCGCCGGAAGCAAGGCCAAGGGCGCCGACCCGGACCTCGTCCAGCTGCTGACGCCCGAGGGCAAGCGAGTCAAGAACGCGAAGACCGCCCCGTACGACAAGTACGTCGCCGGCATCACCCCCGATGAGCTCCGCGGCCTGTACCGCGACATGGTGCTCACCCGGCGCTTCGACGCCGAGGCCACCGCCCTCCAGCGCCAGGGCGAGCTGGGCCTGTGGGCCTCGCTGCTCGGCCAGGAGGCCGCCCAGATCGGCTCCGGGCGGGCCACCCGCGAGGACGACTACGTCTTCCCGACCTACCGCGAGCACGGCGTCGCCTGGTGCCGCGGCGTCGACCCGACCAACCTGCTGGGCATGTTCCGGGGCGTCAACCACGGCGGCTGGGACCCGAACACCAACAACTTCCACCTGTACACGATCGTCATCGGCTCGCAGACCCTGCACGCCACCGGCTACGCGATGGGCGTGACCATGGACGGCGCCGACAGCGCCGTCGTCGCGTACTTCGGGGACGGCGCCTCCAGCCAGGGCGACGTCGCCGAATCGTTCACCTTCTCGGCGGTGTACAACGCCCCGGTGGTGTTCTTCTGCCAGAACAACCAGTGGGCCATCTCCGAGCCCACCGAGAAGCAGACCCGCGTCCCGCTCTACCAGCGCGCGCAGGGCTACGGCTTCCCCGGCGTCCGCGTCGACGGCAACGACGTCCTGGCCTGCCTCGCGGTCACCAAGTGGGCGCTGGAGCGGGCCCGCAGCGGCGAGGGCCCGACGCTCGTCGAGGCGTACACGTACCGCATGGGCGCCCACACCACCTCCGACGACCCGACGAAGTACCGCGCCGACGAGGAGCGCGAGTCCTGGGAGGCGAAGGATCCGATCCTGCGCCTGCGCCGGTATCTCGAAGCCTCAAACCACGCGGACGAGGGATTTTTCGCGGAACTCGAAGCGGAAAGCGAGACGTTGGGCAGGCGAGTACGCGAAGCGGTCCGTGCCATGCCGGACCCGGACCGGTTCGCACTCTTCGAGCACGTGTACGCGGACGGGCACGCGCTCGTCGACGAGGAGAGGGCCCAGTTCGCCGCCTACCAGGCGTCGTTCGCGGACGAAGAAGGGGGTAAGTGACATGGCGCAGACCGCGACAACCAAGAACCTGCCGCTGGCCAAGGCGATCAACGAATCGCTGCGCGCCGCCCTGGAGTCCGACCCCAAGGTCCTCATCATGGGCGAGGACGTCGGCAAGCTCGGCGGCGTCTTCCGCGTCACGGACGGCCTCCAGAAGGACTTCGGCGAGCGCAGGGTGGTCGACACCCCCCTCGCTGAGTCGGGCATCGTAGGCACCGCCATCGGATTGGCCCTCCGCGGCTACCGCCCGGTCGTGGAGATCCAGTTCGACGGCTTCGTCTTCCCGGCCTACGACCAGATCGTCACCCAGCTCGCCAAGATGCACGCCCGCTCCCTGGGCAAGGTCAAACTCCCTGTCGTCGTCCGCATCCCCTACGGCGGCGGAATCGGCGCGGTCGAACACCACTCGGAGTCCCCCGAGGCCCTGTTCGCCCACGTGCCCGGCCTGAAGATCGTCAGCCCGTCGAACGCGTCGGACGCCTACTGGATGATGCAGCAGGCCATCCAGAGCGACGACCCGGTGATCTTCTTCGAGCCGAAACGGCGCTACTGGGACAAGGGCGAAGTCAACACCGAGTCGATCCCCGGCCCCCTGCACAAGGCCCGCGTGGTCCGCGAGGGCACCGCCCTGACCCTCGCCGCCTACGGCCCGATGGTGAAGCTCTGCCAGGAAGTCGCCGACGCGGCGGCCGAGGAGGGCAAGTCGCTGGAGATCCTGGACCTGCGCTCGGTGTCCCCGCTGGACTTCGACGCGATCCAGGCCTCGGTCGAGAAGACCCGCCGCCTGGTCGTGGTCCACGAGGCGCCGGTGTTCTTCGGCTCCGGCGCCGAGATCGCGGCCCGCATCACCGAGCGCTGCTTCTACCACCTGGAGGCCCCGGTGCTCAGGGTCGGCGGTTACCACGCCCCGTACCCGCCGGCCCGCCTGGAGGAGGAGTACCTGCCGAGCCTGGACCGGGTGCTCGACGCCGTCGACCGCGCTCTGGCGTACTGAGGAGAGGGTCGTGACGACGATGACTCAAGCGGAAGCGTCCGTACGCGAGTTCAAGATGCCGGACGTGGGCGAGGGCCTGACCGAGGCCGAGATCCTCAAGTGGTACGTCCAGCCCGGCGACACCGTCACCGACGGCCAGGTCGTCTGCGAGGTGGAGACGGCCAAGGCGGCGGTGGAACTCCCCATCCCGTACGACGGCGTGGTCCACGAACTCCGCTTCCCGGAGGGGACGACGGTGGCGGTGGGCACGTCCATCATCGCGGTGGCGGTCGCGGGTTCCGCGGCCGAGGCTCGGCCCGAGCCGAAGCCGGAGCCGGTGGAGGAGGCGAAGCCCGCCGCCCGCACCCCGGTGCTGGTGGGCTACGGCGTCTCCACGTCCGCGACGAAGCGCCGCCCCCGCAAGGGCGCGGAGATCCCGGCGCAGGAAGCGTCGGCGGCGACGGCGGCCGTACAGGCGGAGCTGAACGGCCACGCGCCGGCAGTGGCGTCCCCGTCCCGCCCCCTCGCCAAGCCGCCGGTGCGCAAGCTGGCGAAGGACCTGGGCGTCGACCTGGCGACGGTGACCCCGTCGGGCCCGGACGGCATCATCACCCGCGAGGACGTGCACGCGGCGCTGGCTCCGGCGCAGGCCCCGGCACCGGAACCGGTGCAGACCCCCGCACCCGCACCGACCCCTGTCCCCGCGGCCCTCTCGGTGCCTTCCGCGACGTACGACTCGACCCGGGAGACCCGCATCCCGGTCAAGGGCGTCCGCAGGGCGACGGCGGCGGCGATGGTCGGCTCGGCGTTCACGGCGCCGCATGTCACGGAGTTCGTGACGGTGGACGTGACCCGCACGATGAAGCTGGTCGAGGAACTGAAGCAGGACAAGGAGCTGCAGGGCCTGCGGGTGAACCCGTTGCTCCTGATCGCCAAGGCCCTGCTGGTCGCGATCAAGCGCAACCCGGACATCAACGCGTCCTGGGACGAGGCCGCGCAGGAGATCGTCCTCAAGCACTACGTCAACCTCGGCATCGCGGCGGCGACCCCGCGCGGGTTGATCGTGCCGAACATCAAGGACGCCCACGTGAAGACGCTGCCCCAACTGGCGGATTCACTGGGCGAGTTGGTGTCCACGGCACGCGACGGCAAGACGTCTCCCGCGGCGATGCAGGGCGGCACGGTGACCATCACCAACGTCGGCGTCTTCGGCATCGACACCGGCACCCCGATCCTCAACCCCGGCGAGTCGGCGATCCTCGCGATCGGCACGATCAAACTCCAGCCGTGGGTCCACAAGGGCAAGGTGAAGCCCCGCCAGGTCACGACGCTCGCGCTGAGCTTCGACCACCGGCTGGTGGACGGGGAGTTGGGGTCGAAGGTGCTGGCGGATGTGGCGGCGATTCTTGAACAGCCGAAGCGGCTGATCACCTGGGCGTGACGTCCGCCCATTCGGTACCCTAGGACGCCTGGAGGGGACGGCCGCAACTTCGTTTTGCGACCGCCCCCTCCGCTGTTCCGGAGTGTTCAGGCCGGCCTCAGGACCCGTCGAGCACGTACACCGGCGCCCCGTCCTCCGCCCCGCCGCGCGAGCGGATGCAGGCGTGCTGGCGCAGCAGGCGGAGACACTCGTTGACGCGGCGTACGGTCAGCCCCGTACGCGACGCGATAGATTCGAGCGGCTCACGCAGTTCCCCCCTCCTCGACCAGCACCGGTGCGATCACCACGGCCACCGTCCACACGTCCTCCGTGACGGACAGCCGTTGCCGCCAGTCGGCCAGCACGGATTCCGTGGTGGGCTGAAGGGCGGGGGCGTCGACGACCGCAGGACGGTCGAGAGCGAGCACGTCGAGCCGGTCCGCGATGCGTCCCATGGCCTGGGCGATGGTCTCCTGCGCGACGAGCGTCGCACGCTGGGCGGCGAGCATCTCCCTTTGCAACGCCAGCGATTCACGCTGCGCGACCGCAAGCTCCCCGTCCACCTGAAGGTTGTGCGCCTCCAGCCGGACGATGGCCTCGGCGACCTGCTCGGGCATCGCGTACGCGATGGAGGCTCCGGGGTCGGCGGGCTGCACCTCGGCTTCTTCGAGGGTGTAGGAGCCTTCGCGCTGGATGGTCTCGATCACTTCGACGGCCCACTGCTTGAAGGGCGCGGCTGAGGGCTTGGTGCAGGCGTTGACGAGGAAGAGCAGCCCCTGAAGATTGATGAGATTCATGTCTCGGCGCCACTCCCGACCTGCGGGAACGCTGAGACCGTAACCATTCGTTACGGTCTCAAGAGTTTCTCGGGACCCCTCGGGAACATGGTCGGCGAGAGCCTTTCTGGCATTGGAGTGTCCCAACTCCTTGCAGACATCCACAGCCGGGAACCAGTGCGTCCCGTCCGGCATGGTCAGCCTCCGGACGCGGGCTCCGGTAGTCGCGTAGACGAAGTCGTTGACGTCGATCGCCTCGTGCTGTTCGGCGGAATCGGGTCGTTTGCTGGGGTCGTTCATGTGAACCACCTCCGCCGGGGAACGCAGGGCGGAGGCGAATGAATATGCCAGCTGATACAAGGATGTTCAGGATTGCGGTGGAAGATCACCCGAATCCACAGCACGGGACCGCCGAAGCGTGTAAGGCGTCAACTCATCGGCCCACTGGGTCACTTCGCGGCGCTGCCCGGCGGGGGCCCGTACTCGGCACGCGGCGCGGTCAGCCGGTCGGCGACCAGTGCGAGCCAGCCGCTGGGTGAGTACGGCGCCGGTGGGTCGACCTCCATGCCCAACTCGGCTAGGGCGAGGGCGTAGTCGGACTCGTCGATGTCCAGAGTGAGCAGTTCGTGCAGCTCGCCGACGAGGTGGGCGACCAACTGCGGGTCGGTCGAGGTCCGGTAGTCGTCGACCGCCGCGTCGTGGTCGTCGAACTCGTCCGGCATGTCCTGGGAGAACCACCCGCCGAGGAACTGGCCGAGTTCCGGGAAGCGGGCGTGCCATTCCCAATGGGTGGCGGGAGTGGCCGGGGGCGGGACCTCGCCCTCCTCGACGCTGTGCTTGATGTGGTCGGCGAGGCAGTACAGCCACTGCTGGACGTCTGATTCGGGAAGGCCGACGTCCGGGACGGCGTAGAACTCGCCGAGACGCAGGCGGAGTCGGCCGGGAGGGTTGTCGGCGTACTCGCGGAGTTGGCGTTCGGCGACGGCGAGGGCCCAGGGGCGGGTGTGCCAGGTGTGGCGGAGATAGGCGACCAGCGCCTCGCTCGGCTTGTCCGGGGTGTCGTCGGGCGGCTGTCCGGCGTAGGCGCGGATCACCTGGTCCAACTCGCCGTAGCGGCGGTCGTGTTCGAGGGGGCTCAGGGGCAAGGGGATCAGCCTCTACGGATCGGGTTGTTACAGGTAGACAGGGAACGTGGCGTGGACAGCGAACCCGTGCGGCCGGGATGCGTCCCGCTTCAGGATCACCCGGGCCGCGCGGACGTCCACCGGGTCCCGTCCGGCCAGCATCATCGCCTGGAGCAGGACCCGTCCGACCGGTTCGGGGCGGGAGGGCCAGGACGCCTCGATGGTCAGGCGGGGGCGCGTGGACTGGGCCAGCCAGCGGTGGATCGCCTGCTCGTTGGCAGTGACGACCTGTTGGGTGGCCCATTGGGCGGTTTCGTGGTCGGGGTAGGTCGAACTTCTTGTACGCACTGCCGGCGATTCCTGCACGGGCGTCACCTCGTCGAGGGGCTTGCGGATAGGTACGGACGGTGGGTTCCGCCATCGGATCCTCGCGCATCCGTCGACGTTTCCGTCCGGTCACGGCGCTCGGCGGCTGTGGCCAGGACGTGGATCAGACGCGCCAACGCTCTCGCGCCCGACGCGTCCTCGGCGTATCGGCGTATCTGGATGGGACCGACCTCGTCCAGCACGACATCCTCGCGTGCCAGCACGAATGCCAGGGCCAGCAAAGCGGCACGGCCATTTCCGTCGTCGAAGGGATGGAAGAAGCACACATCGAGATAGGCACGGGCCGCACGGGCCGGGAGCGGGAGGACGGTGTCGATGTCAGTGGCCTGCCGCAGGCATTCATCGAATTGGGCCGGTGTATCGGCGCACAGGCCGTACCGCTCCCGTCCGGCCTTGGCGAAGGCAGGCAGGACGCGAAATGCGACATCAGGCCGCCCGAGTACCAGCTTCTGCCACGTGCACAGGACGTCGAAGTCGAGGGGCCTGCCTGCCGTGGCGTCCGCTCGGGCCATCCGCCAAGCAGCCCGTACTCGGGCACCGCGAGCGGGATCGTTCGGCCTGCCGCCTGTCCCGATCACCTCGTCGACGGCGTCGCGGCGTCCATGGATCGGGCCTGTCAGAGTTTTGGACGCGTGTCTCCAGTCGACTTCGGCGCGCACCCGTAGCCAGTTCTGCAGGTCGTCACGCACCGTATCCTCCGATGGCCTCCCGAACCCGGTCCACCGCTTGTTCATCGGGCGCGACCCAGCTCTCGAACTCGGAGTCCACGACCTCGTCCGTCAGTTCCTCCGCCTCGGCCGGAGGCAGACCGGTCGACTCCAAGTACCAGGCAAGTGCCTGTTCGAAGACGGACCGCCAGCTCTCACCGGCTCCGGTGCGTTCGACGACGAGTGTGACAAGGGGAGCGACAGCCTGCTCGCGCACTTGGCGGATCTGTTTCTCGTCCGCGTCCGGCCCGAGTGTGAACTGCTCGAAGACTGCGGCAAGTTCCTCCAGCCACGCTCGCCATTGAAGCAAGGCACTCAGGCACCGCTGCGTCTGCTGCTCCAGTTCGCTCCCGCCCGGGCCGCTTGCCGGGACCTCCCTGACAACGAGTCCGGAGTCGGGCGATGAACCTGTCGCATTGAACCAGCCGAATGCCCAGGAGTCGTAGTGTTCGGCAAGACCACGGGCGATTGAACGGGTCGACCGCGGTACCCCCGCGCGACCGGACCGCGGGTCCGGCGAGGACGCGATCTCGTACACGACGTCTGCTGCCCGAGCGGGGTCGAACAGATGCGTAGCCGGGTCCATGTCCTGCCACGTCATCGAAGCGGGATACCAATCCGTACTGATGGCCACTCCTAGCCTCTGAAATGCGGCTTATCTGTTGGGCATTGACGTCAGGACGACGAACGGAGGATCCAGTTGAGGGTCGTACTTGAGGATGGTTCTCACCTTGTTGACTGGAATGGCTTCTGCCTCCAGCCCCTTGGTCTTGAACCCCTCGTTGTTCACATCGTTCGGCTGCTTGGTGACACTGCGCCCGCTCGTCTCACCATTTGGTGCCGTGCAATTGATGGGAAGTTTGAGATCGTCGTTCTGAGCTGACGGTGGACGCCCGAGCCATGCTGTGATTTCGGCTGAGTTCTCGTCCACATTGTACTGAGTCAGTCTCTGTGCCTGTGCCGTCGTAGTGAACGTGGACGCCGCCCCGACATGCGGCTTTCCGTGTGGCCAGGCGGCTGTCGGCGGATCTCCCTGATCGCGTAGACGTTGGGCGAGCTGTTCGTCCGACTTGCCTACGTGTTTGTCGAGAGTGTGGCCGCCGTCGAGCCATTCGTTGCTTGCGAGGTCGATCTTGTAGATGCCGTTCTTGGTGTCCTCCGGATTCGTCCAGGCGTGACTGTGCTTGAACTCGTCGAGCGACCGCGCACCGAAAGCCTCGGCACGTGCTTCCTCGGCAGCGTATCTGGGGACACTGAGCCTTGCTTCCTCCAGAGCTTCCTTGAGTGTGCTCAATTCGGCACCGTAGGAATGAATTTCCCGGTTGTAGGCGTCAACCGCGTGATTCAGGCGCCCCGTGTCGATGTTGGATATGAACTCCGCGGCCAGCTCGGGGAGTTCGCTGAGCTTTTCCAGGGCGTCCAGGATCCCCTTCACGGCGAAGGTTTTCGTCGCCGCGTCCTTGTAGACGTCGATGATCGTGGACCTGATCTTCGTGACTTCGGCGCTGACCCCGTCACTGGCCGTGGCGATGTCTCGTGCGGAGTCCTGGAGGACATCCAGCGCGGGCCGCCGGCCATCCTTGTGGTTCCACTTGTGGCCGAGCCGTTCCTGGCCCCAGGCCGTTGTGCCCCATATCGAGGAACAGAAGTCCCTCATCGCGCTCTGCCACTCGTCGTTCCCCGACGCGGGATTGGTGATGTACGCGATGGCGTCGTCGAAGCTGTCCGCGGACTTCTCGGCGTCCTTGCCCGCCTGCCGCCAGGCCTGCGCGATCTTTGGCAGGCTGACGTCGTCGCCGCCCGGCGTGATGTCCGCGACCTTCCCGTGCTGCAGAGCGTGCTTGAGGATCGGGCGCAGTACGTGGTCGCCGACCCAGCTCAGCGCGCCGGAGACCTCGTCGATGATCGCGTTGCCCCAGCCGTCCTCGGCGGAGGCGTTGCCCCAGGCGAGATCGGCGACCGGGCCACCCGCACCGGCCCTTTTGAGGACGGCCGGCGGACTCTTCTTCACCACCGAAGGGGTCAGGATGTTGGTGGCGTGTTCTGCCTCCGCGTAGTTGTTGGCGGTCACCGTGAGGCCCACGGCCGCACCTCCGACACCCTCGGTGGCCCGGTCCCAGACGTCGAGGAACAGGGCGGCGATCTCGGTGTACGCCTTGGCGAAGGCCTCCGGTCCCGAGCCGCAGCCCACCGCGTGTTCGTATCCGTCGAGCGTGTCGACGAGGCTCTTGGCCCGGTCGGCGAAGTCGTACTGGGCGTTGCGCAGCATGAAGGACGCGTAGTACACGTGCGGCGGCTGGACGTCGAACCCGGTGACCACGCTGCTGCCCGGAGCGGAGGGCTTCATCGCGGCCAGCTCGTCGGAACGTTGCTGCCGGGCCGAGACCGTGTCCTGTTGCGAGAGGTCCTTGCCCTGCGGGTCCTGGAGCGAACCAGGAGAAGGCGCGGGGGTCGCACCGCCCGAGCCGGACGCCGGGGCGGGCAGCGAACCGCTGCCGGTGGTGGCGGGCGGTGTCGTCGATGGCGAGGGAGAGGGCGTTACCATCAGGCCGCCCCCCAACCCCGCAGCACCGCCCGGTGCGCCGCCGAGTAATTCGCATGCCCTGTGGTGACGTATGCGTGCAGCCACTTCTGCGCGGCCTGCAGATCCTGTGCCGAGCGGTCCCACTCGTCCAGCTTCTCCACGAAGACCTCGCGGGCCTCGCCCTTCCAGGACAGGACGACCGGTTCGGCGCGGTCGTAGAGGTCGTCGAGTTTGCCGTTGAGCTGCTTGAGGATGTCCTCCAGCTCGGTGGCGAGGTCGTGGAGCGTGGCGAAGGAGACGGCTATGTGGTCGTCGTCGGCGGAAGCCCCGGTCGACATGATCCCCCTGGATATCGGTTCCGTTGGCAACTACAGCTGGGTGACTGGCACTTGACGGCTCGGTTCAGAAGGAGTCGAGGCTGCTGCGGGGCGGCGTCGGCGTATCGCCGCCCGTCGCCTCCACGCCGGGCGTGGACAGTTTGGCGACCTCGCCGGCGACGTTCACCTGGATCTTCCGCATCTGCTCCAGCACCTCGATGTCGTTCGCGGAGAAGCCGTCCCTGCTCATGCGTACGGCCTCTTCCAGCAGCTTCATCACTTCGCGGATGCGTACGGCGTCCTCGGTCGCCGCGCGGTGGAACTCGCGGTACGCCGTCGCCGCCGGGCCGCGCCAGCCGGCCTCGATGCGGTCGACGATCGCGTCCATGCGTCTGACCTGCTTGTCGAGGTGATCCTGCATGTCGTCGAGGTCACCGGCGAGCTTGGTGAGGTCGGAGGACGTCACGCGCAGGTTGGGGCCGCCGCCCTGGTCCGTGCCTGTTCCGGGCACTGCCATGCCGTATCCCCGCCCCCGTCACGTCGGCCTCACACTTCACTTGCTGTTGCAATAATCCTACGGTTCGCAGTGGCCCGGAAGCGAGGCCGTTCAGGGTCCCGCGATGTCCAACTCCGCCCAGACCGTCTTGCCGACAGTGAGCCTCTCCACGGCCCAACGGGCGGCCAGCGTACGGACGATGAGGAGACCTCGGCCGAACTGGTCGTCCGGGGTGGAGTTTTGGGGCCACGGGAGTCGCTCGCCTCTCGGGTCGGTGACCGCGACGCGCAGGGCGTTGCCGGTGAGGGACGTCTCCACGCGGAACAGGCGGTCCCGGAGGCAGCCGTGCAGTAAGGCGTTCGTGCACAACTCGCTTGCCAGCAGGGCCGCGTCGCCGGCGGAGTGGGGGTGTCCCCAGGTGGTGGTGAGGTGGGCGACGTGTCTGCGGGCGCGGGGGATGTTGATCGGGTACGGGGTGTAGGTGACGGCGTCGTAGTGGTCGTAGCGGCGGCGGTCGTGGGGGTTGGGGTATCCGGGAGGGCAGGAGTCGGTCACCGGGGCGCACCTCCTTGTGCGGTGGGGGACGGGGCCAGGTGGGGTGGCTCTGCCGTGCTGTGCCGGGTGCAGGCAGCACGGTGCGCTTCCGCCAACTGGTGTCGCTGGGTGGGTGATTCGGTACTGACGGTAGCGGTGGGAGTCATTGGCCAGCAAGTGTGAGGCCATAAATTTCTACTCGAATTTGCTTGCTCGCAGTGCGACGACGGCACAGACTGTGACCAACTCGTCGGGAGGGAGCGCGAGATGGCAGGTCGGAACCCTGATCGCGGGGTGTCCGTGTCGACCGTGCTGGCGCGGCGGCTGGGCGGTGAACTGCTCCGCATGCGTGAGGTGCGTGGGCTGCGTCAGGCGCATGCCGCCGAGGCGTTGTCGGCGTCGGTGGCCAAGGTCGCGAAGATGGAGCGCGGGCAGGTGCCGATCCGTGATCCGGACATTCGCGCGCTCTGTCACCTGTACAGCGAGACGGCTGAGCCGGTGATCGGGCGGTTGCTGACCCTTGCGAGGACGGACCGTGAGAGACGCAAGGCTCGTGGTTGGTGGAACCAGTACCCGCAGCTTTCGGCGATGGTCGAGTACGTGGCATTGGAGGACATCGCCACCAGCATGCGTACCTGGGAACTGGCCTTTGTTCCCGGCCTGTTGCAGACACCGGATTACGCGCGTGCGGTGGCCGTCGGCGCGGGATCGTGGGAGGACCCGGGGGAGATCGAACCCTTTGTGGAGGCGAGGCTGGCTCGTCAGGCCCGACTGCGTTCGGAACGGCCACTGGAGTTGTGGGCCGTGGTGCACGAGGGAGCGCTACGCCAACTCGTAGGTGGCCGTGCCGTGATGAAGGAGCAGCTGGGGCAGCTGCTGGACCTGGCCCGCACGGACACGGTGACCTTGCAGGTGGTGCCTTTTCTGGCAGGCGCGAACCCCGGCATGATCGGGTCGTTCAGCATCGTCTCGTTCGCAGAACCCGGTGCCCTGGACGTCGTGCACATGGACGTACCCTCTTCTACGCTCTGGTTGGAGAGCGAGGAGGACGCGGCCCGGCATGGTCGGATTTTCGACCGCATCGCGCGAGTGGGGCTGGCGGAGCGCAACGCTCTCGATCTGATCGAAGCCATTCGCAAGGAGATGTAGATCCGGTGACAGAGTTCGTGTTCGTCAAGTCCAGCTACAGCGGCGGTGATGCCGGACAGCAGTGCGTCGAAGTCGCCCGCAACATCCCCACCACAGTCGCCGTCCGAGACTCCAAGGCACCCGACGGCCCCATACTCCGTCTCACCCCCGCCACCTGGACGGCGTTCGCAGCGCACGCAGGCGACGACCGAGGGTGAGTGATCTCGACGGGCTCCCGTGGAACCACGCCGAACAGCGCGCCGCGCAAGGCGACGCATCGTACGTGCGCAAGCTGGGGGAGCAGTTGGCCCACCGGCACGAGGACGCCGTTCGGCAGGTAAGGGAGTACGAGCGCCAACTGGCCCACGTCGTACGGGTGCTGGCCCTCACCCCCAGCCGTGACAGCCTGGTCAACCTCCTCCAACTCCTCGACGAGAAGCGCCCGCCCACAGGGAGTTCCCGCCCCCTGCTGCCTTTCGTCGCCTCGCTCCTCGCGGAGCACCAACAGGTCACCGACCTCGCAGCCACCGTCTTCGACCGTCGCGGACTGGATCACCTGGACGAGCTGTACGTCTGCCTCTTCCACGAGTTGGTGCTCCGTGGTGTGGAGACCGACGCGTATCCGGCGCTGCGTTCCTCGTCGCGCGTACGACCCCCGTGGCACCCTCTGTCCTGGCTTCCGGCGCACCGCCGCGACGTGGAGTCCGGCGCCGGCTTCCCGAGCCGTTCGATCAACGGCTCCTTCTACGGAGTGCCGAGTCAGCTGCCCGCCGAGGGTCGCGTGGACCCGCCGACGCCCCGTACCTCCGAGCGGTCCGCCCTGCGCGACAGGGCCACAACGGACGTACAGGAGAGCATTGTTGCCGCCGTGAAGGCGGGCGAATGGGGTGACCACGGCGCCTGGGTCTTCATGCTGGACGAGGCCATCGCACCCGAGCGGGTACCGGCTCTGCTGCCGACCCTGTCCATGCCCTGTGTCGACGGGCTCGCCCCCACGGATCGCTTCGAGATCGCCGTCCGCCCGCTGGACGAGATCTGGCGGCTCCTCTTCGCCACGGCGTCGATGGGCGGCATGTTCGACACGGGCGTGCACGGCGCGTATGGCCGACTGTGGGCATGGCGTTCGATCGCCGGGCTGAGCGGTGCTCCGGCGGGCGCGAGCGCGGAGGAGGTGGAGCACCGTGCCCGGCAGAGCACCTGGTTCCACTTCGACACCGACACGGACTGGTTCCACGGCGACATCGAGTCCGACTACGGCATAGCCGCCCTCTCCCCCGACCGCCGCCGGATCGCGGTGCTGGCGGCGACGGACACCGACTAGAGAGCCCGGCCGGCGACGGAGCCGTACGACAAAGGGACCCGCCGCTGGCATGCGGCAGGTCCCCGTGTGGATCTGAACGTCAGCTGATCTTCGCGTAACCGTACGTGATGAGCTTCTTCACGTCCGCCGTGCGGTTGGCCTCGTTGGCGGCGGTCATGACGGCGCCGATCACCGACTCGCCGTTCTTCGTGGCGGCGAAGACGAGGCAGTAATGGGCCTCGGTGCCCGAGCCGGTCTTGATACCGAGTGTGCCGTTCCAGCCGAGCAGGGTGTTGGTGTTGCTCCAGGTCGTGCTCCGCGTGGAACCGGTCTTGGTGGTCGTCTTGGCTGTGTACGACTTGGTCTTCACGACGGTCTTGAACGTGGAGAGTTTCATCGCGCTGACGGCAATCTTCGTCAGGTCACGCGGCGTCGAGTAGTTGTTGCCGTTGCTGTTGCCGTCGAACGAGTCGAAGTGCGTGTTCGTCATGCCCAGGCTCTTGGCCGTGGTGTTCATCTTGGCGATGAAGTTCTTGGTGCGGGCCGAGACGGTTGAACCGGAGCCGTACTTGTCGGCCAGGGCCATCGCGGCGTCGCAGCCGGACTGCAGCATCATCCCGTACAGCAGCTGGCGGACGGTGACCTTGTCACCCACGATCAGGTGCGCGGACGACGCACCCTTGGCAACGATGTAGTCGCTGTACGCCTTCTTGATCGTGACCGTGGCGTTCAGGTTCAGGTTCGACTGGGAGAGCACGACCTTCGCGGTCATGACCTTCGTGGTGGAGGCCGTGAGCCGCTTGGTGTCGGCTGCCTTGGCGAAGAGGGTCTTGCCGTTCGCGCTGTTCATCAGGAACCCGCCCTTGGCGGTGATGGTGGGCGTCGTGACAGCCTGCGCGGGTGCCGCGGTCAGGGCGCCGGTCGCGAGCACGGCGCCTGCGGTCACGGTGACCGCGGCGGCTCTGCGGAAGCGGCTGCCCTTGATGCCGTTAATGGCAGTAATCAACTGAGGTACCCCGAATACGTTGAATGCCCCTGAGGAACGGCCCAGTTGGAGGGGGGAAAGAAGAGGGCCGCACGTGTGTGACACGTAAGTAGCACAGAAGGTTGTGCGGTTGCTGGGGCGGGTTCCTCGAATGTGTGACACGCCCCCGGGAACCGGCCGCGGAAATACACATCCGTAGACGCACCCCGGGTCCCCCTTGGTTCCGTCCGCATCCTGGACGGCTCCCCTCATGCGTACGTGTTGTATCTATGCTGTCCTCATGTCGTCCCCGTCCCTCGTCACCACCGGTTCCGCCCCGCCCGCCGTCAAACAGCCCCCCGCCGCGGACCGCGTCTACACCCACGTCAAGCAAGGTGTCCTGGACCGGCTCTACGAAGGCGGAACCCTGCTCACCGAGGGCGAGTTGGCCGAGGCCGTCGGAGTGTCACGGACACCCGTGCGCGAGGCGCTGCTGCGCCTGGAGGTCGAGGGGCTGATCAAGCTCTACCCGAAGAAGGGCGCCCTCGTCCTGCCCGTCTCCTCGCAGGAGATCGCGGACGTGGTGGAGACCCGGATGCTGGTCGAGCAGCACGCGGTCCGCAAGGTCGTACCGGCCTCGCCGACCCTCATCGCCCGGCTCGAAGAACTCCTCGCGCGGCAGAAGGAACAGGCCGCCGCGGGCGACCTGGCCGGTGCCGCCGTCACCGACCGCTGCTTCCACGCCGAGATCGTCCGCAGCGGCGGCAACGAGATCCTCTCCCGCCTCTACGACCAACTCCGCGACCGGCAGCTGCGGATGGGCGTCGCCATCATGCACTCGCACCCCGACCGCATCGCCAAGACGCTCACCGAGCACGAGGCGATCCTCGACGCGCTGCGCACCGGCGACGCCGAGGCGGCCGTCGGGATCGTGCACCAGCACGTCGACTGGTTCTCCCACCTGGCCCGGGGCGAGGTCCGATGAGCAGCAGCGGCAGCAGCAGTTCAAGTTCCGCTCTCTCCCTGCCCGGTGATCCGCCCGGCGGCCGGCGCGCCCTCGCTGTATGGGGCATCGGCGTCTCCGTCTACTTCGTCGCCGTCATCTTCCGTACGTCCCTGGGAGTGGCCGGCCTCGACGCCGCCGAGCGCTTCCACGTCAACGCCTCGGCGCTCTCCACCTTCTCGATCCTCCAACTCCTGGTCTACGCGGGCATGCAGATACCTGTCGGCCTGCTCGTCGACAGCCTCGGCACCAAGAAGGTGCTGACCATCGGGGTGGTGCTCTTCACCGCCGGCCAGCTCGGCTTCGCCTTCTCCCCCTCCTACGGCACCGCCCTCGCCTCCCGCGCGCTGCTCGGCTGCGGCGACGCGATGACGTTCATCAGCGTGCTGCGGCTGGGCACCCGCTGGTTCCCGGCCCGGCGGGGACCGATGGTCGCCCAGCTCGCGGGTCTGGCCGGGATGGCCGGAAACCTTGTCTCCACCCTGGTGATCGCCCGCCTGCTGCACGGCATCGGCTGGACGGCCGCCTTCGCGGGCAGCGCGCTCGCCGGGGTCGTAGTCCTCGTCCTGCTGTTGCTCTTCCTGAAGGACCACCCGGAGGGCCACGAGCCGGAGCCCTTCCCGCACCGGGGCGCGGCCTACGTCCGCCGCCAGATCGCCGCCTCCTGGCGCGAACCGGGCACCCGCCTCGGCCTGTGGGTGCACTTCACCACCCAGTTCCCGGCGATGGTGTTCCTGCTCCTGTGGGGCCTGCCGTTCCTGGTCCAGGCCCAGGGCCTGTCCCGCGCCACCGCCGGCGAACTCCTCACCCTCGTCGTGCTGTCCAACATGGTGGTGGGTCTGGTCTACGGCCAGATCGTCGCCCGGCATCACGCGGCCCGGCTGCCGCTGGCGCTGGGCACGGTCGGCGCGACGGCGTTGGTCTGGGCGGTCGTCCTCGTCTACCCCGGCGCGCACGCGCCGATGTGGCTGCTGATCGTGCTGTGCGCGGTGCTCGGCTCCTGCGGTCCCGCCTCGATGCTGGGCTTCGACTTCGCCCGCCCGGCCAACCCGCCGGAGCGTCAGGGCACCGCCTCCGGAATCACCAACATGGGTGGTTTCACGGCCTCGATGACGACCCTGTTCGCGATCGGTGTGCTGCTCGACGCGACCGGCGACAACTACTCGATCGCGTTCTCGGTGGTCTTCGTGCTCCAGGCGCTCGGCGTCAGCCAGATCCTGCGGCTACGGCGCAGGGCGGCCCGCCGCGAGCGCGAGCGGCTGGTGGCGAGCCGGGTGGAGACGGTGCACGTGCCGCACGCGAGCCACCCCTGACAGGGGATCAGGCAGGGATCAGCGTCAGGTAGGCGAGGCCCAACACGCCCCGGTAGCCCATCCAATGGGCCCGGTGCCGATCGAGGCGCTCGCGCGTCTCGGCGGCCAGGGGGTGATCGCCGTGCCCGGCGAGCCACACCTCCACGTCCGCCTGGTACCCCGCCTCGAACTCCTCCCACTCGTCCGCGTTCGCCGTCTCGACCCTCCCCCACCCTCGGCTTCGCTCGACCGGGGGGACCCCCATGGGACGGAACCCGGCCGCCACCGCCAGATCGACGAGCGTCGCGAGGTCGAGATGGTCGTCGGCGGAGGCCTCCGGCCACATGCGTGCCAACTCGGCCGCCGTCGGCGGACGTTGCCAGAACCCCTCGCCGAGCAGCACCCGCCCGCCGTCGGCGACGAGCCCCCGCAACGCACGCAAAGCCTCGGAGATCTCGGGGGCGAGGGCGTGGCTCGCACCCACACACAGCACCAGGTCGGCCGGCCCGCGCGCCGTCCCCACGGCCGACTCCTCGACGAACACGACCCGCTCCGCGAGCCCCCGCGCCTCGGCACCGCGCCGCCCGCGCGCCAGATCCCGCGCGTCCAGGTCGACTCCGGTGCCCCGTGCCTCCGGTACGGCGGTCAGCACCCGGAGCATCAACTCGCCCCAGCCGCACCCCAGATCGGGCACGGTCCGCGGCGCCGCACCGGCCAGCCGCCGTACGATCCGGGTCGCCCGCTCCTCGGAGAGGGGACCGTGGAAGGTGAGCCGGGTGAGGCGGGGCGGACCGTCGCCGGGCTCGGTGTTCTCGGTTCTGATGGACGTCACGTCAGACATGCGGCGGAGGCTTGCCGCACTCAGCCGATCACCGACAACGAATTCCCGCTCCCGGTGACTGACTCGGGTGTGCTACTTCGTGACCGCGAAATTGCGCAGTATCGACGCCGCCAGCTCCGGATCGCCGTCCGCCTTGACGCGGTCCGTCACCGCTTCGAGGGAGACCCGCCCGCAGGCCAGCCGGACGTACGTCTCCCAGTCGAGGATCAGGGTCGCGGCGGGGCCGAGCGCCGGGGCCGTCTCCAGACTGCCGCGGCCCTGGATGTCGACGCGGATCGTCCGGAGGAACTCGATCGGACCGTGCACGTCGAAGACGACCGCCGAACTGCGCGGGGCGCCCGAGTCCTCGGCGACGACCTTCGGGAGCGCGGCGAGGAGCACGTCACGGGCGATGTGCGCGCCCGGGGAGTCGAGGTTCCCGGTACGGCCGAGGGCGGTACGCAGGTCCTGCTCGTGCACCCACACGTTGAACGCGTGGGTCCGCATGGACTCTTCGAGCGTGACCTCGGTGCCGACATGGCCGCGCACCTTCCGGCCCGGCTCCCGCGACTCGTTGCGCAGCTGCCGGTTGCGCCGGATGATCGTGTACTCCAGCTCCGACGTCATCTCCGGCGCCGTGTGGTGGCGGCGGACGTCGACCTGCATCTCCATGTACCGCTGGTGCTCGTTGGTGACGTGGTAGAGGTCGCGCGGGAGGGTGTGGATGGGACGCGGGTCGCCGAGCATCTCGCTGTCCAGCCCGATGACGTGCGAGACCACATCGCGCACCGACCAGCCCGGGCACGGCGTTCGCCGGTTCCACTCTCCCTCCACGAGGGGGGTCACCAGCTCGGATATCGCTTCGATGGAGTGGGTCCAGGCGTCGGCGTAGGGCTGGAGAGTGGGATGCAGACTCACGGAACGGGACCCCTCGGCGGTCGGTACAGGTCGGGTGGCGGGCGGCGTTGCCAGCGGGAGGTGGCTGTCGGCGGGTGTCTTGGAACGCTAAGTTACGCTGCTGTGAGGCACCCCGGCAGTGCTTTCGTGTGACGATCGTAGGCCCGTGTGAACGGCTCGAATGCCAGGACGGTGGTAGTGTGCGCGCCTCTCTCATCCAGATCGCCGTAGAAGAGGGCGAATCGGTCGAATCTCGCCGGGTTCGGATGGGTGCTCTCGTCCGCGAACAGGCGGGCGCCGACCTGGTCGTCCTGCCGGAGCTGTGGACCACGGGCGCGTTCGCCTACGAGCAGTTCGGCAGCGAGGCCGAGCCGCTGGAGGGGCCGACCTACGAGGCGATGGCCAAGGCGGCGAGCGACGCGGGCGTCTGGCTGCACGCGGGCTCGATCCCCGAGCGCGACCCTGAGGGCCCCCTCTACAACACGTCCCTGGTCTTCTCCCCCTCCGGCGAACTGGCCGCCGCCTACCGCAAGATCCACCGCTTCGGCTTCGACAAGGGCGAGGCCGTGCTGATGGGCGCGGGCAGCGAGTTGGTGACGGTCCGTCTGCCCCAGACCGTCATCGGTCTTGCCACCTGCTACGACCTCCGTTTCCCCGAACTCTTCCGCGGCCTCGTCGACGCCGGCGCCGAGACCCTCGTCCTCCCCGCGGGCTGGCCCGAACGCCGCCGCTCCCACTGGACGCTCCTGGCGCAGGCCCGCGCCGTGGAGAACCAGTCGTTCGTCCTCGCCTGCGGAACGGCCGGCACGCACGCCGGAGTTCCCCAGGCCGGTCACTCGATCGTGGTCGACCCCTGGGGCGAGGTCCTCGCGGAGGCGGGCACCGGCGAGGAGGTCCTCACGGTGGAATTCGACCCGGCGCGGGTGTCCGTGACACGCGAACAGTTCCCGGCACTGAAGGACCGCGTGCTGGGGCTGGAACGTCCGCGGCGCGCGGGGTGAGCGGCGGATCCGAGGTGAGCGACGGGTCCGAGGCGGGCGGCAGATCCAGGCGGCTTCGGGCCGCGCTCCGCCGCGCCTTCTGGGCCGTCGACCGTAGCTTCGACGGCGCGGACCCGCCGCCCCGGCCACTGGTGTTCGCCGCGCGGAACGCGGCGGGCTGCGCGACGGTCGCGGCCCTGCTCGTCGCGGCCCCCGTCGGCCTGGCCCTCTCGGTCTTCACCGACCCGGCCTGGGGCCGTCTCCTGCAGACCGTCCTCACCGGCACGTGCGCGTGGCTGCTGTTCTGGGCGTTCCTGCGCTTCGAACGCCGCCGTCAGGCCCACTACGAGCGCACCGGCTACGACCTCGCACCGCGCGACTCCGAGGCGCCCGCCGGCGCCCGGGGCGTACTCATCGGGGCGCTCATCTCATGGGTCCCCATGACGGTGTTCGTCCGGCTCATCGGCAGGCTGGACGACCCCTCTCCCAGCTGGACGGCCAGCGCGGTCCTCGCCGCGCTGACCGTCGTCTGCATGAACTACGCCCACTACCTGCGGGAACGCCGCCGGACCCGCGCGCGCAGGGCGGCCGAACCCGGAGGGCGTTAGTCCTCGCGTTCCTTCTCCGCCAGGTGGATCACGCACACCGCCACCGCGATCAGCAGCGCCGCGTCCGCGTCCTCCCGGACGATGTCGACGCCGTACGTCTCCCGGATGTGCAGCCAGCGCCGAGAGATCTGCGCGAGCAGCTCACCGTCGTAGTCGACGCCGAACTCGCGGTCCAGGATCTTGCCGCTGACGTCGAGTTCGGTGCCGTCCACCAGGGACACCCGATAGTGGTTGCGCAGCAGCGAGAACCGTTTGCGTCTGATGGTCGCGAGGGGCTCGCCGTCCCGTTCGATGACCATCGTGTCGCGCAGGGCGAGCATCTTCTTGTGGATGTCGATGAGCACGCGCCCGTGCGTGTCCTTCAACTCGAAGGTGTCCCTGATGCGCATGGCCTTGCCGTCGACCAGGAACGCCTTGTTGCCGTGCTGGTCCTCGATCCAGTAATCCTCACCGAAGCCGAGGATCCGATCGCGTACGAGGAATCTCATGACATTACGGCTTCCCCGGCAGCCGGTCCGAAACGCCGCCGGTAGGCCGACGGGCTCAATCCGGTCTCCTTCCGCAGTCGTACGCGCAGATTCGCACCGGTGCCGAGCCCGCACCGCGCGGCCACCACGTCCAGCCGCTCCTCCCCGCGCTCGATCAGCCGGCACGCCAGTGCCACCCGCTCCCCGGTCAGCCACGCCAGCGGAGTCGTCCCCAGCTGCGCCCTGAACCGCCGGTGCAGCGTCGCGGGGGAGACGGCCGCGCGGGCGGCCAGTTCGGCCACCGTCAACGGCTCCCCCAGCCGCCCCTGCGCCCACGCGAGCAGCGGCGCGAGCGACTCGTCGGGGACATCGGGCAACGGCCGCTCCACGAACTGCCTCTGCCCGCCGTCCCGATGGGCCGCGAAAACGAGCCTCCTGGAGACCGCGTTGGCGATCTCGGCGCCATGGTCCCGCCGTACGACATGCAGCCCCAGGTCGAGCGCGGCGGCGCTGCCGGAGGCGGTGAGGATGTCGCCGTCGTCCACGAAGAGGACGTCCGGTGCGAGCCGCACGCGCGGGTGCAGGGTGCGGAAGCGGTCGGCCCACATCCAGTGGGTGGTCGCCCGGCGCCCGTCCAGCAGCCCGGCCTCGGCGAGCGCGAAGCTGCCGGTGCACAGGCTCATGACACGGGCCCCGCGCGCGTGGGTGCGCCGGATGGCGTCCAGGACGGCGGCCCCGCGCGGTACGACGTTGTCGGGTCGGCCCGGTACGACGAGGGTGTCGGCCGAGTCCACGGCGTCCAGGCCGTGCGCTCCGGTGAGGGTGAAGAACCCGTGGTTCATCCGCACCTCACGCGTGGGCGTGCACACCAGGACCTCGTACAACGGCCCGGAGAGCCCCAGTTCGGGCCGGGGCAGCCCGAACAGCTCGGTGGCGACGCCCACTTCGAAGGGGTTGGTGCCCTCGTCGACGATGACGGCGACGCGATGCGGACGTTTCGTGTGTTTCGGGTGCTTCGGCTGCTGAGAGGATCCTTGCGGCATGTGCGATTCCTAGCACTCGTGAGGCGCTCACGGAACACGCACGATGGCCCCCATGGAACCGATCTCTCTCACCGCCGCCCTCGCCTCCTTCACCGACCAGTGGAGCCCCCGCATCGTCACCACCGTCAACGACTACGACGTACGCGTCGCGAAGGTCGAGGGCGAGCACCTCTGGCACACCCACGACCACACCGACGAGTTCTTCCTGGTCCTGGCCGGCGAACTGCACATCGCGCTGCGCGAGCCGGCGGGGGAGCGCACGGTCGTCCTCCCCAAGGGCTCCGTCTTCACGGTCCCGCGCGGCACGGAACACAAGCCCTACGCCCCGGTCCCCTCCGAGATCCTGCTTCTCGAACCCACCGGCACGCTCACGGTCGGCGACCAGCACGAGGAGATCCCGGCCCATGTGGACGCGACGACGGGTCACACCCTGAACTGACTCTCTCCCCGCCAATTCCGTTGAGCGCGCACTCCGCGATCGTGTTGGCTGGCGGCACCGGACTGTCAGTACCGCAGGGAGTTGAACGTGCAGGACAGTGGTGTCGACCCCGTCGCCCACAATCGGGCGGCCTGGGACAAGTACGTCCAAGAGGGCAACGAGTGGTCGAGGCCGGTGAGTGCCGAGGACGTCGAGCGCGCCCGCACGGGCGACTGGTCGGTCGTTCTCGTCGGGCACGAGCCGGTCGACCGCTCCTGGCTGCCGGCGGACCTGACCGGCAAGGACGTGCTGTGCCTGGCCTCCGGCGGCGGCCAGCAGGGTCCGATCCTCGCCGCGGCGGGGGCGCGGGTCACCGTGTTCGACAACTCACCAGGCCAACTCGGCCAGGACCGGCTGGTGGCGGCACGCGACGGACTCGACCTGCGCACCGTCCTGGGCGACATGCGCGACCTCGGAGCCTTCGGCGACGCGACGTTCGACGTCGTGTTCCATCCGGTCTCCAACCTGTTCGTACCGGACCTGGCACCGGTGTGGCGCGAGTGCTTCCGCGTCCTGCGACCGGGCGGAACCCTGCTCGCGGGCTTCCTCAACCCCGATGTGTACCTGTTCGACCACGAGGCGCTCGACGAGCGCGGCGAACTGATCGTCGTGCACAAGCTGCCCTACAGCGACCTCACGCAGTACTCCGCCGACGAACGCGCCACGAGGTTCGGCGCGGACGCAGCTCTCGAATACAGCCACACCCTCACCGGCCAGATCGGCGGGCAGCTGGCCGCGGGCTTCGTCCTCACTGGCTTCGCGGAAGCGCCGCACCAGTCCGACGCGTCCGCCCCATACATGTCGCACTACTTCGCGACGCGGGCGGTCAAGCCGGGCTGACCCAGCCGCGGGGCGTGGTGTCGGTGCGCTGTCGGTGGCCGGTGACGTGTGCCGCTGTGCTGTCGGATCTTTGTCGGCGGGCTCTGGAACGTTTCGGACAGGTCCTGCCGGAGGTCATCCGGCAGGCGCGAAACGCGAGGAATCACTGGCGATGTACGACGGCGCGGAACTCGGCAAGGCCATCGCCGCTCACCCCGACGACGTGGAGACAGCACTCACCGAATACGAGCACGCAATGTTCCCCCGCAGCGCCGCGTCCGCCGCCGAACAACCCGACCTCCACGAGGTCCTGGGCGACGACACGCCCCACAACCTGCTCAACAGGTTCGCCGGGAGCCGAGTGTTCTCACACCCTGAACTGACCCTTCAGCGCGGTGAGTAGGGCGTTCAGGGCAGTGGGGGCGGGGGTGAGGAGCGTGGCGGGGTCGTCGCTCTCGCGGAGGTGGAGGGTGGTGGGGGCGGCGGTTATCTCCAGGCAGCTGGTTTCGACGTTTCCTCCGGAGTACGACGACTTCTGCCAGTGGAGGGCTTCGGGCACGGGCGTTCCTTCAGAATTCCTGGGCGATACGGCGGATGAGGTCGAGGGAAGCCTCCTGCGGGAGAGCTGCCTTGTCGATGCTCTCGCCCCAGGTTCGGTAGCGGCTCAGCCGCATTGGGGCATCGATGAACTCGGCGCCATGGGGCGCATCGATCTGCACGGTGTCGAGTTGGGGAATGACGCCGCCAACGTACTGCATGGAAAATTCCGCCCCCGCGAACCCCTCGGCCGTGAACGGGATGACGCGAAGAGTGACCGACTTCCGGTCGGATGCCTCAAGGAGATGGTCGAGTTGAGCGCGGGCAACCTTGGAGCCACCCACCCGCATCCGTAGTGCGGCTTCGTGGACGATCACGTCGTACGGCGTCCCCGAAGCGATGACCTGCTGACGGCGTATCCGGAACGCGACTCGGGTCTCGCACTCCTCCTCCGTGAGACTTGGCGCGGCGAACATCGAGACTGCACGTACATGTTCCTCGGTCTGGAGAACTCCAGGGATGTGCACCATGTGGAACACGCGGACGTACAAGGCGTGGTGCTCCAACTCGGCGAGGTCGAGCGCCTTGGGCGGCAGCACGCTGCGGTACTCCTCCCACCAGCCCTTGGACCGCGGCGCCGCCATCTCGACCAAGGCGTCGATGAGTTGGCTGTCGTCGCATTTGTAGAACCTGGCCAGTCCGCGGAGCCGCTGCTCGCCGATTCCGAACCGGCCGGATTCGATGTGGCTGATCTGGGTCTGGTTCACGCCGAGGAAGGCGGCGGCGTCCCGCGACTCGATACCCGTCGCCTCGCGCAGCTTGCGTAGTTCGGCGCCGAGTCGCCCTTGGCGTGCGGTGGGGTTCGCCCTCGGCGGCATGGAGGTCTCCTCGTTCGTCGCACTTTTCTTGAACGGTTGGTGCGTATCAGGCTGAGTCGCTATGGTCGTAACGTACCTCACGGAGGGTGCCAACACGGTCACCCATCCGCAACTCCCGCACGCCCACCCCCCGTTGGAAGTGCCACCCCGGCCGTCGACACCGGGGCGCCGGACAGCAACGAGCCCGGGCTCGCGCAAACCCCCCTCACTCCACCGGAGTTGATGCCCCATGCCCTCGTACACCCTGATCTGCCCACCCCTCGACACCTCTCCCCACATCGCCCGCGACTTCGTCGCCACCGTCCTGCGCACGCTGGAGCTGGACCGTGCCCTGGTAGACGACGCGATCCTCTGCACCTCGGAACTCGTCACCAACGCCTGCGTCCACGCGAAGGGCGGTGACGGCACGGTGCTGTGGCTGGCGGTGGAGGAGGGGCGACTGCGGGTCGTGGTGTACGACGGCGACGAGAACCCGCCGGTGATAAGGGAGTTGACGGCAGAACCGGGTGAGCGCGGCGGCGGCCGGGGCCTGTACCTGGTGGACGCCCTCACCGAAGGCCGCTGGGGCCACGCCCCGGACATCCCGTACGGCGGGCAACCACACCCGGAGGGCAAGGGCGTGTGGTTCGACCTGCCCGCAGAGCAGGCCGTACGACGCCCGGCATCACCATGACCGACCAGCGACGCCGACAACTCGAAACAGCAGCCGTCATCCTGGGCCTCGCCCGGCCGATGGTGGACGACGACGCACCTCTGACGGCCGACGAACTCCGCTGGATCGCCCGCCGCCCGGTCGAGTCCCTGACGGACGTCCTCGGTACCGCCGCCGGCCAGCACCACGCACCGCCGCAGCACGGCGCGGGAGATCGGCGCAACGCCCCCAACTCCCCGATCACCCGCCCCTAGGATGGCGCACATGGCAATCGAAGGTGCGCAGACGACCCCGGACGTCGTGGAGGACGTGTTCGAAGGACACGCCACGGACATCGAGGTCGAGGACTCCGGCGGGGACGCCGAGCGGATCCAACGGCCGTGGAATCCCGACCAGATCCGGGTGAACACCAGCCAGTTCTCCCTGCGTAACATCCTCGACCAGATCGACGAGGGCTCCATCGAACTCGCTCCGGACTTCCAGCGGTTGCAGGTGTGGCGCGCCGATCAGAAGTCCCTGCTCGTCGAGTCCTTGTTGCTTCAGATCCCGCTGCCCGCGTTCTATTTCGCGGAGGACACCGACGGGTCGTTCCGGGTCGTCGACGGCCTTCAGCGGTTGTCCACACTGCACGCGTTCGTCCGGGGCGGGGAGAGGACCGGATTCGCCCTTGGGAAGCTGGAGCATCTGGACGACCTGAAGGATCTGCGCTTCAGCGATCTCCCCGTGCCGTTCCAGCGGCGGATCAACAACACCCAGCTGATCGTCAACGTGATCGACCCGACGACCCCGCGCGGAGTGACGTACGAGATCTTCAAGCGGATCAACACCGGCGGGACCCCGCTGAACGCGCAGGAGATCCGCCACTGCATGAGCAGCCCGCGCAGCAGGGACGTCCTGCACCGGATGACCCACACGGACGCTTTCGCCAAGGCCACCGGGGGCCGCCTCACCAACCACATCCGGATGAACGACCGGGAGATGGCACTGAGGTTCGCCGCGTTCTGGCTGAAGGGCGTCGAGGCGTACCAGGAGCGTCCCATGATGGAACTGTTCCTGATGGACGCCACCGAGCTGCTCGACGATCCGAAGCAGGTCCCGGACGAGCGGGTGGCGGCGCTGGAGGCCGCCTTCGAACGTGCGATGACCCATGCGTACCTCGTCTTCGGGGAGCACGCCTTCCGCAAGTGGCCCAAGGGCGACGACTACCGCCGTCCGATCAACCGCGCCATGTTCGAGAGCTGGTCGCTCGCCCTGGCCGACCCCGAACACACCACCGCCGATCTGCGTGCGCGCCGCACGGCGGTCGTACAGGCCGCGCGGACGCGGATGACCGTCGACTTCGTCTACCTCAACGCCATCACCTCCTCCACCGCAGACCGGTTCCGCGTCGACTACCGCTTCAAGGCCGCCGTCGAGGACGCGGGAGCCGGCCGGTGATCACCTCTCTGGAGATCCGGGGCTTCAAACGATTCGAGTCGGAGTCGTTCGAATTGCGCCCCCTGACCGTCCTCACTGGCGTCAACGGCGGCGGCAAGAGCACCGTGATCCAGTCCCTGCTGCTGGCCCGGCTGGCGGCCATGTCCGGCGGCGGCAAGGCGGGCGGCACGGTCCGGCTGAACGGGCCGCTCGGCCTGGCCCTCGGAGAGGCCCGTGACGTACTCAACTGGACGTCCGGCGCGACGGAGATCACGGTACGACTCGGCGGACCGGGCGGTGAGTCATGGGTGTTCGGCTTCGGCCTGCCCGATGCCGAACAGGCTCTGCATCTGGACGTACGGCGGCTCCCGGTGGCGGTCGTACCCGGTATCGGACCGGGTGTCGCAGATCCCGCCTTCACTTATCTGTGCGCGGAGCGCCTCGGCCCGCGCGACACCCTTGCCCTGTCCGCCGACGAACCCGAACGGATCGGGGTGGGCGTGCGCGGCGAGTTCACGGCACAGGTGTTGGCGCTGCGCGAGACTCGTGCGATCGGCCCCCGCAGTTCGCGCGGGGAGGTGCGGGGCCTGCTGCATCACCCGGACGGCGCCGGTCCGCAGCTGAGGGCCCAGGCCGAGGCGTGGGCATCAGAGATCATCCGGCCACTACGTATCACCGCCCGCTTGGCCGCAGGCATCATGGCCGGGACGATCCGCTTCGGTGAGACGAGCCTCATCGGCGAGGAGATCCGCCCCGCCAACACCGGCTTCGGCGTCTCCTACGCCCTGCCCGTCATCGTCGCTGGTCTGCTCACCGAGCCGGGCGACCTACTGATCGTGGAGAACCCGGAGGCCCATCTGCATCCGGCGGGACAGTCCCGTCTGGGCCGTTTCCTCGCGCGTGTGGCGGGCAGCGGGGTGCAGGTACTCGTGGAGACGCACAGCGACCACGTTCTCAACGGAGCCCGGCTCGCCGTAGCGCAGGACGGCTCGCTCCCCGCGAAGGACATGGTCACGCACTACTTCGATCACGACCGCACCTTGCCCATCGGCATCAACGACAAGGGCGAGCTCAGTCACTGGCCGAGCGGCTTCTTCGACCAGATCGAGACCGACCTGGGGAGGCTCGCCCGTGCTCGACGTGACAGGTGATGCCACGGCCGGCGACGACTATCGCGTCGTCGTCGGCGAGGAGTGCTTCGACTGGCGGGAGCTGACGGAGTCGGATCTTCAGGACGCCCTTGACCTGCTCGCGGAGTTATTGGAGCCGCTTGCCGACGGCCGCAAAGCAGCTCTCATGGAACCCGCGTACGAAACCGAGTGCCGCCCGTCCGTCGCGCTGTTCGACGTCCTCTATTCACCGGACGGTGGACTACCCCGCGACAAGCGAGTCCGGCTGCAGAAGTTGCTGGGCAAGTGCAAGCGCGTGGAACCCGACGAGGCGGATGTGCCCCAGCCGGTCCGCGTGGCCGACGGCCCCTGGCGCGAGCCCTCTTGGGGCACGGCACACGCCCTGGCCAGGGCGGCGGACGGCCGGGCCATGTCCTGCCTCCTCGCGCCGTATGCCAAGGAACCCGACTGGCCGTCCGGCTGGATCACCGTCACGCGAACGACGGAGACGGGCCACGACGAGGTGAAGGCGCACGTCCTGAGGACGCCGGAGGACGCGCCGGGTTTCTGGCGAGGTCTGTTCACCCACGAACCCGTCCCCGCCGAGCACTTCTTCACCTTCACCGAGGACGCCTTCCCCCGGCTGCTCTTCGCCGACTCCCTGCGTCTGCACCACTTCAAGGGCTCCTACACCGAGGTACTGCCCTGGCTGGTCAAGCTCCTCGGCGCGCTCAACGACCACTTCACCCGGACACTGGCGGACTGCGGCGGCGACCTGAACCAGGTCATGCGCAGGTTCGACGCGCTGGGTCTGGACATCTCCCCCGAGAGCGCCAACACGAAGAAGAACGCCAAGGCATGGGAGCAACGCAACGTCGACCATGACGGCGACACCTACCGGTGCGACTGGCACGGCAAACGTCTCTATGACCGCGACCGTGTGCACTTCTCCCTGCCGATCCCCGAGCGGGACGGCCGGATACTCGTCGGGATCTTCGTGGACCATCTCGCGACGTGACGGTCCGGTGAGGTGACTGTCAGTCGCGGGTGGCAGTCTTGATTCATGACCGATGCATCCGCGACCCCGACTCCCCGACGCGTCCGCGTCCGTGCCCCCCAGCTCACCGGCAAGGGCGGATGGCTGAACACGGGGGACAAGCAGTACAGCCTCACCGACCTGCGTGGACGCATCGTCATCCTGGATTTCTGGACCTTCTGCTGCATCAACTGCCTGCATGTCCTGGACGAGCTGCGGGAGTTGGAGGCGAAGCATCGCGACACCGTCGTGATCATCGGCGTGCACTCGCCGAAGTTCGTGCACGAGGCCGAGCATCAGGCGGTCGTGGACGCGGTCGAGCGGTACGGCGTGGAGCATCCGGTGCTGGACGACCCGGAGTTGGCGACCTGGAAGCAGTACGCGGTGCGCGCGTGGCCGACGCTCGTCGTGATCGACCCGGAGGGATACGTCGTCGCGCAGCACGCGGGCGAGGGGCACGCGCACGCCATCGAGCGGCTGGTCGCGGAGCTGGAGACCGAGCACGCGGCGAAGGGCACGCTACGGCGCGGGGACGGGCCGTATGTGGCCCCGGAGCCGGAGCCGACGGTGCTGCGTTTCCCGGGCAAGGCGTTGGCCCTGCCTTCCGGGAACTTCCTGGTCAGCGACACCACCCGGCATCAACTGGTCGAGCTGGCGGCGGACGGGGAGACGGTCGTACGGCGGATCGGTCAGGGCGATCGCGGAATGACCGACAGCACCTGGGTCCGCGCGCGGTTCAAGGAGCCGCAGGGGCTGGCGCTGCTGCCGGACGGCGCCGTGGCCGTCGCCGACACGGGGAACCATGTGATCCGGCGCTTCGACCCGGAGAGCGGCCGGGTCACCACCCTCGCCGGCACCGGATACCAGTGGATGCAGGGCGAGCCCACCTCCGGCCCCGCCCGCGAGGTCAGCCTCTCCTCCCCCTGGGACGTGGCCTGGTGGCAGGGCAGGCTGTGGATCGCCATGGCCGGTGTGCATCAGCTCTGGGCCTACGACCCCGCCGACAACACCGTCGCCGTCACCGCTGGCACCACCAACGAAGGGCTCGTCGACGGGCCCGGCCCCGAGGCCTGGTTCGCGCAGCCCTCGGGACTCGCCGCGACCGCCGACCGGCTCTGGGTGGCCGACTCCGAGACGTCCGCCCTGCGCTGGATGGACGTCGAGGGTGCCGTCCACACTGCCGTCGGTACCGGTCTCTTCGACTTCGGGCATCGTGACGGAGCCGCCGAACAGGCCCTGCTGCAGCACCCGTTGGGCGTCACCGCGCTCCCGGACGGCTCGGTCGCGATCAGCGACACGTACAACCACGCGCTGCGCCGCTACGACCCCGCGACCGGCGAAGTCACCACGCTGGCCACGGACTTGAGGGAGCCGAGTGATGCCGTGCTCGTCGGTGACGAGATCCTGGTCGTCGAGTCGGCCCGGCACCGGCTCACCCGCCTACGCCTCCCGGAGGAAGCCGTGCGGGTCGAGTCCGTTGCCCATCGCACCCAGCGCGCGGCCACCGAAGTCGCCCCGGGCGAAGTCAAGTTGGACGTGATCTTCCAGGCTCCGACCGGGCAGAAACTCGACACCCTCCCCCACGCTCGAACAGACTCGCGCGGGGGGACCCCCATCGGCCCCTCGACCCGGCTGCTCGTCTCCGCGACCCCGCCCGAGCTGCTGGTCGGCGGCGAGGGCCCGGGCACGGACCTGAACCGCACCCTGACCCTCAACAAGGCGGTCGCGGAAGGCGTGTTGCACGTCTCCGCGATGGCCGCCTCCTGCGACGACGACCCCGCCAACGAATACCCCGCCTGCCACGTCCACCAGCAGGACTGGGGCGTCCCGGTCCGCCTCATCGTCGGCGCGACGGACCGCCTCCCCCTCGTCCTGGCAGGCATGGACGATCCGCACGACCCACACAACCAGGACGCCTGAAACGGGGGATCACCCGGGGCAACGCCCTATCGCCGCCGCGCCCGCGGTGCCAGCTTGTACAGCGCCATCCCCGCCGCCACCAGCGTGGTCGCCGCCACCATCATCGCCATGCTGTTCAGCCACAGGCCCGTCGCGGCCAGGGTGGCACCACCGGCGCCGGTCGTGCCGGCGCCGACAACTCGTCCGTACATGAATATCTCTCCTTGCGGGATGTGCGGTTTGCGTAGGGGGTGGGCTAGGTGGCCACCCACTTCTCCTCGCTGCGGCGGACCAGGCCCCACAGGGAGGTGAAGTAGACGGCGTGCTGGAAGAGGTCGTAGAGCATCTCGGGGATCATCAGCGCGGCGACCAGGACCGCGAGGGGTCCGGCGCGGCGGACGGAGACGGTCTTCTCGACCACGAAGATCAGGCCGATCGCGGTCCAGAACGGGGAGACGCCGGGGAAGCCGTAGAGCGTGGTGTAGGTCGCCATGAAGGTCAGGTAGACCAGGAACGACAGCGCGCCGAAGCCCATCAGGAACTGCTGGAGGAAGTAGCGGGCGGTGACCTTGGTCCAGCCGTAGTCGCGGAGGTTCTCCAGGGCGCCGCGCTGCCAGCGCAGGCGCTGGTGCCAGAGTTTGGGGAGGCTGGTCATGACCTCGGTGGTGACCGCGCAGCCCGCGGGGGACATCGCGCGGTAGCCGAGGGTCTTGACCGCCTTGGTCATCTCGTCGTCCTCGGTGAGCGAGGCGAGGCTGTAGTAGCCGTCGCCGCCGCCGATCCGCCCCGAGTGGCGGGCTTCGCGGACCTCGCGCAGGACGCGGGCGCGGAACATCGTGCCGGTGCCGGTGAGGACCTGGGCCTTGCCGCCGGTGCGGTCCAACTCCCAGGCGTAGCGCTGGAACTCCATGCGCTGGAGCAGTCCGAGGAGGCCGCCGCCCTGCTCGCCGTAGAAGACTCCGCCGACGGCGCCGACCTTGCGGTTGAAGGTGGCCATGGCGGTCTCGCTGAACCAGGGGTTGAGGACGGTGTCCGCGTCCTGGACGAGGAGGAGGTCGCGTTCGTCGAGGTGGGGCAGGACCCAGTCGATGGCCTGGTTGAGGGCGCCGGCCTTCTTGTGGGTGTTGCCCGCGGTGGCGAAGATGTCCGCGCCGTGCGAGGCGGCGACCTCGGCCGTGTCGTCGGTGCAGTTGTCGGTGACGACGACGATCAGGTCGGGTTTACGGGTTTGCCGCCACAAGCCCTCGATCGCGGCGCCGATGCGGTCCGCCTCGTTGTGGGCCGGTATGAGCACCACCAGCCGTGGTTCGGGCACGGCAGCGGCCTCCCCCGTGATGAATCGTGAGATGGGCCCGGGGCTGCCTCCCCCCGGACCCTCAACTGCACAGAGTCTTCACGAGGCTCACACAAGCGCACAATACGACTGGCGTCACGAATTGCTCACGGTTGTCTTTGGATGTCCTGTGCGGGCGATTCGGTCCGTGTGAGGGTTACGCCCGGTATCCGTCGCGGTTCCGGTCCTCGTCCACCACGGTCGTCGAGCCCGGCAGGAGCACTCGACGGCGCCGCGCGATGCTGCTGAACGTCACGACGCCGATCAGTCCGACGACCATGAGGATCACACCGACCAGCGTGAGATTGACCCCCTGCATGTGCCAGTCGGTCGCGAACGCGAGGATCGCGCCGACGGCGATGAGGATGATGCAGCCGCCCAGGCCCATGAGTGTCGCCTCCCTTTGCTGTGCGCTCGTTCCGGTCCGCGACCGGGTACCCGGGAAGGCAACACCCATGCGCCGAGCGGGAGTTGACTACCCCTCCAGGAACGCCACCAGCGCGTTGGCCAGCAGGAACGGGTCGTGGTCGCCGCAGAGTTCGCGGGCGCTGTGCATCGAGAGGATGGCCACCCCGATGTCGACGGTCTTGATGCCGTGCCGGGCCGCGGTGATCGGGCCGATCGTCGTGCCGCAGGGCATGGAGTTGTTGGAGACGAAGGTCTGGAACGGCACACCGGCCTTCTCGCAGGCGGCGGCGAACACCGCGCGGCCCGAACCGTCCGTGGCGTAGCGGTTGTTGACGTTGACCTTGAGGATCGGCCCGCCGTTGACGCGCGGGTGGTGCGTCGGGTCGTGCCGCTCCGCGTAGTTGGGGTGCACGGCGTGACCCGTGTCGGAGGAGAGGCAGACGGTCCCGGCGAAGGCCCGTGCCCGGTCCTCGTACGATCCGCCGCGCGCGAACACCGAACGCTCCAGCACCCCGCCGAGCAGCGGCCCGTCCGCGCCCGTGTCGGACTGCGAGCCGTTCTCCTCGTGGTCGAAGCCGGCGAGCACGGGGATGTACGGCAGGTTCTCGCGGGTCGCGGCGGAGGCGAGCGCGGCGGCGCCGGCGTGCAGGGACAGCAGGTTGTCCATGCGCGGGCCGGCGAGCAGCTCCTGGTCGCGGCCCAGGTAGGAGGGCGCCTCGACGGAGTGCGTCATCAGGTCCCAGCCGGTGACCTCGCCCGGCGCGAGCCCCGACTCCTCCTCCAGGAAGGCGATCAGGTCGCCGTCGCGGACGTCGTCGCCCAGGCCCCAGATCGGCTGGAGGTGGCGCTGCTTGTCCAGCTTGAGCCCCTCCGCCGACACGGAACGGTCCAGGTGGATGGCGAGTTGGGGCACGCGCAGCAGCGGGCGGTCCACGTTCACCAGGCGGGTCGAACCGTCCCGCAGGCTCAGCCGGCCGGCCAGACCGAGGTCGCGGTCGAGCCAGGAGTTGAGCAGCGGTCCGCCGTAGATCTCGACGGCGACCTGGCGGAAGCCGTGCGCACCGGTGTCGGGGCGCGGCTTGACCCGCAGGTTCGGGGAGTCGGTGTGTGCGCCGACGATGCGGAAGGGGGTGTGGGGTGCCGCACCTTCGGGGACGAACCAGGCCACGATCGCGCCACCGCGCAGCACGTACTTGCCGCCGGTCGTCCCCTCCCAGGCGTCCGTCTCGGCGACCTGCTTGAATCCGGCCTTCTCCAGCCGCTCGGCGGTGTTCGCCACGGCGTGGTACGGCGTGGGGGACGCCGCCAGGAAGGACATGAGGTCGTCGGTGTGGCCGCGGTCGAAGCGGGGGGGTTCGCTCATGGGGTTCACCTTAACGACGTACGAGGGCCCGCTCCGGGTGATGGGAGCGGGCCCTCGCGAGGGCGATGTGGGGTTTCGCGAAGCTGTTCCGGTCTGTCCCGGAACGGGTTCTCCGGTCGGCTAGAAGGCGGCTTCGTCCAGTTCCATCAGGTCCAGCTCGACACCCTCGGCGACCTTGCGGGCCAGGGTGAGACCGGGCAGCACGTTGGCCGCGAAGAACTTAGCAGCCGCGATCTTGCCGGTGTAGAAGGGCTTGTCCTTCGCCGATGCCGTCTCCAGTTTTTCTACGGCGACGGCGGCACCCTTGAGGAGCAGGTAGCCGACGACGACGTCACCGGAGGCGAGCAGCAGGCGGGTGGTGTTGAGGCCCACCTTGTAGATGTTCTTGACGTCCTCTTCGGTCGCCGCGAGGTCGGTGAGCATCAGGCCGACGATGGCCTCCAGCTCGACGGCCGCCTTGGCGAGGTGCTCACGGGCACCGGCCAGCTCCTCGCCGCCCGTGCCCAGCGCGAGGAACTTCTTGATGTCCTCGGCGAGGGAGTTGAGGGCCGCGCCCTGGTTGCGGACGATCTTCCGGAAGAAGAAGTCCTGGCCCTGGATCGCGGTGGTGCCCTCGTACAGGGTGTCGATCTTGGCGTCCCGGATGTACTGCTCGATCGGGTACTCCTGGAGGAACCCGGAGCCGCCGAAGGTCTGCAGCGACTGGGCGAGCTGCTCGTAGCCCTTCTCGGAGCCGTAGCCCTTGACGATCGGCAGGAGCAGGTCGTTGAGCGCGTGCTCGGCCTTCGAGTCCTCGCCGTTCGCCTCCTTGACGGCGATCGCGTCCTGGATGGAGGCGGTGTACAGCACCAGGGCGCGCATGCCCTCGGCGTACGCCTTCTGCGTGATCAGCGAGCGGCGCACGTCCGGGTGGTGCGTGATGGTGACCTTGGGCGCGGTCTTGTCGCCGAAGGCCGCGAGGTCGGGACCCTGGACGCGCTCCTTGGCGTACTCAAGGGCGTTGAGGTAGCCGGTCGAGAGTGTCGAGATGGCCTTGGTGCCGACCATCATGCGAGCGAATTCAATAATCCGGAACATCTGGCGGATGCCGTCGTGCTTGTCGCCGATCAGCCAGCCCTTGGCGGGGTGGCGGTCGCCGAAGGTCATCTCGCAGGTGTTGGAGGCCTTGAGGCCCATCTTGTGCTCGACGTTGGTGGCGTAGACGCCGTTGCGCTCGCCCAGCTCGCCGGTCTCGACGTCGAAGAGGAACTTCGGCACGAGGAAGAGGGAGAGCCCCTTGGTGCCCGGCCCGTGGCCCTCCGGCCGCGCGAGCACGTAGTGGAGGATGTTCTCCTCCATGTCGTGCTCACCGGAGGTGATGAAGCGCTTGACGCCCTCGATGTGCCAGGAGCCGTCCTCCTGCTGAATGGCCTTCGTCCGGCCCGCGCCGACATCCGACCCCGCGTCGGGCTCGGTGAGCACCATGGTCGAACCCCAGGTCCGCTCCACCGCGAGCTGCGCGATCTTCTTCTGTACGTCGTTGCCCTCGTCGTAGAGGATCCCGGCGAAGGCCGGACCGGAGGAGTACATCCACACGGCCGGGTTGGCGCCGAGGATCAGCTCCGCGTACGACCAGATCAGGGAGGGGGGAGCCGTCGTACCGCCGATCGCCTCGGGCAGGCCGAGCCGCCAGTACTCGCTCTCCATGAAGGCCTTGTAGCTCTTCTTGAAGGAGGCCGGCACGGGCGCGGTGTTCGTCTCGGGGTCGAAGAGCGGCGGGTTGCGGTCGGCGTCGGCGAAGGACTCCGCCAGCTCGTTCTCCGCGAGCCGGGTCAGCTCCTCCAGGACGCTCTTCGCGGTGTCCGTGTCCATCTCCGCGAACGGACCGGTGCCGTACAGCTTGTCGCGCCCGAGGACCTCGAAGAGGTTGAACTCGATGTCGCGGAGATTCGACTTGTAGTGCCCCATGGCGACGACTCCGTAAGAGATATGTACAACGAGACTTGTACTAAGCAGTAGCTACGATGATGCTACCCGTCGGTAATAAGACGCAACCCCAAGCCGTCCATCTGTGACTCAGTACTCTTGCGGGCATGTACGGCTACGACCAGAACGTCGGGGCTCAGCAGGGGTACGTCCCGCCCCAGCAGCAGATGGCCGGTGGCGTGGGCGGCTACGGCCAGCAGCCACCGCTCTACCCCGAGCCGTCCCCGCCCTCGCTGGCGGACGCGGTACGCGCGTTCACCACCGGGCAGATGGCCGCGGAGGACTTCCAGCAGGTCTTCGCGACCTCCAAGGTCTACTGTCCGCGCGGCGACAACCCGGGCTTCCTCGCGCTCCACAACACCCAGCAGCCGGTGATCCCGATGTTCACCTCGCTGAAGGAGCTGCGCCGCTACGCCGGCAAGGAGTCCAAGTACTTCGTGATCACCGGCGCCGAGGTGATCGACCTGCTGCCGACGGGCTACGGCTTCGTCGTCGACATGGAGGGCGAGCACCGCATGGTGTTCGACGCGAAGGCGGTCGAGCAGATGGTGGAGTTCGCGATGCGCCGCATGTACGGCTGAGGTCCGTCGCCCGTTGCACACGACGCCCGGAGGGAATGCCCTCCGGGCTTCTTCTGTTGTGGGGTAGCAGAAAGTTCAACGCTCAACTAAACTCGACGCACAAGGAGGTCCCGACATGCCTGCAGTGACCGTAGAGAACCCGCTGACCCTGCCCCGCGTGGCCGCGCCGGCCGACGCCGTGGCACGTCCCGTGCTCACCGTCACGACCGCACCCGGCGGTTTCGAGGGTGAGGGCTTCCCGGTGCGCCGCGCGTTCGCCGGGATCAACTACCGCCACCTCGACCCGTTCATCATGATGGACCAGATGGGCGAGGTGGAGTACGCGCCGGGCGAGCCCAAGGGCACCCCCTGGCACCCGCACCGCGGCTTCGAGACCGTCACCTACATCATCGACGGCGTCTTCGACCACCAGGACTCCAACGGTGGCGGCGGCACCATCACCAACGGCGACACCCAGTGGATGACGGCGGGCGCGGGCCTGCTGCACATCGAGGCGCCGCCGGAGTCCCTCGTCGTGTCCGGCGGGCTCTTCCACGGGCTCCAGCTGTGGGTGAACCTCCCGGCCAAGGACAAGATGATGGCCCCGCGCTACCAGGACATCCGCGGCGGCCAGGTGCAGCTGCTGACCACCCCCGACGGCGGCGCCCTCCTGCGCGTCATCGCCGGTGAGCTGGACGGCCACGAGGGCCCCGGCGTCACCCACACCCCGATCACGATGGTGCACGCCACCGTGGCCCCGGGCGCGGAGCTGACCCTGCCCTGGCGCGAGGACTTCAACGGCCTCGTCTACGTCATGGCCGGCAAGGGCTCGGTCGGCGCCGACCGCCGCCCGATCCACCTGGGCCAGACCGCCGTCTTCGGCGCCGGCTCCTCGCTGACCGTCCGCGCGGACGAGCAACAGGACTCCAACACCCCGGACCTGGAGGTCGTCATCCTCGGCGGGCAGCCGATCCGGGAGCCGATGGCGCACTACGGCCCGTTCGTCATGAACACCCGCGAGGAACTCCAGCAGGCCTTCGAGGACTTCCAGAAGGGCCGGCTGGGCACCATCCCCGCCGTGCACGGGATGGGCGAGGGCGGCCTGTAAGCCTTCGTGGAGCGTTCATAGAGCCTTCGTAGAGCCTTCGTAGAGCGGAACTTCCCGAAGCCCCGTCCCTGTCCGGACGGGGCTTTCGGCATGCGGGTCGGCGGTCGGGCCCGGGTCCTCCGTCCGGGTGAGCCGGACCCGGCCGGGGCATGAAGGTCCCGCTCATGGAAAGAGACGGCCTGAAAGTGGACGTCGAATGCAAGGAAGTCACCCGTGCGTATCCGCATGAGTCCGGCCGTCGCCCTGGCAGCCACCTGTCTCGCCCTGACCGGCGCGGCGAGCCCCACCCAGGCCCGTACCCCCTCCACCCAGCAAGCCGCGAGCGCCGCGTCGCACCGCGCTGACGAGAACTGCGGGGCGGGGGAGATCTGCTTCTGGCACGACAGGAACTACTCGGGCACCCCCTGGCGGTGGAGCCCCGGCTCCGGGTACCGCGACATGCCCTCCAACCTGCACGACCACGTGTACTCCTTCAAGGCCAACGCCAACGCGTGCTTCATCGACTGGAGCCCGCAGGAGAAGCGGCCGGTCCTCTCCGGCGACTACGCCCAGGCCTACGACACCAACTTCGGCAATCGGATCGACGCGGTGGGCCCCACCTGCTGAGTCCGTCACCCGGGCGGGCCGTCCCCACGGGACGGCCCGCCTTCCGCGTGGTCGGCTGGGACCGTGCAGCTGCTCCCGGATCCCGTACGACGGCTCGCCGCCTGGTGCGCCGTCGTCCTGCTCGTCTCCGGGGTCGTCTACGTCGGGATCCGGCTCTGCGCCGAGTTCAGGACCGCGGTCACGCCCGTGCTGCTCGCCCTGCTCGGCACCGCGCTGCTCGGGCCGCTGTACCGGCGGCTGGTGAAGGCCGGGGTCAACCGGTCCGTGGCCGCGGCCATCACCTGTGTCGCCGTCGTCGCCGCGGTCGGCGGTGCCGTCTACATCGTCGTGGCCGCGCTGATCGACACCGGGGACCAGATCGTGTCCTCGCTCAAGGACGCGGCGAACTCCGTCTCCGACCACTTCGGGGCCGCCGGGACCTCACTGGACGACCTGGCCTCCAACGCCAAGGAACTGCTCACCAAGTTCGGCGGGACGGCCGCCTCCAACGTGATCAGCGGGGTCAGTGTCGTCGGCGAGGCCATCGCCATGGCCGTACTGGCGCTGCTGCTCGTCTTCTTCTTCCTGCGCGACTCCCACCTCGCCACCGGACTGCTGCGCTCGCTCGCCCCGCACGGCACCGCCGACGTCGTCGAGGCCATGGCGCGCCGGGCCTTCGAGGGCGTCGAGGGCTTCATGCGCGGCACCACCGTGATCGCCCTCATCGACGCCACCTGCATCGGCATCGGCCTGCTCGTGCTGGACGTGCCCGGGGCGGTGGGCCTGGCCGCACTGGTCTTCCTCGGCGCCTACGTCCCCTACCTCGGCGCGTTCCTGTCCGGCGCGGTCGCCGTGCTGGTCGCGCTCGCCGACCGGGGTGCCGTCATCGCGCTGTGGGTCCTCGGGATCGTCGTCGCGGTGCAGGTCCTGGAGGGACACGTCCTCCAGCCGGCGATCCAGAGCCGGACCGTGCAGATGCACCCGGCGGTCGTGATGATCGCGATCACCGCCGGAGCCTCCGTGGCCGGCATCCTCGGCATGCTGCTCGCGGTCCCGCTGACGGCCGCCGTCTTCGGCGTCGTCCACGAACTGCGGGCCCGCTACGGCACGGCGGACCCCGCCGCGGAACCGTCGCCGTCGGACTCGTAGAGCTCGAACCAGATGCTCTTGCCCTCGCCCCTCGGGTCCACGCCCCAGGTCTCGGCGAGCAGCTCGATCAGCAGCAACCCGCGCCCGGAGGACGCCAGTTCACCGGGGTGCCGCTTGTGCGGGAGGTCATCGCCCGCGTCCGTGACCTCGACCCGCATCCGCCGCTCACCGGGTTCACCGGCCACCTCGGCGGTCAGCAGGGCGTCGGCGTCGGTGTGCACGAGGACGTTGGTGAGCATCTCGGAGACGAGCAGCACCGCCGAGTCGACCTGGTCGTCGCCGGTCCAGTCGTGGAGGAGTTCGCGCAGCTGCTGCCGGGCCACCGCGATCCGTTCGGGCTCGGCCTGCGCGACCGTGAGGACCGTACGGCGGATCTTCGGCGCCTCGGTCACGGTGTCGCCGCAGCCGCAGCTCTCGCCCTCCCGGGACAGCAGGAGTACGGCGATGTCGTCCTCGCGGCGGTCGGCGAGCGGGCCGGTGGTGTGGTGCGAGGAGGGCCCGTGGACGGCCTGGACGAGCGCGTCGGCCAGTTCCTCCAGGTCGCCCTTGTGCTCCTCCAGGATGGTCCGGATGCGCTGCCAGCCGGTCTCCAGGTCGTGGCCGCCGGTCTCGATCAGCCCGTCGGTGCAGATCAGCATGGTCTCGCCGGACTCCAGGGCGAGCGTGGTCGTCGGATAGTCGGCGTCCGGGTCGATGCCGAGCGGCAGCCCGCCGGCCGTGGGCCGTGTCAGCACCGTCCCGTCCGCCATGCGTATCGCGGGGTCGGGATGGCCGGCGCGGGCGATCTCCAGCACGCCGGTCTCCGGGTCGGCCTCGACGTAGAGGCAGGTCGCGAAGCGCGGGTCGGTGATCTCCGCGCCGCCGTTGGTGATGCCGTGCAGGAAGCGGGAGGCGCGCGACAGCACGGCGTCCGGGCGGTGGCCCTCGGAGGCGTAGGCGCGCAGGGCGATGCGGAGCTGCCCCATCAGCCCGGCGGCGCGCACGTCGTGCCCCTGGACGTCGCCGATGACCAGCGCGATTCTCCCGTTCGGCAGCGGGATCATGTCGTACCAGTCGCCGCCGACCTGGAGGCCGCCGCCCGTCGGTATGTAGCGGGCGGCGACGCTCATGCCCGGGATCTCCGGGCCCAGAGTGGGCAGCATCGAGCGCTGGAGTCCGTCGGTCAGTTCCCGCTCGGACTCGGCGACACCGGCCCGGGACAGGGCCTGGGCGAGCATCCGGGCGACCGTGGTGAGGACGGACCGCTCGTCCGGAGTGAAGGCGACGGGATAGGTGAAGGCGGCCATCCAGGCGCCCATCGTGCGCCCGGCGACGGTCAGCGGCAGGAACGCCCAGGACTGCCGGTGGAAGTGCTGCGCGAGGGGCCAGGTGACCGGGTAGCGGGACTTGTACTGCTCGGGCGTGGACAGATACACGGCACGGCCGGTCCGGACGACCTCGGCGGCCGGATAGTCGGTCCCCGTGGACATGTGCGAGAACGGGTCCTCGTCGCCGGGCTGGTGCCCGTGGTGCCCGATGATCGTGAGCCGGTCGCCCGACACCCCGAACACGGCGAGGCCGTCCGGGGAGAAGCCCGGCATCGACAGGCCCGCCGCGACCCGCAGCACCTCCGCCGTGGACCGTGCCTCCGCGAGCGCGCGGCCCGCGTCCAGCAGGAACGCCTCGCGGGAGCGCCGCCAGTCACCGGTGACCGCCGTCCGCCCGGCGGGCGTGCCCGGCGTGGGCTCGGTGACCTCCTGGAGGGTGCCGATCAGCTCGAACGACCGGGTCTTGGGGTCGTAGGACGGCTTGGAACGGCTGCGGACGGTGCGGATCACCCGGCCCCGTCCGTCCATGATCCGGATGCGGACCTCGGCGAGGGTGTCTTCGGCGACGGCAAGGCCGACGACCCCGGCGATCTCGTTCCAGTCGACGGGGTGAAGTCTGGCCCGGGTCTGGGCCTCCGTGAGGGTGGTCGGCTCGGCGGGCAGCCCGAGCAGCCGTGCGGCCTCGGCGTCCACCGTGACCAGCTCCGTGGCGGTGTCCCAATGCCACAGACCGGTCGCGAGGGCGGCGAGTACCTCCCCCACGGCGGGCAGGGGCTCACCAGTGCGCATTGACCCACTCTAAGAAGAGGAGATCGGTAAGTGCCACCGATGGGGTCCCCGGTTAGTGGTGGGGAGGCGATCAATGGGTGGCCGGTACCCTTGGGACGTCCGGGCTCCGGCCCCGGACGTTTCACGTGAAACACTCCCCGATCCGCGAAGGCTGGATGAACGACGATGCATCGGTACAGGTCCCACACCTGCGGCGAGCTCCGCGCCTCTGACGTCGGCACCGACGTCCGGCTGAGTGGCTGGCTGCACAATCGGCGCGACCTGGGCGGCATCCTCTTCATCGATCTGCGCGATCACTACGGCATCACGCAGCTCGTCGCCCGCCCCGGTACGCCCGCGTACGAGGCTCTCGACAAGGTCACGAAGGAGTCGACGGTCCGCGTCGACGGCAAGGTCGTCTCCCGGGGCACGGACAACGTGAACCCGGACCTGCCGACCGGTGAGATCGAGGTCGAGGTCGGCGAGGTCGAGCTGCTCGGTGCCGCCGCCCCGCTGCCCTTCACGATCAACACCGAGGACGGGGTCAACGAGGAGCGGCGCCTTGAGTACCGCTTCCTGGACCTGCGCCGCGAGCGCATGCACCGCAACATCATGCTGCGGTCCTCGGTGATCGCCTCGATCCGCTCGAAGATGGTCGCCCTCGGCTTCAACGAGATGGCCACCCCGATCCTCTCCGCGACCTCCCCCGAGGGCGCGCGCGACTTCGTGGTCCCGTCCCGCCTGAACCCGGGCAAGTTCTACGCCCTCCCGCAGGCCCCGCAGCAGTTCAAGCAGCTGCTGATGATCTCCGGCTTCGACCGCTACTTCCAGATCGCGCCCTGCTTCCGCGACGAGGACGCGCGTGCGGACCGCTCGCCGGGCGAGTTCTACCAGCTCGACGTCGAGATGAGCTTCGTCGAGCAGGAGGACGTCTTCCAGCCGATCGAGAAGCTCATGACGGAGCTGTTCACGGAGTTCGGCGGCGGCCAGGAGGTCACCTCGCCCTTCCCGCGGATCCCGTTCCGCGAGTCGATGCTGAAGTACGGCTCCGACAAGCCGGACCTGCGCGCCAAGCTCGAACTCACCGACATCACCGACATCTTCGAGGGCTCGGAGTTCAAGGCGTTCGCCGGCAAGCACGTGCGCGCGCTGCCGGTGCCGGACGTCTCCGCCCAGCCCCGCAAGTTCTTCGACCAGCTCGGCGACTTCGCGGTCACCCTCGGCGCGAAGGGCCTGGCCTGGGTCCGTGTGACCGAGGACGGTTCGCTGACGGGCCCGATCGCGAAGTTCCTCACGGAGGAGAACGTCGCCGAGCTGACCAAGCGCCTGTCGCTGGCCGCCGGCCACGCGGTCTTCTTCGGCGCGGGCGAGTTCGAAGAGGTCTCGAAGATCATGGGCGCGGTGCGGGTGGAGGCCGCGAAGCGTGCCGGCCACTTCGAAGAGAACGTCTTCCGCTTCTGCTGGATCGTCGACTTCCCGATGTACGAGAAGGACGAGGAGACCGGGAAGATCGACTTCTCGCACAACCCGTTCTCGATGCCGCAGGGCGGTCTGGAGGCCCTGGAGACCCAGGACCCGCTGGACATCCTGGGCTGGCAGTACGACATCGTCTGCAACGGCGTCGAGCTGTCCTCCGGCGCGATCCGGAACCACGAGCCGGACATCATGCTCAAGGCCTTCGAGATCGCGGGCTACGACCGCGAGACCGTCGAGGAGCAGTTCGCCGGCATGCTGCGCGCGTTCCGCTTCGGCGCCCCGCCGCACGGCGGGATCGCCCCCGGCGTCGACCGCATCGTCATGCTGCTCGCGGAGGAGCCGAACATCCGCGAGACGATCTCCTTCCCGCTCAACGGCAACGCCCAGGACCTGATGATGGGCGCACCGACGGAGCTGGACGAGACGCGACTGCGGGAGCTGCATCTGTCGGTGCGGAAGCCGCAGCCGAAGTAGTAGGAAGTAGTAGGCATCTGGCGGAAGTTGGGGCTCGGAACCGGCATCGGTTTCGAGCCCTTTCGCTTGCTCACAGGATTCACAGCGCATTCTCATGTTCATGTCATGCGGGGCGCCCCTAGCGTCCAGGGCATGACGGATACCCGAGTACCCCCCATGGATTCTGAAGTCCCCGAGGAAAAGGGGCAGTTGGCGCGCCGTACGGTCCTGGTGGCCGGGGGTGCGGCGGTGACGGCGGTGGGTGTCGGCGGCACCCTCGCGGCGAACGCTTCGGCGGCGCCCGAGGACGTGCCCCAGGACGCCTGCTACACACTCACCTCGGAACTGGTCGAGGGCCCGTACTACATCGACGCCGACAAGATCCGCCGCGATGTGACGGAGGACCAGGAGGGCATCCCGCTCACCCTGGCCCTGAAGGTGATCGACGCCGACACGTGCAGACCGCTCCGCAACGCGGCCGTGGACATCTGGCACTGCAACGCGACGGGCGTCTACTCCGGCTACGAGGCGGGCGGGGGCGGCGGGCCGGCCCCCACGGGCGCACCGCCCTCCGGTACCCCGACCGGCACCCCGACGGGTGGCCCGCCGCCCGGTGGCGGCGGAGGTCACCAGGATCCGACCGACGACGACCGCTTCCTGCGCGGCACCTGGCACACCGACCGCCACGGCCAGGTCACGTTCAAGACGGTGTTCCCCGGCTGGTACCAGGGCCGCTGCGTCCACATCCACGTCAAGGTCCACGTCGACGGCGAGTGGACGGACGCGGGCTACGAGGGCGGCCACACCTGCCACACGGGCCAGCTCTTCTTCGACGAGAAGTCGGTCCTCGCGACGGCGGTCCTGGAGCCGTACGTCTCCAACACGACGACCCGCACGACCCTCACCGAGGACGGCATCTACCCGCAGAACGGCCACGAGGGCGGCCTGCTCTACCTCAAGTACGACAGACGGCACATCGGCCGGGGCGTACACGCGCGGCTGACGCTGGCGGTGGCACCGGACGAGACGAACGACGGGGAGGGCGGCGGAGGCCCGGGCCCGTCGGCTTCGGCATCACCGTCGGCCACGACAGGCTGACGCCACACCGGCCTCGTACGGCTCTCTGGCACCCCGCCATGGAAACCTCGCAGCGGACGCACAGGAATATCGATGTGCCCGCACAGAGGCAGGGCGTGTCATGGACGTACGAGGCCGGAACCGCCCGGCCCGTGGACCGTGAAGGCCGGGAGGAAGCGATGGGATACGTCGTACTCGCACTGCTGTTGACAGCCGGGGCGGCGTTCGCCGTCGTCGCGCAGCGCCGCTCGCACCGGCCACGGGCCCTGTCCGACCTGGACGCGGAGGTCGAGGCCAGCGGCTGGGTGCTACGGCTCGGCGCGAGCCTGTCGGTCCCCGAGGCGCGGATCTGGGCGGGAGCCGGCGAGACGGCGACCCGCGCACTGACCGACGCCGCCGAGTGCCACCGCGCCGCCGGGACCCGGCTGGCCTCGGCCCACACGGCGGACGAGTACGCCGAGGCGACGCGGGTGGCCAAGGAGGGCCTTGCCCATATCGCTACGGCGCGGGCGGCGCTGGGAGCTGTGGTGGCGGCGTGAGAGATCAGCCGAGGCCGCGGCGCTGCCACCAACGGCGTCTTACGTACGGCCCGCCCGTTCGGCCTTGAGTCGTCAGACCTGGTCGGTTCCGGCCTGGTGCTGCGGTGCCCCAGGGCTCTCGACGAACAGATCCTCCGCCGCGGACGCGGTCAGGGAACGGTCGAACCAGAGGGTGAGGGTGTCGAGGTCGGTGCAGGAGGTGATGCGTTCACGGATGGGCTCAGGGACGTCGATGCCATGCTTTTCCAGCACGCGCAGGATCAGCGAGGCGCGGTCTTCGGCTTTGCCCTCCGTCTTGCCCTCGGCCTTCCCTTCGGCCTTGCCCTCCAGGTACTTCTCCTCGAACAGCGTCCCGTGGCCCGGGAAGTGGGTGATGACCTTCGACATCAGATCTCTCCATTTCTCCTTGGCCGGAGTGTTCTCCAGGCCGACTTCCATCACCTCGAACCAGTACGCCGTGGTGTCCGGATCGAATGACAGGAGTCCACGGAGCATCGCTTCCAGTATGGCGGGCGCTCTGCGGTCGTCGCTATGAACGATCGCCGAGAGCACCGACAACGCTGGCTGCCGGGTCACCATCGACTCGTCGGTGATCACCGGGACCGTGCCCGGTCCCAGCACGAACGGACGCGTGACCTGGGTCGACCACGGACCGACAGCGCACTCGAAGGGACCGGCTGCCCACTTCGCTGTCGACCGGTCCCGGCAGACGGCCACCAGCAGCACCGGCATGTCGTACTTCGCGCTGAGGTGCGCCACGTAGTACGCCCAGCTCTTTGCCTTGTCCGGGTCCTTTTTGGTCTGGGCCTCGATGGCGAGCAGGAAGCTCTCTCCCATGGCGGGTTCGAACTTGAGCACCGTGTCCACTCGGCGCTCCAGGGGCCGGATCTCGGTGGCGTCGGGTGTGATCGAGCCGAAGTCCGACTTCGCGGGCGGCGGGATGCCCAGTGACTCGAAGACGAGGGTGAGGGCCTCCGGATGCTCCTGGAAGAGCCGGTGGGTCGCCTCGTGGGTTGATGTGACCATGTGCGCAACCTAGATGGATCAAGGACCGGGTTGTCCGGCCGATCGGGATGGGTTCACTCTTTCGAGGGGCGAGTGAACGTTCAGGCAGCCGTGGTCAGTTCGCACCAGACGTATTTGCCCTTGCTGCCGTTCCTGGACAGCGGCTGCCAGCCCCACAGGTCCGCGCAGGCCTTGACCAGGCCCAGACCGCGGCCCTCCTCCAGGTCCAGGAGCTTGGCCAACTCCCTTGGTGGTTCCGGGGGTTCGGGGTTCGCGTCCCAGGCGCCGACGCGGAGGGTGCCGGGTTTCCAGGAGACCCGCAGGATTACCGGGCCTTTCGTGTGGCGTACGGCGTTGGAGACCAGCTCCGTTGCCAGGAGTTCGGCGGTGTCGACCAGGCCGATCAGTCCGTGCATCGTGAGGATCAGGCGGAGGGTGCGGCGGCTGACGGTGACTGCGCGGAGGTCGTGGGGGATGGTGAGGGTGTATTCCCAGGGGGCGGCTGGGGCGGCTGGGGTGGCTGGTTCCTCGGTTTCGGGCATGCGTGACTCCTGGTCAGGGAGGGGGAATTGGGGGTGGGAATGCGTTGCGGGTTGGCGGGCGGTGGCTTGTCGCGGCCGTCATGGCAGGGCGGGGCGGTGCGCTTCCGGGGTCCCGGTGTTCCGCAGGGTGTGCGTCGCGTCACTGACGGTAGAGAATAAAGTTAGTACGGCGCAACCTGTTGTCGTAACCTGGTCACCCAATGTGGTGGAGGTGGGAGGCGTAGGTGCCACGGAAGCAGCCGACAGCCCGACAGCGGCGGCTGGGGCGGGAGTTGCGCAGGCTGCGAGAAGCGGCGGGTCTGACGGCGCGCCAGGCGGCCGAGTCGCTGGGAACGATCTCGGTGACGATGAGCCAGATCGAGTCAGGCGTCGCCGGCGTCAGTGAGGCACGAGTGCGGCGGATTGCGGCTCAATACGCCTGCACGGACACGCAGTTGATCGACGCGCTGGTGGGGATGGCGACGGAGCGCACCGATGGATGGTGGGAGGAGTACCGGGACGGGCTGCCGCCCATGTTCCTCGATTTGGCGGAGTTGCAGCACCATGCGACGTTCCTGCAGGAGATCGCCACGGCGCATGTACCGGGTTTGCTGCAGATCGAGGACTACGCACGTGCTGTATTTGCCTACTGGCGACCCGAAATCCCGGAAAACGAGATGGAGTTGAGGGTCGAGCACCGGATACGGCGACAGGTAGACCTTGGGATGGCTCCATACACGGCGGTATTGCACGAACCGGTGCTGCGTACCCGGGTCGCGAACCGGCGTGTGGCACGGGCTCAGCTTGATGCCGTACTGGAACGGTCTGACGCTCCCGGCGTCACCGTACGGGTGATTCCGTTTGACGTGGACGGCTTCGCGGGTGCGAGTGCGGAGCTCCTGTACGCCGGCGGTCGGGTGCCCGCGCTGGATACGGCTCAGCGGGACACCCCTCAGGGGACGGCCTTCATCGACGCACCGGCCCAACTCCTGTCCCTGCGAACGCTCTTTCGTAAGGTGGAAGCGGTGTCCCTCGAACCGGCCCGGTCCCGGGACTACCTCCATCGTCTGGCGAAGGAGCTGTAGACGTGATCCTGTGGCAGAAGTCGACCTTCTCCAGCGGAAGCGACGGGGCAAACTGCGTGGAAGTGGCGGCCTCCGAAGAGCAGGTACTCCTCCGCGAGAGCGACGACCCTGACCGAATACTCCCGCTCACTCCCACTGGCCTCGCCGCTCTCCTTCAGCGCCTTCAGGCCGGGGGGCGGGTTAGGAGGTAGCCCGAGATGGGGACCGGGCTCTCCTCGTCCAGGTGGCGGGCGTCGGACCAGTTGCGTTGTTCGACGGGTGAGAGCAGGGACTCGACCGTGCACGACCATGTCTGGCATAGGGCTCGCAGGAAGCGTCCGTAGAGGCCGCCCGACAAGCGCCACCATTCCTTCTGCCAGGTCGGCATGATGTCGTTGCGCGCGGACTCGTATGCGAGGTCGCGATTCTCGACATCTGGGAAGACGTCGGACAGCGGTGGGTTGAGGACTCTGGCGGTGATGACGATCCAGTTGTCGGGGAGCTGCACAGTCTGCCCGGACAGGTAGTGATAGACCTCCGGAGGTCGGCTTCGCCAGGTCAGGGGCAGACCGGTAGCCATGAAGACCTCGTTCTTCCGTGCGGTCCAGTCGGCGATGTCGGCCGGGCGCAGGACACCCTCCGCCGTGAGGGCAAAGGCGACGTCGTCGGCGAGTTCGTTGAACGCGTTGTTGAGGGTGTAGGCCAGCTCCAGCTGGACCGGGTCTCCGAACTGCCCGTTGCCACGGAGTTGTTGCTCCTGCCGTCGCATCCAGAGCCGAATCTGGTCCTGGTTCGCGACGAGGCCCGCCCGGTCCCGTGAAGCCCGGCTGGGCTGACCGGCGAGGTAGCCTGCGAAGGAAATCGACTCGTCGGCGAGCAGGCCGTTCACCGTGACGATCCCCTGGAAGTGGCGCCGAGACAGGTAGTACATGTCGTTCCAGAGCGTGGCCAGTCCGATGCGCCTTCCTTTGCCGTCCAGCAGCTCGGTAGCCCGCGCGATAAAGTCGTCCCGCAACTGGAGGCGTTGCTTCTCCTCTCCGACGCGCCGGTTGTCGGCTGCGGGAGGGTAGAGGCGGTCGAAGACCTCGTCCGGTGCTCCCGCGGCCAGCGAGAAGGGGGCCAGGACATCGGGTGCGGTGGTGCCGGGTTCCCAGCTGTGGATGGGCACCGCGTTCTCCAGTGCCAGCCGCCGGACCAGCTGGGTGAGCCGATCGTCATCGGTCTTGTAGAGCACTCCCTTTACGTCGTTTGGGCCTCTCTTGAGCGTGACGTGCACGGTCGTGCCCTCCGGAACCCAGTCCTGTGTGGGCAGAGGCGTGAGCAGGGGGCGACGATCGGGACCGTCGAAGGTGAGGCGACGGGCGTCGTGGGTGGAAGAGTCGTAGCGACGGGTGGTCAGCTCGACGCGGTCGCCGAGCAGGAAGACTGAGAAGAAGCCGATGCCGAACCGGCCGCTGGGCCGGAAGCCGCCGTCGGCCAGTCCGGGGAGCCTGTTGCGGATACTCGGGGAACTCCAGCCACTCTTGCCGAAGTCGAGGAGACCGTGGATGAGGGTCTCCTCGTCCATGCCGATGCCGTTGTCGCGGATCTCCAGGCACCAGCCGCCGCCGGTCTCGGTCAGCCGTACCTCGATGCGCCCCTCCGTGAAGCCGGGTTGCAGAGCGCGGCGAGCCTGGACGGCGTCCTGAGCGTTCTGGATCAGTTCCCGTACGGCGACCTCGGGCTCGTCGCCGTACAGCTGCTCCCCGCCCAGGCTCTTGACCAGGGCAGGGACGTCGGAGACCTTGACGGTCGCGTCGATGGGGCGCCAGCCCTGCACGCGGAAGAGTTCGGCGAAGCGCTCGGGGGAGTCAACCCCGGCGACCGCGCGGGCGGCGAGCCGATCCCGGCCGAGGTCGTGTAAGAGGGAGTCGACCGACTTCAACTCCTCGTCGATTCGGCGCAGATAGTCGAGGGCCAGCCACCAGGACGCCGCGTCCTGCGAGGAGAAGGGGCGCAGCGAGGTGTACCGCACCCGGTCGCCCTTCAGATGCGGGCGGCTGATGTGTTCCTGGAACCGCCAGTGCTCGCGTGCCGTGCCCAGCGGATTGCGTAGGGAGAACAGCAGGGTCGGAGCCCGGCGGCTGTCGATCTGCGTCGCGTCGGCCAGTCGCAGAACGCAGGCCAGCTTCAGCGGTTCGATGGTCCACTCGCTCGGCTGCCAGGGCAACGAGCCTATGGTGTGCCCGAATTCGCCCGCGAGCCGTCCCACCGGCCACCAGTGGCTGGCCGCCAGGTCACCGATCAGCGGGCCGTAGACCTCGCGCAGTTGGACTTCCTCGATCAGGAACATCGGGTTGCCCGTGCTGGACTGCCAGGGCTGATCCACCAGTCGTCGGGCCTGCTCGGCATGCGTCTGCCGGATCGCCGTCGCCAGGCAGGCGTCCGTGACCTCGTCGGGCGGCGAGTCGAGTTCCTCGCCGTCCGGCCAGCACCCACGCCGCTCGTAGTACGTCACCGACACCAGATCGCGCCACCGCTTCTCGCCCAGGGTCTCGCGCACACTCGTCCCGTACGCCGCCTCGCCCATCGCCGCGTCGTGCAACACGAAGGCACAGCCCAGCACATATGCCTCGGCGGGATTCAACGTCACCTGCCGCCCGCACACGAGATCGGCCGTCTCCCACAGCGCGTCGACATGGCTGATGTCGTGCACGGTGAAGTCGGGCATGCTGCGCTCGTTCTCCTTAAGGAGAACGGCCGCCTTCCTGCGTAGTTCGACGTACGACGTCCGCAGCCGTTCGCGCTGTTCGGCCTGGGCGTCACCGCCCGGACGCGGGGCGAGGGTGTCCTGCCACAGGGGCGTGCTGGTGTAGTCGTGCTCTGACACCGGGGACGATCACCTCATTGCCGGCAGGAGGAGAAACGCGGCGAGCACCCACATGGTGATCACCGAGACGAGGATGAAGAGCAGCACGTAAGTCTCGTACCAGCGAAGGAAGTTGCCGGGACGTGGGCGCTTGCGGAAGCCGGGGCCGACGATCTCGTCGACGAGGTCGCACTCTTCGTTGCGAAAGTCGAGCCAGGACAGGGCGCCCACCACGATGAGTGTGCTGGTGAACGCGGCGACCACGGTGACGAGGGTCAGCAGCCCGATGACTCCGCCTCGTGCGGTGGCGGGCGGCACGTCCCACTTGCGGTAGCCCACGAAGAGGGCGAGGGCCGCGCTGACGAGTCCCGTGGCGAGCGTCTGGTAGAGGGCCAGGAAGCGGTGGGCGTTCTCGTTGACCGCGTGTATCTGCTGAAGGATGTACCGATACCGCTCGAGCGCGAACTCGTTGCGGACCGAAGCCGCTTCCGGCCTCGTCTCCCCCGGTGCCGCCATCGCCCCCCACTCGTCTGAGCCTCTATCAGCATAGGTAACTCGGCTCCGCTTGGCATCCGTTGTCGCTCAGCCGATGAAGGGAGAGGGCACGAAAAGAAATGAACACGTTCACGGCAACCTTCTTGATCCTCACGGCCACTGAGGAGTCGTAACCCCCTCCCCGCACCGAAGGACTCCCCCGTGGCCGCCAGCGCTTCACCCGCCCCTTCCCACCGCCGCTCCCTCCGCAAGCGTCGCACCGTCGTCATCACCGCCGCCGCAGCCGCCGCAGGCATCGGCGCCGGCATCCTCGTGCTCAACGCGAACGCGGCCAGCACCACCGCGACCGCCGTCGACCTGTACCACCAGACGCTCGCAGCCAAGGACGGCTGGGCCTCGTCCGGGACCGGTACCACCGGGGGTGCGAAGGCCGATGCCGCGCACACCTTCACCGTGAGTACGCGGGCGCAGCTCGTGAAGGCGTTGGGGTCGGCCAGTGACACCACGCCGCGGATCGTGAAGATCAAGGGGACGATCGACGCCAACACCGATGACTCGGGGAAGAAGCTGAGCTGCGCCAACTACGCGGCGGGGACCGGGTATTCGCTGTCCACGTATCTGAAGGCCTTCGACCCCTCCACCTACGGCACCTCCAAGCTGCCCTCCGGTACGCAGGAGACGGCGCGGGCGGCGGCGCAGGCCAAGCAGGGGAAGAACATCATCTTCCGCGTGCCCGCCAACACGACCGTCGTGGGCGTGCCCGGCACCAACGCCGGGATCACCGGGGGCATGCTCCAGATACAGGGCGTCGACAACGTCATCGTGCGGAACCTGGCCTTCGCCGCCACCCAGGACTGCTTCCCGCAGTGGGACCCGACGGACGGGGACAGCGGGAACTGGAACTCGCAGTACGACGCCGTGACGTTGCGCGGGGCGACGCATGTCTGGGCGGACCACAACACGTTCACCGACGCCCCGGGGCTGGACACCTCCGACCCGACCTACTACGGGCGCCAGTACCAGATCCACGACGGCGACCTCGACATCACCAAGGGCTCGGACCTGGTGACCGTCGAGCGCAACCAGTTCACCAACCACGACAAGACGATGCTCATCGGCAGCAGCGACACCGACAGCGTCGGCAAGCTGCGCGTCTCCATCCACCACAACGTGTGGAAGGGGATCGTGCAGCGCGCGCCGCTGGCCCGGATCGGGCAGATTCATATTTACAACAACTTCTACGACACCACGAACCTCAACGGGTACGTCCTCCAGTACAGCGTCAACTCGCGCGCCAAGGCGCAGGTCGTCGCCGAGGACAACTACTGGAAGATTCCCGCGAGTCAGAAGGTCGGCAAGCTGTTCAGCGGTGACGGGACCGGGGCCATCGCCGGTGGCGGGAACCTCGTCAACGGGACTGTCACCGACCTCGTCGCCGCCTACAACGCCGCCAACTCCAAGAAGCTGAAGACGACCGTGAACTGGACGCCGACCCTCACGGCCGGCCTGGAGACCTCCGCCAAGAACCTGCCGACGGAGCTCGCGACCACCACTGGAGCCGGGGTGCTCAAGTAGCGGTCGCGCTCTGGAGCCGCAACTTCCCTTGCCGACAGGGCAGTTGCGGCTCAGCTGTCGTACGTGCCGTCCCACGGCGGCCCGAAGGCGTGCCGGTCCGGGTACAGCTCGGCCCAGCTGCCGTCCTCGTCCTCCTCGACCAGCAGGCCGAACAGGACGCCGTCCACGGTGCGTTGGAAGGGGCGGACCGCGATGTCGGTGTAGCTGCGGCGGGGGAGGGCGCGGAGCAGTTTCGCCAGGTGGATGCGGGCCTGGGAGAGGACCGAACCGTCGCCGTGCGGGGCGCGCTGCTGCTCGGCCCAGGTGCCGGCGCACCAGATCTCCGAGTCGCGGTACCGGCCCGCGGCGTCGAAGGTGTGGAGCACCGTGTAGAGACGTTTCTGCTCTTCCCAGCCGTCGGCGGGACGGAAACCCTGGGGGAACGCGTAGGTGACCGACGCCAGGAACTGACCGTCCGCGTAGCGGCCGACGGCCCCGCTGCGCTGATTCGGGTCGTAGGCGATCGGGATGACCTCGGGGACTGCCATGGCGGCACCTTACGGGTTGGCGCGAACACGTCTACGTCGGGGTCCGTCACCGAGCCCGCATGACCTCGCTGAGTTGACCCGGGGTCAATGGTGGCACCGCGATGGGACGCGCCGCACCAGCCCGCAGGCCGTCGAGGAAGAACGCCAGGCAGCGGCGCCAGGTGTCGGGCGCCGTGGCCATCGACTCACGGATCACCTGGGACATCGCCCAGACCAGGGTGACCAGGTCCTCCGGCTCGAAATCGGGGCGCAACTGCCCGCTGTCCCGGGCCCGTTCGATGATCCGCCCCGCGCGCCGGAAGCCGCGGTGACAGGCCTGCTCGACTCCCGCAGCGACGTCCGGCACGCCGGCTACGTCGTGTCCCTCGCCGCGGCGGGCGTCGAAGCCACGTCCTACGTCGCCGATGTGCGCGACGCCAAGCAGCTCGGCTCGGTTCTCGACGCCGTCATCGAGCGATACGGACGGATCGACCTCGCGTACTACGGGCCGGGCGCCCTCGACCTCGACGAGAGCCGCCCCACGCCGATCACCGAGACCGACTCCTTCGGCGTCCAGGAGGCGATGACCTGGATGTATCCGGCCGTCGACGTGGTGGGCAAGGTGCTGCCCGGCATGGTCGAACGGGGCGCCGGTGCCTTCGTGTTCGCGGGCGGGCTCAGTGCTGTGGTGCCGATGCCCACGCTCGGCGCGCTCGCCGTCTCGGCCGCCGCCCTGCGCAACTACGCCCTGACCCTCAACGCCGCGCTCGCCGGCACCGGCGTCTACGCCGGGAACCTGGTCATCGGCGGACTCATCGAGCGCGGTGACATCCACCAGCTGGTCACGTCGAACCCGGAGCAGTTCGGGAACGTCGGCGACCGCACCCTCGACCCGGACGAAATCGCCGACGGCGCCTGGGAGTTGGTGGCACGCCGGGACCGGGCCGAGGACACGTTCAGCGTGTTCGCCTAGGAGTCCGTACGGTCCTCAAGGCGCGGGAAGAGAACCGCGCCCTTCGTCACCGGGGAGCCGGGTGGAAGCGCACCCCAGGCCGAGGCATCCCGGACTCGCTGGTCACTCAGCGGGCCCAGGGATGTCGACGCGCCGAGCGATTCCCACAGCCGCTCCGACGTCTCCGGCATGACCGGTGCGAGGAGGATCGCGATCGCGCGGAGGGAGTCGGCCGCCGTATAGAGGATCGTCGCCAGGCGGTCGCGGGCCTCGGGGGAGTCGGACTTGGCGACCTTCCAGGGTTCCTGGTCGGTCAGATAGCCGTTGACCTGGCGGACGAAGTCGAAGACGGCCAGGATGCCGCCCTGGAAGTCGAGTTGGTCGCCGATACGGCGGTCCGCCTCCGAAGTCGCCGTGAGCAGAGCCGACTTGAGTGAGCGCTCGGCCTCGGTCTCCTCCCCCGGCGCGGGCAGCGCGCCCTCGAAGTACCGGGCTGTCATCGCGGTCACCCGGGACGCCAAGTTGCCGTAACCGTTGGCGAGTTCGCTGGTGTAGCGGGTGGTGAAGTCCTCCCAGGAGAAGGAGCCGTCCTGGCCGAAGGCGATCGCGCGCAGGAAGTACCAGCGGTAGGCGTCCACGCCGAAGTGCGCGGTCAGGGACTGCGGGCTGATGCCGGTCAGGTTCGACTTGGACATCTTCTCGCCGCCGACCAGCAGCCAGCCGTTGGCGGCGATCTTGCCCGGCAGCGGCAGGCCGTTGGCCATGAGCATCGCGGGCCAGATCACGGCGTGGAAGCGGAGGATGTCCTTGCCGACGAGATGGACGTCGGCCGGGAAGGTCGCCTCGAACTTCGCCGGGTTCTCGTTGTAGCCCACGGCGGTCGCGTAGTTGAGGAGCGCGTCGACCCAGACGTAGATGACATGTGACTCGTCCCAGGGGACCTTGACTCCCCAGTCGAAGGTCGAGCGGGAGATCGACAGGTCCTGGAGGCCCTGGCGGACGAAGTTCACGACCTCGTTGCGGGCCGAGGCGGGCTGGATGAAGTCCGGGTGGGCTTCGTAGTGGGCGAGGAGCCGGTCGCCGTACTCGCTCAGCTTGAAGAAGTAGTTCTCCTCCTTGAGGAGTTCCACCGGCCGCCGGTGGATGGCACACAACAGCGTGCCGTCCTCCGCCTCGATCAGCTCGCCCGGGAGCTTGTACTCCTCGCAGTACACGCAGTACGGGCCCTCGTAACCGCCCTTGTAGATCTCGCCCTTGTCGTGCAGGTCCTGCACGAACTCCTGGACGCGGTCCGTGTGCCGACGCTCCGTGGTGCGGATGAAGTCGTCGTGGGAGATGGCCAGATGAGCCCACAGCGGCTTCCAAGACTCCTCGACCAGACGGTCCGCCCACTCCTGCGGGGAGACGCCGTTCGCCTCCGCCGTGCGCAGGATCTTCTGGCCGTGCTCGTCCGTGCCGGTGAGGAACCAGACGTCCTCACCGCGCCGGCGGTGCCAGCGGGCGAGGACGTCGGCGGCGACGGTGGTGTAGGCGTGGCCGAGGTGCGGGGCGTCGTTGACGTAGTAGATGGGGGTGGTGACGTAGTAGTACGTCATCGGGTCACCCCTGGTCTCCGCCGAACCGCTCCTTGTACATCTCCAGGTCCTCCTCCGTGAGCTTCGCGAAGAGCACGGGGGGGACGGTGAAGGGGGTGCCGGCCGGGACGGTGGTCAGGGCGCGGGCCTCTTCGGCCGAGACCCAGGTCGCGGTGTCGTCCGGCAGGTCGAATGCCGCGCGCATGGCCGCCGAGGAGGACGGGATGAAGGGTTCCGAGACCACCGCGTAGAGGTGGATCAGGTTCATCGCCGTGCGCAGGGTGAGGGCCGCGGCCTCCGGGTCGGTCTTGATCTCCAGCCAGGGGGCCTTCTCCTCCAGGTAGGAGTTGCCCGCCGACCACAGGGCGCGCAGCGCGGCCGCGGCCTTGCGGAACTGGAGGGCCTCCATCTGGGTCTCGTACTCGGCCAGCAGACCGGCGATCTCCTCGCCGAGCTTCGCCTCCGCCGGGCCGGCCTCGGCGCCCGCCGGTACCTCGTCGCCGAAGCGCTTCTTCGAGAAGGACAGGACGCGGTTGACGAAGTTGCCGAGGGTGTCCGCCAGGTCTTTGTTCACCGTGGCGGTGAAGTGCTCCCAGGTGAAGGAGGAGTCGTCGGACTCGGGGGCGTTGGCGATCAGGAAGTAGCGCCAGTAGTCGGCCGGGAGGATGCTCAGGGCCTGGTCGGTGAAGACGCCCCGCTTCTGGGACGTGGAGAACTTCCCGCCGTAGTACGTCAGCCAGTTGAAGGCCTTGACGTAGTCGACCTTCTTCCACGGCTCGCGGATGCCGAGTTCGGTGGCCGGGAACATCACCGTGTGGAACGGGACGTTGTCCTTCGCCATGAACTCCGTGTAGCGGACGGGGTTCTCGCCCGCGTCCGACTCGTACCACCAGGACTTCCAGTCCCGGTTCTCCGGGTCCTGGTCCGACCACTCCTTCGTCGCGCCGATGTACTCGATCGGGGCGTCGAACCAGACGTAGAAGACCTTGCCCTCGGCCGCCAGCTCCGGCCAGGTGTCGGCGGGGACCGGGACGCCCCAGTCCAGGTCGCGGGTGATCGCGCGGTCGTGCAGGCCCTCGGTGAGCCACTTGCGGGCGATGGAGGAGGCGAGCTGCGGCCACTCCTCCTCGTGCGCCGCGACCCACTCCTCGACCTCGTGCTGGAGCTTCGACTGGAGGAGGAAGAGGTGCTTGGTCTCGCGCACCTCCAGGTCCGTCGAGCCGGAGATCGCCGAGCGCGGGTTGATCAGGTCGGTCGGGTCCAGGACGCGGGTGCAGTTCTCGCACTGGTCGCCGCGGGCCTTGTCGTAGCCGCAGTGGGGGCAGGTGCCCTCGACATAGCGGTCCGGGAGGAAACGGCCGTCCGTGGGCGAGTAGACCTGGCGGATCGCGCGCTCTTCGATGAAGCCGTTCTCGTTCAGGCGGCGGGCGAAGTGCTGGGTGATCTCGCGGTTCTGCGGGGAGGAGCTGCGGCCGAAGTAGTCGAAGGCCAGCGCGAAGCCGTCGTAGACCGCCTTCTGCGCGTCGTGCGCCTGCGCGCAGAACTCCGCCACCGGGATGCCCTGCTCCTTCGCGGCCAGCTCGGCCGGGGTGCCGTGTTCGTCCGTCGCGCAGATGTAGAGGACGTCGTGGCCGCGCTGACGGAGGTAACGGGAGTAGACGTCCGCCGGGAGCATGGACCCCACCATGTTGCCCAGGTGCTTGATCCCGTTGATGTACGGAAGGGCGCTGGTGATGAGGTGTCGAGCCATCGGGGGGCTGCTCCCAGGTCGGTGTGTTGCTGTTGTTGCGAACCTTGAAATCGTAGCCGACATGGGTGTGCCGCCCGCCTCCCGTTTTACGGGGTGGGAAGCGGGCGGCACGGGGTCCGGTGTACCGGGTGGGGCTACGGGCGCCAGTCGATCAGTACGCCGTCGTACAGCTCCGCGTCCGTCAGCTCCAGGGGGGTCGGGCCCGCGTGGAAGAAGGCCGTGTTGTCGGTCTTCAGCTTGCGGAGGTAGTCGAAGGCCTTGTTGTCGTGGTCGCCGAACGCGACGAACGAGAAGAAGATGGAGGCGTGCGACTTCGCGGCGTCCGTGAGGGACTGGGTCGCCGGGGTCTTCGCGTCCGGGGCGCCGTCCGTCTGGAAGACGACCAGGGCGGGGGTACCGGGGGTGGCGTTCGCGTCGTAGTGCGCGAGTACGGCTTCCACGGCGGCGTGGTAGCTGGTACGGCCCATGCGGCCGAGGCCGGCGTGGGCCTCGTCGACGGCGTTGTCGGGGGAGGCGGGGGTCAGGTCCGTGGTGCCGTCCACTTCGGTGGAGAAGAAGACGACGTGGACGGAGGGGGTGGGGTCCGGGTCCAGGTGGGTCGCGAGGGCGAGGGTCTGGTCGGCGAGGGCCTGGGCGGAACCGTCCTTGTAGTACGCGCGCATGCTCGCGGAGCGGTCGAGGACGAGGTAGGTCTTGGCTCGGGTACCGGTGAGGGTGGCCTTGGCGAGGGCTGCGGCGGCGGAGTCCGCGCCCACGGCCTCGGCTACGCCTTCGGCCTCGACAGTTTCCCCACCCGCACCGCCCGTGACGGATTCGTTGTCGGGTGCGGGTGGCCCCTGTGGGGCGGACTCGCCGTCGGCGGCTGCGGCGAGCGCGAGCGCGGGGACGGGCTCGGGGGTGGCCTCCGCGGCGGGCTCCGGCTCGGGCTCCGCCTCCGGCGCGACCTCCTCGGCGACCGGCTCAGCCGCGGGCGCGGCTTCCGCCTCCGCCGCCTCCGGCTCGGTTTCCGCTTCCGCTTCCGCGACCGGCTCGGGCTCCGGTTCCGGGGTGACCTCGGCGACCGGCTCGGCCTCGGGCTCGACGACCGGCTCGGCCTCGGGGGCGGCGGCTTCCGCGACGGGCTCGGCCTCGGGCTCGGGGTCCACGGCGGGCGCGGTTTCCGCGACGGGCTCGACGACCGGCTCGGTGTCTGCGGCGGGCGCGGTTTCCGCGACGGGCTCGACGACCGGCTCGGTGTCTGCGACGGGCTCGGCTTCCGCCTCGGGTGCGGTCTCCGTGACCGGCTCGACAACAGCCGCAGCCGCGGCCTCCGCGACCGGCTCCGTCTCAACCGGCGGCTCAACCTCGGCCTCCGCCCCGGTCGTCGCCGTACCCTCCGTCCCTTCCGTCGACGTCGCCGGCTTCGGGACCGTCACGTTGTCGAAGGCCAGGGCCACGAGTTCGTGTTCGTCGTCCTCCAGGGTGGAGGACGGGCGGGGTTCCGGGACCTGGGCGACTGCCGTGGGGGCCGGGGTGGTGAGGTCGGGTTCTGTGGACGGGGACGGGACCTTGGCGTCCGGTTCCCGGGGGGTCTGCTGTTCCTGCGAAGGAGTGCGTTCCGCGCTCTCTGCTTCCGCGGCACGCTCCTTGCGTGACCTGCCGAACGCATTCCGCAGGAGAGTGAGAATGCCCATGTGCGCAACCCTTCGCGTGAGTTGAAGCCGTCAATCCCTGGCCAGGACGGACACGTAAGGTTAGCGGCCTCGGACGGCGATCTTAGGCAGGGGCGACGCGCGTGGGACGCCTTCTGTCAACACCCCCTGTTTCGGCCACCACTTCGCTCACCCGTTCACCTGCCACTTCACCGGCCGACGGGCACTGTCAGTGGGTCCCTCTACCGTGCCTTCCATGACACACGTGACGCACCGCACGTACAGCACCCACTGGATACACGGCCCGCTGGCCGGTCCTGAGGATGTCAACGTCGTCTTCTTCCGGGGGATGTCGTTGGACGCGCTCACCCGAGGGCTTCTCTCCATACGGCACATCCCGCTCGCCTACGCCAAGGGTGCCGAAGGCGAATGGGGGCTGGTCATGCACGACATGTTCGGCTGGGACGAGGACGACCACGACCGCCCCGACTACCGGCCGTTGTGCCGCGACGGCGGTGAACTCGCCGTCTTCACCACGGAACCCTGCGTCGCCAAGGCGCACGGCCCCGACTTCGACTACTACCGCGCCGGGCGCTACGTCTGCGGGATCAGCTTCGAGAACCTGTCCGGCGGCGTCGGGGAACAGCCCGATCTGCTAACACCCGCCCTCACCGCGGCGCGGCTCATCGGGCCGCACGCGGAATACGAACGGGAGGACAGGGAGGAACGGACCGTCCAGGCGATCTCGGCCTTCTTCTCCCTCCCCGATCCCGACTTCTCCCTGATCTGACCTGACCTGACCTGATCTGACCGACCCCAACTTCCCTGACCGCAGCGCGGTGACCTCAGTGCGGTGAAGCGATCGCCCGTGCCGCCGCGACCTCCTGCCGCAGCGGCTCCAGCACGCTGCCCGCCGGCCCCGTCAGATCCGTACGGACCTCCACCAGCACCTCCGACTCGCGCACCCCCTCCGCCAACTCCCGCAGCTGGAGGGCCACTTGGGTCACCTCCGCCGAGGACGGCGGCGGTGCCCCGTGTTTCACCCGGACCCGCGCCGCCGTCGTCGCGTCGACGATGCGTTCCACGGCGACGACGAGGGGGAGCCAGCCGGCGGCGAGGCGGCCGGTGGGCGGCGGTTCGGTGAGGGCGCGTTGGAACTCCGTGCGGATGACGGACAGGTCGCGGTAGAGGCGGCGCCGCATCCGGGCACGGGCGGCCGGATCGATCTCCACGCCAGACGTGCCGGCCTGCGTTTCGAACGCCGACTCCACATACCCCGCCGTGTCCGCCACCGCCTCCGCCAACCGGTCCCCCACCCGCGTGTGCCAGCTCTCCGGCCAGAGGAGGTAGCCCGCGATCAGCGCGATCCCGCAGCCGATCAACGAGTCGACCAGGCGGGGCAGGAGCAGTGCCGTGCCCTGGTGGTTCAGGATGTCGGACAGGAGCAGGATCACCGGGGTGATCGCCATCGTCTGGTAGCCGTAGCCCCGGGGGGTCAGGGCGGGGATCAGGGGGGCCAGGACGAGCAGGACCAGTACGTCCCACCAGCCCCTCGGTACCGCCGACAGGACCGCCGCCGCGATCACCAGCCCGGCCACCGTGCCGAGCGCGCGCAGCAGCGCCCGGGAGAAGACCGAGCCGAAGTCGGGCTTCAGGACGAAGGTGATCGTCAGGGCGATCCAGTAGGAGCGGGGGACCGGGACCGTGGACACCAGGACCTGCGCGAGGCCGATGCAGAGGGCCAGGCGGAGGCCGTAGCGCCAGGAGCCGGAGGAGAGCAGGACGTTGCGGGCCGCTCTCGCCGCCCTGATGCGGAGGGCCGCCGGGCGGCCCAGGCGGTCGTCGATGCCCCGGGGGTCGACGTCGGGTGCGGTGACGACCTCGGCCGCGTGGCGCAGGGCGTGGTCGACCGCGCGGGTCGTCTCGCTGGTGGGGGCGGGGAGGTCGAGGCCTATCGGGCCGGTGTAGCCCGTTTCGACGGCGTGCGCGAGATTGCGGACCGCGTCGCGGATCTGCGGGGGGAGGGAGCGGCCCGACTGGTGGACCGCGGGGGCCGCCTCGACGACTGGTGTGATCGCGTTCAACTGGGCCAGCAGGCGGGTGAGTTCGGGGTTGCGGCCGTGGTGGCGGGCGCGCCGGGCGAGGACGAGGTCGTAGGACTGGTTGAGGGATTGGGTGACGGCCTGGCGGGCCGCGTCGTAGGCCGCCGTCGGGTCGTCGCCGCAGGTGGTGAGGAGGTCGGCGACGGTGCGGTAGGTGTTCGCGACCGCCGTCCGTTCCGGGACGCCGGAGCGCAACGGCCAGGCGAGGAGGGCGAGGAGCAGGACCAGGAGGCCGCCGCCGGACATCAGGACGGGGGCCAGCCACCAGGCGCCGGGGAGCGGAAGCCCGGCTCCGATCACCGAGTTGAGGAGCAGGAGCAGGCCCGATACGGAGGCCACCGCGCCGATCGTCGAGATCATCCCGGACGCGAGCGCGACGAGGGTCAGGGCGGTGACCGCGTACCAGCCGTGGCCGTAGACCGCCGCGCCGAGCGTGACGCCGAGCGCGCCGAAGAGCTGGGGGATCGCGATGTTGAGGATCCGCATGCGGTACGCGTCGGCGGTGTCGCCGATGACTCCGGAGAGGGCGCCCATGGAGGCGAGGGCGCCGTAGGCGGTGTGTCCGGTGGCGAGGCCGAGGGCGAGGGGGAGGGACATGGCGATGGCGGCGCGGGCGATCGCCGGGCGGTTGAGGGGGGCCTGCTGGGGTTGGAGGTTCCTCACCAGCCAGTCGGGGGGTGTGAGGCCGATGGGGAACTCGCGGGACATGCGCCCATTATGAGCAGCCCCCCGCGTTATTCGTGCTGGTGGAGTGCGATGTCCACCAGCAGCGCGCGGTGGTCGGTGTCGGCGAGGTCGAGGAAGCGGGCGCTGTTCGCGGAGAAGTCCGGGGAGAGCAGGACGTGGTCGATCTGGGTGCCGAAGGTGGGGAGCAGGCGCTCGGGCCAGCTGGCGGTGCGGGGGTGTCCGGCGAGGCGGGCCGCGTCGCGCAGGCCGGTGTCGAGGATGCGGCGGAACGCGGCATGGTCCTGGGAGGAGTTGAAGTCTCCGGCGAGGACGGTGGGGGTGGTGGGGTCGGCCGCGGCGAAGGTGCGCAGCCTGCCCAGTTCGCGGCGCCACAGGCCGACCTGGTTGGGCAACGGGGGCATGGGGTGGGCGAGTTGGAGGCGGACGGGATGGCCGTCGACGTCCGCCACCGCGCCGGGCATGCCCATCGTGCCGGTGACGCCCTTCGTGCCCTTGAGGGGGAAGCGGCTGATGATGATCGAGCCGTGCGAGCCGGCCGCCACCACGGCCTGCCGGTAGGGGAGTTGGGTGCCGAAGTCCCGCCGCAGGGTGGCCTGGCAGGTGTACTCGCACTCCTCCACGAACACCACGTCCGGCCGCTCCCGTCGGATCACCGGCACCAGGGAGCCGGTCCCCCGCCCGAACTCGACGTTCGAGGTCAGCACCCGGAGTTCGGCGATCGCGGGCCCGCCCGGCTCACCGCTCTTGCCGTACGGCTCGATGAACCAGGCCAGCGGTCCGAGCAGCGCCACTCCCCACACCAGTCCCACTCGCCAGCGGGAGAACAGGGCGAGGAGGAGTCCGAGGCCGGTGGGGGCCAGCAACCACGGGAAGAAGGCGAGGAGTTGGGGGACGGGGGTCACGGCGTCGGTGTCGGCCGTGCGGCAGCCGACGACCACGCTCACGGCCGTGAACAGCAGGCCCGCGCACCAGAACGTGAGATGGCGGCCCCGGTGGCGCTCCGGTACGAAGTCGGCGGCGGTCCACTCGGAGGTCGTGGTGCCCACGTGATGACCTTCCGCCGGTGGACGCAGATGCCCGAATCATCCCACGTGAGCTGTGAACTCCCCCGGGAATCAGGAATCAGCGGTCAGCGAGCAGCAGTCATGCCTGGGCCCGCGTCGCCTGCTGTGCCCGGTCCGCCGCGGTGGCCGCGGGCGTTCGCCGGCGTCGTACGAACTCCCGTGCCGGGCGGGCGTATCGGGTGAGCCAGGCCGTCGCGGCGACCGTGAGGCCGAGGCCGAGGAGCAGCCAGGCGACCGTGCGCAGGGTCGAGGTGAGGGCGTCGTAGATCGCGCCGCCCGCGGCCTGGGAGACCTCGGCGGGGAGGTCGGAGACCGTGAGCTGGCGGCCGATCGCGAGGGCCAGGCCGAGCAGGGCGCCGCCGAGGGCCGTGCCGAGCGCGGTCGCGGTGATCGCGCGGCGGCGGCGCACGGCGACGGCGATGCCGGTGACCGCGAAGCCGGCGGCGGTGACGGGGAGCCAGAAGCCGGCGACCTCAAGCACGTGGAACTCCTCCCGGAGCGGGCCCAGTTCACCGGCCGGGAGGACCGCGACCTCGGTGTGCTGGACGGGGATGCGATCCGCCAACGGCACGTGCTCGTGGGCGAGTCGATGCTTGACGTGAGCGGCGACCGGGGCGAGGTCGACGGTGACGGCGCCGCTGCCCTCCTCGTCGCGCAGGGCGTGCAGCACGGCGTCGTGGGTGGCTCGGTTGCTCTCGTCCCAGGCCAGTCGGAAGGCCTCGGTCTTGGTGAAGGAGCGCACCGCGTCGTGGACGAAGGGGGCCATCGTGCCGCGCATGCCGCCCACCGTGCCGCGCATGCCGTCCACATGGATGCCGCGCATGATGCCCGCGCCGACCGTGTCCGCGACGACGTCCCGTACGGCCGGGTCGGCGGCCAGTGGCGCCATCGCCGTGACGTAGCGGCCGGAGTCGGTCAGCCCGTACGCGGCCCAGGCCGCCAGCGCGCCGAAGGGCGTCAGGAAGCAGGAGAGGGCGACGAGTACGGCCGACAGGGCGCTCCGGAGTCGTGGGGGCACCTCCCCAGGACACGTGCGGGGCGTGCGGGGCGCGAGCCGGGTGCCGGTATTTGGCTGCATTCGGGTGCGATGTCAAGCCGAACGGGCGTCCTGGCCTCGGAACCCTTGGCGGAACTGGACGTTCCGCTCTCGGGTGGAGGGTTGACCCGAACGGGTGTTTCCTGGAACCGGGGAGAAGGAGGCCGAACATGCGCACCACTCCGGCCCTGCGGACTCTGGCCGCGGCCCTGCTCACCGGTGGCACACTCGCCGTCGCGGCGGCGGGCACCACGGCGGCGGCAGCACCGACCACGTACGCCGAAGGACATGGCGGTGGTGGCGGTGGCGGCAGTCCGATCTGGGGCACCATCGTCTCCCGCACGGATCTGAACGTGCGGCAGTCGCCCACCACGCACTCACCCGCCGTCGACACGCTCTCACCGGGCAGCCAGGACCGCGTCCAATGCGTGGTCAGGGGACAGAGCGTCAACGGGAATCCCGACTGGTACTGGCTCGTCGGCGCGCAGGGCTGGGCCAGCGCCGCGTTCGTCGACACCGGCGGCCAGTGGGTGCCGTCCTGCTCGGACCCGTGTCCGGGCTGGAAGGACGGCAGCGACAACGGCAACAGCTCGAACTGGAACAACGACCCCAACTGGAGCGACAACTCCAACGCGTGGAGCACCTCGGCCTCCGGCTCGTGGAGCGTCTCGGGCTCGTGGAGCTGGAGCGCGTCCGGGTCGTCGAGCGGCGGCGGCATCTGGAACTGGGCGCCGTAACAGCCGTAGGAAGGCGGGCAAGTCGTGGGCCCCGGCACCGAGTTGGTGCCGGGGCCCACAGCCGTGCGGGTTCAGCGGATGCGGTTGCCCTCCCCGTCCTCCCGCGTGTAGTAGCGGTAGAAGAACACCAGGAACACGCCCGCCGTGGTGGCGAGACCGATCGCCGCGGACCGCAGCACGCTCTCGCCGGTCTGGCTGTAGAGGAAGCCGATCGCGGCGCCCGCGAAGCCGGACTTCACCAGCGAGTGCAGTTCGCGCTTGAGCAGCGGGGCGAACCGGGCCACCGCCAGGCACAGCACGATGAACGCCAGCGCGGTCACGAAGCCGAACAGGATGTTCCAGCCGGTGATGGGACCGCCGCTGCGACGGTTGGCCGCCGCCCAGTAGCCGTAGACGAGCCCCAGGACGACCGGGATCGCGATCTTCGCCACGCGGTGGACGCGGGCGTCGAAGATGTCGGGCAGCCGGCTCGGGGCGGTGAATCCGCCGGAGCCGGGTGTGGGTGCCGCATGAGCCATGAGAGCACTCCTCTCTCTCGCCCCCGTCTACCAATGCACACCCCGGGGGAGGCGGTGGCAAGTCGGGGTGCGGGCACGGTTGCCCCATGTTTCGCTGGGGCGCATGAAGCTCGTACTCTTCGGCGCCACCGGCATGGTCGGCAGCCGGATCGCCACCGAGGCCTCGGCCCGCGGCCACCAGGTGCTGGCGGTCAGCCGCTCCGGCCAGTCGCCGGTCCCCGGGGTCACCGCGACGGCGGCCGACGCGACGGACCCGGCGCAGGTCGCGGACCTCGCGCGCGGCGCCGACGCCGTCGCCTCGGCCTGTGTACCGCCCCGCGACGGGAGCGACCCGCGCGGACCCTTCCTCGCTCTCAACGAGGGGCTCGTCGCGGGCGTCCGCGCGGCCGGTGTCGACCGGCTCCTGGTGGTCGGCGGCGCCGGCGGCCTGGAGGTCGCCCCCGGCCAGGCCCTCAGCGACCAGCCCGGCTTCCCCGAGGCCTACCTCCCCGAAGCCCTCGCCCACCGCGACGCGCTCGCCTACTACCGCACCCTCGACGACCCCGACTGGACCTACGTCTCCCCCGCCGCCGAGATCGCCCCCGGCAAACGCACCGGCCGGTTCCGCGTCGGCGGCGACGCGTTCATGACCGACGACCAGGGCCGCAGCTTCGTCAGCGCCGAGGACTACGCCGTCGCCTTCGTCGACGAACTCGAACAGCACGCCCACCCGCGCACCCGGATCTCGGTCGCGTACTGACGGCCGTGAGCGGCCGCGAACTCATACCGGTGCCCTCCGGCTCCGGCTCCGGCTCCGGCTCCGGTGACACCGACGCCCTACGGCGGCAGCAGCTGCTGCGCGTGCGCGGGCGCAGCGTCGCCTGGGTGCCGCCGCTGCTGGTGCTCGTCACGATCCTGCTGGTCGACTGGTACACCGGCGGCGAGTTCCGGACCGTCTCCTGGATCGTGCTCGTGCCCGGTATCGCCGCCGCGATCTGCGGGGTGTGGGGCACGGCCGTGTTCGCGGTGCTCGGCCTGGCCACCTACGTGCTCGCCGACCACGCCTGGCCGCGCCAGTACCAGACCGGCCTGCCCGACTTCATCCTCGTCGGCGTCGGCGGCGTCCTCGCCGTGCTGGCCTGCGCGGTCCGGGTCCGCGGCGAACGCCGCATGCTGCACATGCGGGACGTCGCCGAGACCACCCGCCGCACCCTGCTGCGCCCGCTGCCGCCCGGCTTCGGCGGCCTCGACCACGCGGCCGTCTACCTCGCCGCGGACGCCGTCGCCCGCGTCGGCGGCGACTTCTACGACATCCAGCCCGGCCTGCACGGCACCCGGGCCCTCGTCGGCGACGTCCAGGGCAAGGGCCTCGGCGCGGTGGAGGCGGCGGCCGCGCTGCTCGGCACGTTCCGCGAGGCCGGCTACCACGAGGCGGAACTCGGCACCGTCGCCGCCCGGCTCGACGTCCGGATGCTGCGCCACGGCCGGCATCTCGCCGCCCTCGGCCGCGAGGACGTCGACCGCTTCGCCACGGCCGTCCTGCTGAGCTTCCCCGCCGGCGACCCGGGCACCGTCGAGGTCGTCAACTTCGGGCACGAACCCCCGCTGGTGGTCGGCCCGTTCGGGGTACGGTCGCTGCCGCCCGGGCACGGACTCCCGCTGGGGCTGGGCGAGTTGGCCGGCCTGGAGGGACCGCCGCCGACCCTCCGCATCACCCTCGCCCCCGGCGAGACCCTCCTCATCGTCACCGACGGAGTCACCGAGGCCCGCGACGGCGCCGGTGTCTTCTACCCCCTCAAGGACGAGGTCACCGAGGGCGTCCACCTCGACCCGGGCACCGCCGACCCGCACCGCATGGTCGCCCACGTCCGCGACGGCACCCTGCGCCACTGCGGCGGCCGGCTCGCCGACGACACCACGATCTTCGCGGTACGGCGGTCCTGACATCCCCCTTTGCAGCAGCAGAGGTTACGGTGCTGCGGTACGCAAGTGATCGACGGTTCTATCGGGGGAGGGCACATGCCTGGAACGGTGTTGCTGCTCGCGGCCTCGCCGGTCGGCAAGGGACGGCTGGTGGACGCGGCTTCCGTCCTCCCGGTCCTCGCGGCCGTCGCCCCGCCCGTCCTCTCCGGCACGGAGACGGCCAACGTCGTCGAACTCGCCGACCCGTTGGAGCCGCAGGCGGTACTGACCCGGCTCCGCGCCGCCGCGACCGCCCCCGGGCCGCTGACGATGTTCATCACCGGGCAGCTCCAACTCGACCGCAAACAGCACCTTCCGCACCTGGCGCTGGCGCGGACGACTCCGTCGACGGTCCGCTATACGGCGTTCCCGTGGGCCTGGATCCGCGAGGAACTGCGCCTGCGCGCACCCGGCACGACAACCCTCCTCCTCGACCTCCACGCCGACGCGGAGACCTGGCAGTGGCTGCGGGCCCACCCGCTCGACTCGGGCCGCACACACGCCGTTCACGGTCGCATCGCACCGCCTCCGCCCCGGCGAGGGGTGGCTGTGCCGACGTACATGAAGGCAGTGGCCACGGTGTTGCGCAGCGGGTACCGCCCACCAGTGGAGGAGTTGCATCAGCTGGCGGTGGGCCGACTGGGCGCGGAAGCCTATGCGGACGTGCTGCTCGCCTCACCGGGGCTCGTCGGTGCGGGCGCCCCTGGGGGCTCCGCCCCCAGACCCCCGTCGGCCCTGAAGGGGCCTCGTCCTCAAACTCCCCCAGAGGGGGGACCCCCAGACGGGCTGGATGATGCCCACCGGAGTGAAAAGGACACCGATCCGCACGCCGCCATCACGGACGCCGTCCAAGCCGGTCGTCACCCCGCCGCCGACGCCCTCGCCGCCGAGCACGAGCAGGCCGCTGTGCGGGCGCACGGGCGGGGGTCGGAGCAGGCGTTGCACTGGACGGAGGTCCGGGCCGATCTGGCGATGTTGGCGGGGGATCCGGTGCGCAGTTGCCGGGCGTGGCTCGCGGTGGCGGCCGCGCGGCTGGCGGTGGGACAGGCGCCGGATGTGCCCGCCGTGGAGGCGGCGGTCGACCGCGCCCATCATCAGTGGGGGCAGATCCACGACCCCGTGACCGCCCGTGAACTCGGCCTGGCGCTGGCCGAGTTGAGAGGCCGGGTGCCGGGTCGCCGTGCCGGTGCCCTGGACCACGTACGGAAGCAGCTGCTCCAACTCCAGCCGTAGGGCTAGCCCTTGGCCAACTCCGCCCGTAGCGCCGTCATTTGCATGTCCAGCGCGAACTCGAAGCGCTCGTCGAAGGTGCCGGCGACGATGTGCGCGGAGGCTGCGCGCAGCGCCGGGAACGAGTCGTCGTCGAAGGCCAGGACCGGGTCGGCCGCGTCGGCGGACTGGGCCTGCTGCTCCTGGGTGATGCCCAGGATCAGATAGAACAGGGTCCAGTTGGCCCAGGCCGCCGTTCGGGGCGGGAAACCCGCGTCCAGGAGAGTCTGGATCATCGTGTCGGCCAGCCGGTATGTGTTGGTCTCCGTGGTCGAGAGGCCTGCGAGCAGGCGGGCCCCGTCTCGGTGGGCCAGGAGGGCTCCGCGGCACCAGCGGGCCAGGGCGCGGACGCGGTCGTCCCACCGCGGCGGGAGGGTGTCGACGTCCAGTCCCGCGAGGATGGCGTCCGACATGAGGACGAGCAGTCGCTGCTTGTTCTCCGCGTGCCACCGGACGGTGTTGTGCTGCACGCCCAGCCTGTCCGCGACGGCGCGCATGGTCACCTTGTCCAGGCCCTGCTCGTCGAGCACGTCGAGTGCCGCGTCGACGACCGCCGCACGGCTGATGCCCATGGTGCCTTCCCCTACGACTCCGTGACTTCTCTTGTCCGGTGGTCAATATACAAACGCGGACTCTGTTGTCCACTGGACAAGAGCGGGCTATTGTGCAGTGACCAAGAAGTGAGGAGTGGGTTGTGTTCCTGGATCCCGAGTTCCTTCCGGTCTACGAGGCGCTGCCGGAAATGGACGTGTTCGCCGATGTGCAGGGCGCCCGCGTGGCCCTCGCCGCGGCCAGCGGTGACGGCAAGTCGGACGGCGAGGTGAACGTCGAGGACCGTGAGATCCGAGTGGACGGGCGCGCGCTGAGCCTGCGGCTCTACACCCCCGTCACCCCCGCCTCCAGGAGCGCCGCTCCGCTCCCCGTGGCCGTCTGGATCCACGGCGGCGGGTTCGTCCTCGGCGGGCCCAACGCGGAGGACGCCACCTGTCGGCGGCTGGCCGCGGAGCTGGGGATCGCCGTAGTCGCCCCGGACTACCGGCTCGCGCCGGAGAACCGCTACCCCGCCGCGTTCGACGACTGCTACGCCGCGCTGCGCTGGGTCGCCGACGAGGCGGACGCCCTCGGAGTCGACGTAGCGAGGGTGGCGCTGGGCGGGCACTCCGCCGGGGCCGCGCTGGCGGCCGCCGTGGCCCTCGCCGCGCGCGACCGTCGAGGGCCGGGCATCCGGTACCTCTACCTCGGATACCCGGTCCTCGACGACCGTCTGGAGACCGGGTCGGCCCGGGCGATCACCGATCCGAAGCTGTTCAACCGCCAAGGGGCGGCGGCCGGTTGGGAGCTGTACCTCCAGGGGAGCGATCCGGAGGCCGGCTACGCCGTGCCGGGCCGGGCGAAGGACCTGGGGGACCTGCCGCCCACCTACATCCTGGTCGACGGGGCCGATCCGGTACGGGACGAGGCGCTGGAGTTCGCCGCCCGGCTGAGCGCGGCCGGCAACTCCGTCGAGCTTCACCTCGTGCCCGGCGTACCGCACATGTTCGACGTCCTGGCCCCCGACATCCGCGCGAGCCGACGGGCCGTGGCGGCCTGGACGACCGCGTTCGCCCACGGCATCGGAGCGACCAGCGACCATGACCAATAACCAAACCAATAACCAAACCAATAACCAAACCAATAACCAAACCAACAACCAACAGGTCGTCATCGCCGGAGCAGGCCCGGTCGGACTCTGGCTGGCCGCGGAGCTGCGGCTCGCCGGCATCACGGTCACCGTCCTGGAGCCGCGCCTGGAACGCGATCCGAACTCCAAGGCGCTCACCGTCCACCCCCGCACCGTCGAGCTGCTGGCCTCCCGCGGGCTGGAGAAGCCCTTCCTCGAAGAGGGCCTGCACATCCCCAGCGGGCACTTCGCGGTCCTCGACAGCCGGCTCGACTTCGGCCTGCTGGAGACCGACTTCCCCTTCACCCTGGCGCTGCTGCAGAGCCGTACCGAGGAACTGTTCGAGATCCAGGCCACGGCGGCCGGCGCGGACATCCGGCGCGGCCATCGCGTCACCGGTCTGACCGAGACCGCCGACTCGGTCACCGTGCACATCGAGGGCCCCGACGGCCCGTACGACGAGGAAGCGCTCTACGTGGCCGGCTGCGACGGCACCCGCAGCACGGTCCGTACGAGTGCCGGAATCCCTTACCCGGGCGAGGACTTCACCGTGCTGGGCTTCCTCGGCGACGTCGTCCTGGACGAGCCTCCGCCCGGCGTGGCGTTCAGTAAGACCGGTATCGACGGCATCGTCATGATCGTCCAGCTGCCGGGCGGCCTGCACCGCGTCGTGGGTGGTGTGCCCGCGGACGTCCGCACCGACTGGCCCGGCGACCTCACCCTGGAGGAACTGCGGGCGAACGTCCGGCAGGTCACGGGCACCGACTTCGGCATGCACTCGCCGGCCTGGCTGTCCCGCTACGGCAACACCAGCCGCCAGGCGGAGCGTTACGTCAAGGGCCGGGTGGTCCTCGCCGGCGACGCCGCCCACCAGCACATGCCCGCGGGCGGGGTGGGGCTCAACGTCGGCGTCCAGGACGCCACCAACCTCGGCTGGAAACTCGCGGCCACCATCCAGGGCCGGGCACCGGCCGGTCTGCTCGACACGTACCACGACGAGCGCCACCCGGTCGGCGCCGACCTGCTGGAGCACACCAGCGCCCAGACGGCCCTGATCTCCGCGTTCAGCACCGACGGCCAACGCCTGCGTTCGCTGCTCACCAAACTCGTGAACGAGCAGCCGTCGCTGAACCGGACCCTGGCCGAGCGCCTGTCCGGCCTGCACGTTACCTACGACGCCCCGACCGCCGACGCGCATCCGCTCACCGGACGCAGGGCGCCCAACCTCACCTTCACCGACGGCGGCGACACCGTGTTCGCCCTGCTCCGCACCGGCCGTCACGTCCTGCTCGACCTGCGCGGCGACTGGGGAACGCCCCTGGCCGCCGCCGAGGACGGCCCCCTGGTCACCCGCACCGGCACGCTCACCCGGGAACACACGCCCTGGGCGTATGTCACCGCCGCGCTGATCCGCCCCGACGGACATGTGGCCTGGGCGACCGAGGAGGACGACCCCGCACAGCTCGCGACCGTCACCCGCGAGGCCCTCGACCGGGCCGGCCTCACCGCGGCCGACCGCTGACCCCCTCAACTCACCCTCTCCACAACGCCCTTGGGAGTACACATGTCCGCGGAAATGATCAACCCCCCGACCCTCGCCCCGCCCGTCATGAACCTCTACACGCAGGTCGTCGCCGCGACCGGCACCCGGTTCGTGGCCATCGCCGGCCAGGTCGCCATCGACGCCGAAGGGCGACTCGTCGGCCCCGGCGACTTCGAGGCCCAGGCCGAACAGGTCTTCCGCAACCTGAGGGCCGCGCTCGAAGCGGCCGGCGCCACCCCGGCGGACCTGGTCAAGATGACGATCCACGTCGTGGGCCACCGCCCCGAGATGATCGACACGGTCTTCACGGCCGGCAGCAGGGCCTTCGACGGCGAGTGGCCGCTGCCGGCCAGCACATACCTCGGCGTCGAGGCGCTCGGCCTGCCGGAGTGGCTCATCGAGGTCGACGGCTACGCGGTCGTCGCCGCCTGACGCGGACCCGCGTCTAGTTCACCGTCAGGATCTCCAACGCGCCCGACACCAGGGTCCGTACCCCCGGCACGACCGTCACCAGATCGGGCGCGAAGTTCGGGCTGTGGTTGCTCGGCACGGCGTGGAACTTCTCCATCAGGTCGGTGCCCGGGGCCGCGTCCCAGGTGGCCGCCGGGGTGCTCGTCACGAACCAGTAGGAGTACGGCACCCCGTCCGGGACGAGGTGGGGGAAGTCCTCGCTGCCCGTGGCCGGGCCGGGGTCGAAGACCGTGCCCGCGCCGAGGACCTCGGTGTGGACCGCAGCGATCCGGCGGTCGGTGTCCGCGTCGTTGACCATCGTGGGCAGGCTGGTCCCGATGGTCACCTCGGGCTCGCGCGGGCAGCCCGCCGCGATGCACTCGCCGGAGGCGATTCGGCGGATCGCGGCGATCATCCGGTCCCGTACGTCGGCGGACTGGGTGCGCAGGTTGAGGGAGATCCGGGCGGTGGTCGGGATGATGTTGTGCCGGGTGCCGGCCTCGATGCGGCCCACGGTCAGGACGGCGGAGTCGCGGGCCGCGATCTCGCGGGAGACGACCGTCTGGAGCCGGGTGACGAGGTAGGCGGCCGTGACCACCGGGTCGACCGTCGACTCGGGACGGGAGCCGTGGCCGCCGAGTCCGTGGATCACGATGTCGATGTCCGTGGAGGCCGACATGATCAGGCCGGGCACGTGCGGGTAGAACCCGGCGGGGCCCGGTGCCGCGTGCTGGGCGAGCGCCGCGTCCGGACGCGGGACGCGCTCGTACAGACCGTCGGCGACCATCGCCGCCGCGCCCCCGCCCGTCTCCTCGGCGGGCTGCCCCACCAGCACCAGCGTCCCCGACCAGGTGTCCCGCCCGGCGGCCAGCGCCTCGGCGGCGCCCGTCAGCCAGGTCACGTGCAGGTCGTGCCCGCAGGCGTGCATCGCGCCGTCCACGGTCGAGGCGTACGGCAGTCCCGTCTCCTCCTGCACCGGCAGCGCGTCCATGTCGGCGCGCAGCAGCACGGTCGGTCCCTCGCCGTTGCGCAGCACCGCGGCGACACCGGTGCCGCCGATGCCCTCGACGGTGTCGTAGCCCGCCTTGGTGAGGCGTTCGGCGAGCTTGGCGGCGGTGCGGTGCTCGCGGCCGGACAGCTCCGGGTGGCGGTGCAGGTCCCGGTAGAAGTCCTCCAGGTCGGGGACCGGGAGGTCGGCGGTGAGGTCCAGTGCGGTGCGCGCGGCGGGGGAAAGAGTCACGGGGGCAGCGTATGCGGGTCGTATGTGCGTGCGGGAGCCCCGGCGGGACAGGGGGGATGTCCCGCCGGGGCGGCAATGGGCGGGCGCCGTCGGCTACTTGGTGCCCATCTTGATCGCCAGGCGCAGGATGTTCGCGATCGCCTGGAGGGTGTCGAAGTGGTAGCGGCCGATGTTGGGCGTCGGCCGGGTCTGGGGGTTGTTCAGCCGGTTCTGGAGGTTGTTGCCGAGGGTCTGCCAGTTGTGGATCAGGCCGTCGTCGTCCTGGTCGAACTGGTAGCCCGTGTTCGGCGCGAGGGCGGCCTCGATCCGGTCGGAGATCGCGTTGAAACGGGCGCCCTCGGAGATCGCCTCGACGTAGAACATGAGCGCGCCGGCCCGCTGGGCGCCGGTGGAGTTCGCGGCGGCCAGGACGCCCTGGTTGTACGACATCCACGAGTAGGAGAACCGGGGGCTGCGCACGGTCTGGTGGGCGTACGCCGACATGGAGGCGTAGCTGCCGCCGAACGGGAGCCGCAGGGCGCGGGGCGGGTTCGTGGAGGAGCCGGCGCCGGGCCAGTGGCTCATCGTCGCGTCGTTGAAGTAGTAGTACGTGCTGGTGCCGGGGACCAGGTAGCCCTGGACGTAGAGGTCGTGGGCGCGGACCAGGACGCGGATCTGCGGGTGGTCGTCGCTGGTGATGTTGACCGTGAAGTAGTTGTTCTGCTCGTCGTGGGTGACCTGCTGCCTGCTGCTGCCGGTGTGCTCGGTGCTGACCGTGGTCCAGGTGGTCGCCGCGCGGTTGCCGTACAGGACACCGCTCTCGGCCCCGGCCCGGACCTCGTCGATCATGCCCCGGTAGGCGGGCTTGCCGTCGTTGAGGTGCCAGTTGACGTCGTCGTTCTGGTCGACGGCGTGCGCCTTCGCCGCGCCGAAGGGGGCGAGCAGGCTCAGCAGCAGCGCGATCAGGAGGGTGCCGGCGGCGGCCAGCGGGGTGCGGGCGCGACCGCTCGGGGGTCGTAGGACGAGGGTGGGACTGTTCACGGTCGGGCTCCAGTCGTTCGGTGTGGGGGATGCCACGACCGACGATCGCGACCGGAATGTTGATTCGCACGCCCCTCTGACCAGGTCAATCAATTCCGGATCGGGCGGGAGAGCCGTCGATACGGCGGTGGGTGTCACCCAGCCGTCACCCGGCGGCAACCCGGCCGTTTCCTGACCATCCGTATGGTCATCGCTCCGGATGTCGCTTTCGTCAGGTGCATGGAGGTACGCGCATGGGTCGTCCCGAGCGGCCGGTCGACCCCGGGGCCGGTGCCGTGCAGGGGCTCGCGCACGCGCTGCGGGAACTGCGCCGCGCCGCGGGCGGACCCTCGTACCGGACGATGGCGAAGGCGGCGGGCTTCGCGGCGACCACGCTCTCCCAGGCCGCGGCCGGCGAACGGCTGCCGAGACTCGCGGTCGTGGAGGGATACGTACGGGCCTGCGGCGGCGACCCGGCCGAGTGGGGGCCGCGCTGGAAGGCGGCCGAGGCAGAGGCGGCGGCCGAGGCGAGCCGGGTCCGGGCGGCGGAACCCGAGGACGTCGGCGGCCCGGTGCCGTATCGCGGGCTCGCCCGGTTCGAACCGGGCGACCGGCATCTCTTCTTCGGCCGGGACCGGGTGGTCGACGAGGTCAACGCGCTGGTCTGCGACCACCGGTTCGCAGTGCTGTTCGGCCCCTCGGGCAGCGGCAAGTCGTCCCTGCTGCGGGCCGGACTGATCCCGCGCCTGCGGGAGGAACTGGCCACCCGAGGCCACCCGGCGACCCTGCGCGTCCTCACCCCCGGCCCGACCCCGGCCACCACCTACGGCCATCTCCTCACCCCCGCCCCCGGGGAGCCGGCGAGCTGGGTGGTGGTGGACCAGTTCGAGGAGATCTTCACGCTCTGCCAGGACGCGCGGGAACGATCCCGCTTCCTGGACCTCCTCCTCGCGTCCCGCACCCCGGACACCCGCCTGCGGGTGCTGATCTCCGTCCGCGCCGACTTCTACGCCCGCTGCGCCGAACACCGCGAACTGGCCGACGCCCTTCGAGGGGCCGCGCTGCTGCTCGGCCCGATGACGGCGGAGGAGTTGCGGGAGGCGGTGGTGGGCCCGGCCCAGGCGGTGGGCTGCCTGGTCGAACGGACCCTGACCGCCCGCCTGGTGGAGGAGGTCCTGGACGAACCCGGCGGCCTGCCGATGCTCTCCCACGTCCTCCTGGAGACCTGGCGCCGCCGCAGGGGCCGCATGCTCACCCTCGCCGGCTACGAGGCCGCCGGCGGAGTACGCGGCGCGATCGCGGCGACGGCGGAGGAGGTGTACGGCGCCCTGTCCCCCGACGAGGCCCGCACCGCCCGCCACCTCCTCCTGCGCATGGTCGTCCCGGGCCAGGGCACCCCCGACACCCGCCGCCCCCTGACCCGCCCCGAACTGGCGGACTGGGACGCCCCCGAGGTGTCGGTGGTGTTGGAACGCCTGACCCGAGCCCGCCTCCTCACCGCCGACGAGGACGCCGTCCACCTCGCCCACGAGGCCCTCATCACCTGCTGGCCCCGCCTCCACACCTGGATCGAACGGGACCGCGAACGCCTCCGCCACCACCGCATGCTGACGGAAGCGGCCCGCACATGGCTGGAGCACGACCGGGATCCGGGGGCGCTGTATCGGGGGACGCGGTTGGCGCGGGCGGAGGAGTTGTTCGGCGAGGACGAGGGCGCCGCGGGTTCTGCGGACGGGTCCGACCTCGCCCTCACCACCCCCGAACGAGCCTTCCTGACCGCCGCCCTCGACGCCCGCGCCGCCGAACACCGGGCCGCCGTCCGGATCAGCCGCAGGTACCGCGTGCTGGCCGTGTCGCTGTCCGTCGTGCTCGTGGTCGCGGTGCTGTCGGCCTTCGCCGTCGTCCATGAGCGGGACGACAACCTGCGGCGGCGTACGCAGAGTGCCGCCCGGCGGGTCGCCGACGTCGCCGACGGGTTGCGTTCCACCGACCCGCGCACCGCGCAGCAACTCGGCGTCGCCGCCTGGCGGACGGCCCGGCTGCCCGAGACGCGGCGGGCCCTGCTCGGTTCGCTCGCGCAGGTGGAGACGGACACCTTCACCGACCCCGCGCCCGGCCAGGACACCCTGCGGCGGCTCACCGACGACGGCCGTACCCTGCTCAGCGCCAACGGCCGTACCTGGCGCACCTGGGACGTGACCGCCCATCGCGCCACCGGCTCGGGCCGCGTGCCCGCCGGCACGGTGACCGAGGCCGGCCCGTCCGCGCAGGTCCTCGGGGTCACCGACGGGGACGGCACGCTGCGGCTGTGGAACGCGGTCACCCACCGCTGGTCCGGGCCGCGACTGCACGATGTCGGCGACGCCCGCTTCACGGCCGACGGCCGCTCCCTCCTCACCACCGAGGGCGACCGCGTGCGCTTGCGCTCGGCGGCCGACGGCCGGGTGCTGTTCGAGGCGCGGGCACCGGGCGCGGTTCTCACCGCGGTGAGCGCGGACGGTCGTACGGCCGCGGTCTGTTCGGCGACGGGTGGCGTACACGTATGGAACACGGCCAAGTCACGCCCGCTGCACGGCACTTGGCGTCAGGGCCCGGGCATCTGCGATACCGACAACCCTGTCCTCGCCCTCTCCGGAGACCGGCTCGCCGTCGCCACCGGCACCGGACTCCGCGTCTGGGACACGACGACGGGCCGCTCGGTCGCCGACCTCCAGGACACCGGGACGCGGTACGCCTCCTTCAGCCCGGACGGCACCTTCGTGGCGACGGCCGACGGCTCGGAACTGCGCGTCTGGCGGCTCTCGGCCCCCGGCGCCCCCGTCCTCCGCCACGCCCTCGACAACCAGCGCCTCTACGGCGGTCTCGCCTGGGACCGCGACGGCCGCACCCTGCGTTATCTGGAGAGCGGCACCGTCCACACCCTCGGCCTGGGCCGCGCAGTCACCCACGCCTGGCGCGACACCGCCCTGGACGACGTCCGTTTCAGTCCGGACGGCCGCACCTACGCCACCACCCAGCGCACCGGCGGCCACTACCTCTTCCGCCTCTACGACACCTCCGACGGCCGTGTCCTGCACACCTTCCCGCCGGTCCCCGTCCCCGTCTCCACGGACCCCGCGCTCCCGACCGTGCCCGCCGAGACCCTCCCCCTGATGGCCTTCGGCCCGGACGGCACCCGGTTCGCGTACGGGGTCTCGGCGCCGGGCCGGGACGCGGTGGCGCAGCGGTTCGGGGTGTGGGACGTGACGCGCGCGAGGTCCGTGGCCTCGCCGGACCTGCCCGGCGCGGCGGTCGTCTCCCTCGCCCTCGGCCCGGACCCCGGCCACACCCTCCACGTGGCCCGTACCTCGTCCACCGGTCAACTCACCGACGAGACCTGGGACTTCACGCGCGGACGCCGCACGTCCGTCCTGACCGGCGTGACCGGCTCCCACCTCACCGTCCGCCCGGACGGCGGGCTGCTGGTCGGCGAGGGGCGGATCGCCCGGCTGCCCTCGGGCCGTTCCACCGGCGCCGACCTCGTGCAGGGCGACGAGATCGGCGCCCTCGCCTTCACCGCCGACGGCTCCGCGCTGGCGGTCGGCGACCAGACGGGCCGGGTCCACCTGTGGGACGGAGCGGTCCGCCACCGTACCGGCATCCTCCGCAACGTCTTCCCCGCCTCCGTCGGCACCGCCCCGGAGGGCGTCTCGGCCGTCGCCTTCAGCCCCGACGGCCGCACACTCGCGGTCGCCGGTGACGCGGGCAGCCTCCAGCTCTGGGACGTGGGCACCCAACAGCCGCTCAGCAGCGGCCCGTTGACGACCCCCGGCGAGGCCATCACGTCCCTCGCCTTCAGCCGGGACGGCGGCACGGTGTTCGCGGGCAGCGCGCACGTCCCGCTCCAGCGGTACACCGTCGACCCGGAGCGGGCACGGGCCGAGGTCTGCGCGAGGACGGGGAACGCGGAGCTGACCCGGGCCCAGTGGCGGACGTACGTGCCGGACGCCCCGTACCGCCGTATCTGCTGAGGTCACCCGTACGGCGCAGCCCACGCGGCCACGCTTCCTTCGCGCTGCTCCACTTGATGCTGACAGGGGGCTGGTAGTACCCACCGAAGGAAGTGCCGCTCATGGCTGTCCCTGAATCCACCCTCGCCATCGACTTCACCCAGGGGCTGAACGACGCCTGGTCGAAGGTCGCGCAGTTCGTGCCCCAACTCATCGGCTTCCTGGTCATCCTGGCCATCGGCTGGTTCGTGTCGAAGCTGATCGCCCGCGTGCTCGACCGGGTACTGCGGCGCGTCGGCTCGGAGAAGCTCTCCGAACGGGCCGGTACGGCGCGGATGTTGCGGGACTCCAAGTACGACATGACCGGCATCGTCTGCAAGATCGTGTACTACGCGCTGATGCTGATCACCCTCCAGCTCGCGCTGGGCGTCTTCGGCACCAACCCGGTCTCCACGATGATCAACGGCATCGTGGCCTGGCTGCCGCGCGGCATCGTCGCGGTGGTCCTGATCGTCGTGGCGATGGCCATCGCGAACGCGGTCCGCGGGATCGTCGGCAGCGCGCTGTCGTCGATGTCGTACGGCAGGATGCTCGCGACCATCGTCTGGGCCTGCATCGTGGCGCTCGGCGTGATCGCCGCGCTCGGCCAGGCGGGCATCGCGACGTCGGTCACCCAGCCCGTCCTCTACGCGACCCTCGCCACCGTCGCCGGAATCCTGATCGTCGGTGTCGGCGGCGGCATGATCGCGCCGATGCGGCAGCGCATGGAGCGCATGCTGATGGCGGCGGAGCGCGAGACCACCAACGCGAAGGGCAGCCTCACGGCGTACCAGGCGGGCCGCGCGGACGCGATGGGGAACCAGCCGGTGCGGGAGCGCACGGACATGGGCACGGACCCGCGCCAGGACATGTAGCGGGCGCAGGCACCGGCATCGGCGCAGGTGAGGTGGGTGATCCGGAGTTGATTCGCCCCTGGGGCGGGACTGTCGGATCAACTCCCCGGCGATGACGATCGGAGGCGTCGCCACCCGTGGCGGGTGGTGGCGCCGACCGACGTATCGACGAGGAGAACGACCATGAAGGTGTTTCCGCGTGGCCGCCGCCGACTGGCTCTGCTGGCGCCCGCTCTCGCCCTGGTGCTCATCCCCTTCTCCACGGGGACCGCCAGCGCGAACTCCAGCCCCGGCTGGGGCGACGACAAGCCGGACGTGCTGGCCGGCTGCAACCACCACGGCGACGTCCGCTGGCCGAGTTCGTGCCAGTACCACGAGGTCAACGCCTGGACCGCGCTCGGCAAGCGGCACCAGGCGAGCAACGTGGTCGGGAACTGCGGAGGCACCGACAACGGCACCTACGCCGTCACCTACAGCTATGCGACGAACACCTCGTACTCCTACGAGCAGTCGCAGAGCATCGAGGTCAGCGTCGGCCTGAAGGACACCTTCGAGGCGGGCATGTCCGCCAGCTCGTCGACATCGGAGACCTGGACCCTGGGCAACACCCGCACGGCCACCAGCACCATCACCAACACGATCCGCCCCGGCTACAAGGGCGCGTACTGGTTCGCGCCCTGGGTCCGGCACTCGGTGGGCTGGATCGAGGCGCACTACAACAAGCGCACGGACGGCCACTACTACTGGTACTACCCGGGCCAGGGCTCCTCGGGCATCCACATAGACACCCCGGTCTCCTGGTCGGACGGCTCCCTGAAGGGCGAGCTGTACTGGGCGACGTGGAAGTGCTGAACCCGCACCACTTGGTGAACCGGCCGGGGCCCGGCCACGCAGGCCGGGCCCGCGTCGGCCCTGGCTGCCATGCGGTATGACCGAGCGTGCCGTTTACAACCGTCTGCGTGAGCTGCGCGAGCGCTTCACACCACCGCCGGGCTTCACGTATCCGGAGATCAGCGGCGGGATGTTCGTCATGACGACGATCCCCTGTCACCGGCACGAGGCCACGGTTGCGGACGTGCGTGATCAACTCGTTCCGCAGCTCCCGGACGGTGTCGGTGTTTTCCAGGCCGCCGTCACCGGGGACGAAGTACTCGGCACGCTCCGTGTCCCCGACCTCGTCGTCACCCCGGGCGAGGCCACCGTGCCCCTGCTGGCCGTCGAGGTCGTCTCCCTGTCGAGCCCCGGCACCGACGACGACGCCAAGGGCCGCGACTATCCGGCGATGGGCATCCCGCACTACCTGATCCTGGACCCGCGCGACGGCACGTGGACGTACCAGTGGCAGGTCGGCGAGCGGCGCGGTTCCCCGGAGTACGGGAACACCGTCACCGTCGCGGGCAGGTGGAAGGTCGAGACCGGCGCTCTGCCGCTCTACCCCCGCACGGACGTGACGCTCGCGCCCGAGTGAGACGCAGGCAGGCGGTCCGCCGCCTTGGCCGGGCTTGCCGCTGCCGCGCCGATCAGGGCGGCTACGGCGATGACGGCGGCGCAGAATCCTCTGACGTAACGCGCGGACATACCAACCTCGCAACGACAGTGACGGCGACGGCAACAGCGATGAGTTAAGCACGCTTAATGCGTGCCTAACTTAAGGGGTTGGAGTGCGCAACGGGAAGGGCTTCAGGGGGAGTTGAGCCAACGGAAACCTGTTTTCAGTCACCCCGGCGCTGCTCCGGCAGCAGCCCGTGCCGGTGCACCAGCCAGCTGATGGCCGTCAGCCTGCACACCGCGTAGTCGTGCCCGACCGGCTCCCGCCAGTCCAGCTCCGCGAGCGCGTCCAGAAAACCGAGCGCGTAGTCGGTGAGGTCGGCGGAGTCCGGGGACGGGGGAGTCAGATCGGGGCCGCCTGCCGACAGGCGTTCCCGCAGCTCCGCGACATGCTGATCCACCGCGGCCGTGAACGCAGGCTCGAAGGCGAACTCCGCGAAGCGGGGCCCGTAAGCGCTGCTGATCTTGACCAAAGGGGACATTTCTCCACCGTACGGCAGCTCGGTGCGGATGAGTCACGTGATTCCCGTCACCGGGATACGACGGAGTGATGACGCTCAGCGACAGGCTGTAACCGCTCGGAGGTGGCTGTCGTATGGTCCACGTTCGGCAACGCCGTGTAACTGAGTTACTCGCCAGTCTGTAACTCCGCTTACTGGCATGATTAATGCATGGTGAGACGGGACGACCCGGAAGTCATCGGGCGCAGGGTCCAGCAGTTGCGGCACGAACGCGGGCTCACCCAGCGGCAGTTGGCCGAGCCCGCCTACACACCGGCGTACATCTCCACCCTTGAGGCCGGCCGGGTCCGCCCCTCCGACGACGCGCTGCGCCACCTCGCGGAACGGCTCGGCGTCGCCTACGACGAGCTGGCCACCGGCCGCCCCGCCCACCTCGCCACCGAACTGCGCCTACGGCTGACCGGCGCCCAACGCACCCTGGCGACAGGGGAGTCGGAGGAAGCGGCGGAGCGGTACGCCGAACTGCTCGCGGAGGCGGAGTCGCACGGGCTGGTCGACGAGGAGGCCATCGCACTCCTCGGGCTCGGCGAGTGCGGCCTCGACACCGGTGATCTCACCGCCGCCCGCCTGCACTTCGAGCGCGCGGAGCAGCGCCTCGCCGACGAACCCCTCCCCGCCCGCGTCCCCGCCATCCGCGGCCGTGCCGTCGCGCACTACCTCACCGGTGAACTCCGTTACGCCGTCTACCTGTTGGAGTCCACGCTCGACGAGCTGAACCGTGGCGGCCTGCACGACCCCGACGCGCTCCTGCTGCTCTACGCGAGCGCGATAGGGCCGTACATGGACATGGGCGCGCACGCGAGGGCGGCCCAGGCGGCGGAACTGGCGCTCGCGCTCGCCCCGCAGGTCGCGGACCCGGCACTGCTGGCCCGCATGCACCGTTCGGTGGCGCGCACGCTGATAGCGGAGGGCAAGGTCGCGGAGGCCGACGCCTCGCTCGCGAAGGCCGCCGATCTGTACCGGCAACTCCAGTTCCGCACCGAACTCGCCAACTGCCACTGGATGCGCGGCTACGTCTACGCCCAGGACGGCGAACTGGAGCGCGCCGAGGTCGAGTTGAGGCAGGCGCTGGCCATGCTGACGGCGAAGCGCGCGGCGCTGTACAGCAGCCAGGTCGCCGTCGAGCTGGCGGATGTCCTCCACCGACGCGGCAAGTCCGACGAGGCCGCCACCCTCCTCCACGACGTCCTCAGCGACCTCAGTTCCGAACGCGGCGCCCTGCACTCCGCCGCCGCACACCGCCTCCTCGGCATCATCGCGGAGGACGCCCGCGACACGGACGCGGCCGAGGAGCACTACGTCCGCGCGCTCAGCCTCCTGGAACGGGCGGGCGCGGCAGGCGACTTGGCCGACCTCTGCCGGATGCTGGGCGATCTGCTCCGCCGTACCGGCCGGGTGGAAGCGGCGCTCGACGCCTACCGCACGGGCCTCGGCCACCGTACGGCCCCCGGAACCACGACCCTCGGCCCGGCGCCCGCACAGCCTCCTCTTTGACAAATCGGGGATACCGCACAGCGCCGACGGTTACCGTGCCACGTACGAGTGCCAGGAGTAATCGTGCGAAACGGGATGAGACAGGCGCGTGCAGAACGAACGGACCGTGGTCGACGGCCTGCGTCTGGCCGTACGCGCCATGGTCTACGCGGTACTCGGTGGCGCGGCACTGATCGCGATCGCCACGGTCGTGTCGGTCCTCGGCCCGATGCTGGCGATCGACCTCTACACCCCACCCGTGGCGGCCTGGTGGACGGTCTTCACGGCGGTGGCCGTACAGGGCGTCCCCTTCCTGCTCCTGGGCACGGTGGTGTCGGCGGCGATCGGCGCGTTCGTCCCCGAGCGGGTCTTCACCCGCCTCCTCCCCCGCAACCAGGCCCTGGCCGTCCCGATCGCGGGCGCGGCAGGAGTCGTACTCCCGGGCTGCGAGTGCGCGTCGGTCCCGGTGGCGAGCAGCCTGATGAGACGAGGGGTGGCCCCGGCAGCGGCCCTGGCCTTCCTGCTCTCTGCCCCCGCGATCAACCCGGTTGTCCTGGTGGCCACTTCGATCGCGTTCCCGGGCCAGCCGAAGATGGTGCTGGGCCGCCTGGTCGCGTCCCTCGCGACGGCGGTGGTGATGGGCTGGCTCTGGGCGCGCTTCGGCAGGGAGGAGTGGCTACGACTCCCGAAGCGCACGCGGTCCGCCGAGCACTCGGCGGTGGGCGTGAAGGCGTTCGTCGCGGGCCTGCAGCACGACTTCCTCCACGCCGGCGGTTTCCTGGTGCTGGGCGCGGCAGCGGCGGCGACCTTCAACATCGCCGTACCGCGCTCGATCCTGGACATCTTCACGGGTTCGTCCTGGCTGTCGCTGCTGTTGCTGGCACTCCTGGCGGTGGTGCTGTGCGTGTGCAGCGAGGCGGACGCGTTCGTAGCGGCTTCGCTGAGCGGCTTCTCACCTGCCGCGAAACTGGCGTTCATGGTGGTGGGCCCGATGGTCGACCTGAAGCTGATCGCGTTGCAGGCGGGCACGTTCGGCCGTTCCTTCGCGTTCCGCTTCTCCTCGACGACCTGGCTGGTCGCCGTGACGAGCAGCACGCTGGTGGGCTGGTGGTTGCTGTGAGGCGCTACGGCTCGGCGGTCCTCCTCCTGCTGACGGGCGGGGCGGTGCTGCGGATCTCGCTCTTCAGCGACCTGTATCTGCGGTATGTGCAGGCGGCGTTGCGGCCGTATTTGGTGATCTCCGGTTCGCTGCTGATGCTGTTGGGGGTGGTGGCGGCGGTCAGGGGGATGAGCCACAGGGACCACGAGGAGGACCACGAGGGGGAAGAGGAGGAGGAAGCGCACTCCCATGGTGGCCACGGCCCCCGCATCGCCTGGCTCCTCACCCTCCCCGCCCTGGCCCTCCTCCTCTTCCCGCCCCCCGCGCTGGGCTCGTACAGCGCGGGCCGTGAACAGGCGCAACTCGCGGCACAGGGAGTGGGCACCTTCCCCGCGCTACCGGCCGCCAAGGTGCTGGACATCTCGGTGGCCCAGTACAGCTCACGGGCGATCTACGACACCGGCCACTCCCTCAAGGGCCGCACGGTCCGCATGACGGGCTTCGTCACCCACGGCTCGAACGGCGCCTGGTACGTCACCCGCCTGGTCGTCACCTGCTGCGCAGCCGACGCCACGACCAGCAAGGTCGAGATCAGAGGAACCGAGGCCACCGACGCCCCCCAGACCGACACCTGGGTCACCGTCACCGGCACCTGGCTCCCCAAGGGCAAACTCGGCACGGACGGGGCGTGGCCACCGCTCCTCGACGCGACGACCGTCAAGCAGGTGAAGCAGCCGGCGGATCCGTACGAGAAGCGGTAAACGGTAAGCGGTGACCGTTGCCGGTCTTCAGATCTGCACCCGCCCCTGCCGCTGCACATCCGTAAGCCGCTGCGCCCCGATCTCCAGTGCCCGGCTCATCGCGTCCGGGGGGACGTTCGCCGGCCCCCCGACCGTGAGGGTGATGGTGTCGTCGCCGATGCGGACGGCGGCGGTGTCGAGGGTGAGGGTGGACTGGTCGCCCTCCGGGGTGGTGCCGGTGAGCGTGAGGTGGAGGCCCTCGCGGGCGTCGCCGACGTTCGGGAGGGTGGCCTCGGTGACCGTCACGGTCTGGACGCCCGAGCGCGTTGTCGTCGCTGTGAACTGGGCGCATTTCTGCGGGAGCGTCTTCAGCCAGGCCAGGGTGCGGTCCACGTCGGCGGACTTGAACGCGGCCACCTGGTAGTGGAGTTGGGCCTCGTCGTCGGTGTCGTCGAGGCCGATGACCGCTTGGGCGGTGGCGGGGGTGCCGAGGAGTTCGTCGGCGTAGAGCGCGTCCAGGAGGCGTTGGCAGTCGGGGTCGGCGGTCTTCGCCTTGAGGAGGCTGTCGCGCCAGGTCGCCGTGCCCTGGGTCGGGGTCCAGGGGGCGCCCAGGTCCGTGTCCGCGATCAGTGCGGTCTGTGCCTGCGCCTGGGTGAGGACGGGGGCCGCGGCGGGGGACGCGTGCGCCGCGGGGGTGCGTACGACCGAGGGGGAGGGCGCGCTCGTCACCTTGTGCAGGGCGGCCTCGTTCGCGCAGCCCGTGGCCGTGAGCAGGGTGCCCGCCGACAGTGCCGAGGCGAGGAGGAGGACACGGGCCGGGGAGCGGGTCATCGAGGGTCCCTCCTGGGGCGGACGCGTGACGCGGATGCGTGGCGCGCATGTCGGCGCGTGCTCCCACGGCACCATCGCCCGCGCCCGCCCACCAGCGCGCCGGGCCGTCCGGGTGACTGCCGGGCTCGCCGTGGGCCATCGGGAAACCAATACCGGCCATTCGATTCCTCATTGGCCGCCCGTCCGCGCCCCGCCTACTGTCGGAGTCAGATCACCGACCACCGCCCTGGAGACCCCCATGTCGAAGATCCTCTTCGTGCTGACCGGCGCCGACCACCTCACCCTGGCCGACGGGACCCTGCACCCCACCGGCTACTGGGCCGAGGAGGCCGTCACCCCGTTCGAGGCCTTCAAGGCGGCCGGTCATGAGGTCGTCGTCGCGACGCCCGGCGGTGTCGTACCGCCCGTCGACCGGGGCAGCCTCGCCCCCGACTACAACGGCGGCCAGGAGAACGCCGACCGCGTCGCCGCCGTGCTCGCGTCGAGCCCCGAGTTCCAGCACCCGGTCAAGCTGACCGAGGTCGACCTCGCCGACTACGCCGCCGTCTACTACCCCGGCGGCCACGGCCCGATGGAGGACCTGGCCGTCGACGCCGACTCCGGCCGCCTCCTCACCCTGGCCCTTGCCTCCGGCAGGCCGCTCGGCGTGGTCTGCCACGGCCCCGCCGCGCTCCTCCCGGCCGTCAAGGAGGACGGCACCAACGCCTTCGCCGGGCGCCGGCTCACCGGTTTCACCAACGACGAGGAGATCCAGGGCGGCCTCGCCGACAAGGTGAAGTGGCTGCTCCAGGACCGGCTCGTGGAGCTCGGCGCGGAGTTCCAGCAGGGCGAACCGTGGGCACCGTACGTCGTGGTCGACGGCAACCTCGTCACCGGCCAGAACCCGGCGTCCTCGGCGCCGGTCGCGGACGAGCTGCTCAAGAAGCTCGGCTGATTAATCCCGTCGCGGCAGCGGTCGTACGCCTGCTACGGTGCGCCGCATGAAGCGCGCCAAGCCGTTCGTGTCGGCTGTGACGACGACGCCGGAGAGTGTCCCGGCGCGCTGACTGCTGACCAAGTCGAAGCCCCGGGGCGAGTGCCCCGGGGCTTCGTCCCGTGGTGCTCGTCTCTCGGTTCTTTCTTTCGCGAGGAGTTCACCATGTACGACCACCGACGTCTCGGCCGCGAACTCGGCCTCTTCGACACCGACCCCCTGATGGGCGCGGGGCTGCCGTACTGGCTGCCGGACGGTGCCGTCGTGCGGCATCAACTGGAGGAGTATGTAAGGGGGTTGGAGTCCGCGGCCGGGTACCGGCACGTGTACTCGCCCGTTCTCGGCAAGCGTGAGCTGTACGAGATCTCCGGGCACTGGTCGCACTACAGCGACGACATGTTCCCGCCCATGCAACTGGGCGCGGAGGAAGTCGTGTTGCGGCCGAGCCTCTGTCCGCACCACGCCCTCATCTACCGCTCCCGCTCGCACAGCTACCGCGAACTACCCCTCCGTATTGCCGAGTTGGGCGGCATGTACCGCTCCGAACTCTCCGGCGTGCTCGGCGGCCTGACCCGCGTCCGCGCCATCCAGCTCAACGACGCCCACATCTTCTGCACCCTCGACCAGGCCGTCGAGGAGGCCCGCGCAGCCCTCGCCCTCATCGCCCGCGCCTACGCCGACCTCGGCATCCGCGCCTCCCGCTACCGGCTCTCGCTGCCGGGCGACGGCGGCAAGTACGTTGCCGATCCGGCCCTTTGGCGCCGGGCGACCGCGATGCTGCGGGAAGTTCTCGACGCGTCCGGGGTGGCCTACGAGTCCGCCGAGGGCGAAGCCGCCTTCTACGGCCCGAAGATCGACGTCCAGATCGAGGACCCGGCCGGCCGCGAGGCCACCCTCTCCACCGTCCAGATCGACTTCCACCAGCCCGAACGCTTCGACCTCCACTACATCGGCCCCGACGGCGCGAAACACCGGCCGGTCATGGTGCACCGCAGTGTCATCGGGAGCGTGGAACGGGCGGTGGCGCATCTGGTCGAGCAGCACGGCGGGGCGTTCCCGGCGTGGCTGGCGCCGGTGCAGCTGGCCGTCCTCCCGGTGTCGGAGGCGCAGGAGGCACAGGCCTACGACCTCGCCGAGCGGGCCCGCGCCCAGGGACTGCGTGCCGAGGTCGCCGCCGAGGGCAGCCTCGGTGCCCGGATCCGGGCGGCGCGGCTGGTTCCGTACCAGGCGGTGATCGGCGAACGGGAGGCCGACGCGGGCCTGGTCGCCGTACGGCTGCGGGACGGCCGTCGGATCGACCCGCTGCCGCCCGCCGACCTGCTGCACCGCGTCACCGCGCGGGTCGGGGCGCGCGGCGCCCAACTGTGGGCGGATGCGTAAGGTCGCAACCGAACAGCACCCTTGCGTCGAGAGGACCCTGTCGTGACCGGTCGGCCCATCCCCGTGATCATCGACTGCGACACGGGGGTCGACGACGCCCTGGCGCTGCTGTTCGCCGTCCGCCACCCGGGACTCGACCTGCGGGCGGTCACCTGCGTGGCCGGGAACACGGACGTGGACCAGGTCGTACGGAACACCCTGATCGTCCTGGACCACGCCGGTGCCGGTGACATCCCGGTCGCGCGCGGCGCGGCCCGCCCGCTGCTCGAACCGGCCCGGTCGGCCGCGCACGTCCACGGGCAGGACGGTATGGGCGACATGGGGCTGTCGGCCTCGGCGCGCACGCCCGTCGACGTGGACGCGGTGACGTTGCTGCGCCGCGAGATCCTCGCCTCCCCGCGCCCGGTGACCCTGATCCCCACCGCCCCGCTGACGAACATCGCGCTGCTGCTGCGCACGTTCCCCGAGGTGACGGCCAACATCGAGCGGATCGTGTTCATGGGCGGCGCGGTGGCGGTCGGGAACGCCACGCCCGTCGCGGAGTTCAACGTGTGGCACGACCCGGAGGCGGCGGCGATCCTGCTGACGGCCGGGGTGCCGATCACGATGTACGGGTTGGATGTCTTCGAGCGGGTCCAGGTCCCGGCCGCGGATGTCCAACGACTGCGGGGGAGTGCGGTGCCACGCCTGAAACTGGCCGGCGACCTCCTCGCCCACCGCGACCCGGCCGCCTCCGGCGACCCCACCCCCACCGGCGGCCTCGGCGACGCGGGCGCGGTCTGTGCGGTCGCCGACCCGGCCGGGCTCACCACCCGCCTCCTGCCGGTCGAGGTCTCCCTCGCCCCGGGCCCGTCGCGCGGCCAGACCATCGTCGACCGACGCCCCCGCCACGGCGAGTCCGAGATCCACGACGGGGCCCGCGAACAGGCCCTGGTGGACGTGGGGTTGGACGTGGATGTGGAGCGGTACGTGAAGCTTTGGCTGGAGACGGTTGAGGGGGCCCAGGAGAGGCCGGTCTTCTAAGCGTCCTTGCGCGGTCTGCCTCGTCTCGGGGCAAGCGGACGCCACGAGTTCACGTCCTCGGCCGAAAGACCCAGGACGGTGAGGTGTGCGTTGTATGCGTCCTCGACGGTTTCCCTCTCCGGTTTGCGACCGGTGCCGTGTGCGTCGCCAGGCGTCGTGACCCGGGCGAGAAGGTCGGCGAGCGCCGTGAGCAGCGGCAGGGCCGACTCCGGACGCTGTTCATGGGCGTGGGAGTCGGCTTCGAGGAGGCTGAGCACCGCCGAGGTGCGCTCGTCGCCGGACCAACCGGCCCAACCGATCGGTGTGTTGGGAGACAGAGGTGAGGCGGACGACGGGAAGGAAACGAACCGCTCGTTCGGGACGTCGAACTTGCCGCGGTGTTGCCAGTAGTACGGCCTGAGGAAGTCCGCGGACGTGAAGCGCGGTGGGTCGGCGATCGGACGGGGCGCCTTGTCGGCCGGCCCCTCTCGGTCTTCTCGGCGTTGGGCTTCCCAGACTCCCCTCCACTCGTGCCGCTTCGCGAGGCCCGATGCCTTGTACCGGAGAGGCGCGGCCTGGGGCACGTGTTCGTCGGCAAGTAGCTCCAGAAGCATGTCCGTCGTTGCGGAACCGGGGGCGTACAGAGCCGCCAGGTTAGTGAAATCCTCGTTCCTGCCCAGCAGTTCGGCCAGTTGGCGAGGCGTACGGGCGACGGGCCGTGGTCCCGCCGATGAGGTCTCGAACCACAGGTGGGTCGCTTCGCAGAGGTCCAGCAGGCGTTGTCGGAGCACCAGCTCGACCCTGGTTTCCCAGGGCTCGTCCGACCAGCGGCGTTTGTAGTCGGGCTGTTCCAGCAGCCGCAGCGAGGCGTTCTGCTCAATTGCGTCCACCCGGCGTTGCACCAGGGCCCGGTACGCCGGAGGCCAGTGCTGGGGAAGGTCGGTCACCGGCGTCGCCGAGTGGCGCGCGAACCACTGTGTCTCTGCTTCTCCCGTCGCCACGCGCCGGGCGAGCATGATTTCGAAGGGTCGCTCTCCCACGGTGAGGTCGGGAACATCCTCGACCGAACCGATCAGTTCCTCGTCGTCGGGGATCAGGCCATATTGGGCGTACACCGTCCAGTCGAGTTCCTCCTGGAGGGCGATCATCCGCGATCTGAGCGACGACCACCGGTTTCGGGCCGAGTTGAGGAGTCGACCGGTGATCGGGGTGTCGGGGGCGGCGATCTCCTGCAGGGCGCGTTGCGCCTCGGCTGCCAGACGGTGCAGTTCGCTCGCTTCCATGACGGGGAACGCGGTGGGAAGGGGCAGGTCGAGGAGCCGGGTCGAGGTGAACTCGTAGATTTTCGCCCAGGCTTCACCGCCTGTTTCAGCACCGCGCAGCTGGTCGGCGCGCGACTGCCCCTTGCTCTGGCTCATCTGCTTGAGCCAGAAACTCACGGCCGAGCTGTTGAGAGTACCCAGGAGCCCGAGATGGGACTCCGCCGATTCGCTCTTCGGCAGCTTGATCACCGGTGCCGAATTGAGCGGGACGGCAGACCCTTCGAGCAGGCTGAAGTGGGGGTGGGTGGCAACCCAGGGAAAGACGATGGACCACGGATGCGCGTCCCCGGTCGCTGCGATGTGGTGCCAGTCGTACCAGGGTGATGACTTCTTCGCGCCCTTCCGCTTCCGCAGCGTCGTCCGGTACGGCCACAGTCGGCGATGGTGTCCGGGGACGCTTTGCAGGTCGATGACGGGTTCGAAGGGGTGACTTGTGTGGGGGTAGAACGCCATCAGGGCCGGGGTTGCAGACCAGTCACGTACCTCGGAACCGGTCAGCACCGGCACAGTGGCAAACTCCTCGGCCCCCTGACGCCGGAAGGAACCGGCGGTGGCGCAGAAGAGGTCGTCGGAGCCGGTGTTGGCGGCGTAGCCGATGCGGACGACACGGTCGCCGAGTCGGCGGGAGGGCTGATTCTCGCTCTCCATACGGCGCAGAACGTCGCGGGCCGCCGACGGTGTGAGGCTCCAGGGGAAAACGCTCAGCTGTCCGCGGTCCTGCAAGTAGGACTCCGCCCACTCGCTTGTCCCCTCGGCTGTGAATGCCAGGGCCCGTAGTGACTGCCAGACATGGCCCAGTTCGGGCACCTCCGGTAGCCACGGTTCGCCCCGACGGCCGACGACCGTGTGGACGGGCGTACCGGGATCCGCCGCCCGGTTCCGGCCAGTGATGATGGCGGTCGGGGTGCCGTGCCCGGGGATGTATGCCCCGGACATGTCGATGACGTGGGTGATCTCCACTCTGGGCAGGATGCGCTCGACGAGGTTGCGCCCGAACTCACGCTTCATGAAGGCGTTGGACGTGAGGAGTCCGACCCGGCCCGCCACGTCGCCCGGTCGAGCGAGTTCGAAGGCCAGTTCCGTGAAAGGGACCGGCAGGGCATAGGCCCCGCTGCAGCTCTCGTAGAGGGAGCGGTAGGCCGAGGACAGGGCCTTGTCCGCGACGGTGACGTACGGCGGATTGGTCGTCACCACGTGGTACGAGGCCGGAACGAGAAGCCCGTGACGAGCGGTGTACTCGTCGAGCTCGGAGGGGAGGCCCGTACTCGCGGTCATCGGGCTCGGGTCGGCGGTGCGGCGGTGCAGGAGGGAGTCGCCGGTCGCGACGACCAGCGGCAGGTCCGGGACCTTCTCAAGGCGGCGTTCCCCGGTGGTGTTCATCGAGGCCAGCAAGAGGCGGAACCGTGTGACGCTCACGGCGCACGGGTCGATGTCGCAGCCGTGCACCGACCTCAGGGCTCGTGCCGCTCGTTGCCAGGGGCTCATGTCCGGCCTGGTCTCGGACCAGCGCTGGAACAGTCGTGCGTATGCGTCCAGCAGGAACGCACCCGATCCACAGGCGGGGTCGATCATCCGGAGGTCGGACAGCCCTCCCGCCCGGGAGGCCTGTGGCGTCGTGTGCTCCGCAAGGGCCGGTTCGAGCACGAGATCGTGGATGAGGTCCACGACGAACGCCGGGGTGGGTACCTGGCCGTACGACTTCCGCGCGCGCTCATTGAGTGACGAGTGGAGATCGGCCAGGAACCTCGTGTCGCGCGAGGCGTCGGTGAAGTCGTACAGGAGAGTGCCGTCCGGGGTCCGGCGACGCCAGAAGGAGAGCAACTCCTGGCCCGCCTCGTGTCCGGGCCTCAGCTGCCAGAGGGGATGCCTGCTGCTGAACACCGCGGCCATGGCGGGAAATGCGCGGAGGCGGTCGATGGCGTGAACGATCAGATCGACGGCTGATACGTGGGGTCGGGTCGCGGAGAACGCTTCATTCGTGAGGTCCGCGGAGCCGGTGGCGAAGGAGATGTCGAGCAGTTCGTTGTCCTCGCAGAACCGGATCATCGCGGTCGCGAGTACCCAAGCGGTCGCCACCTGGGAGATCCGGGCGTCCAGCCAGGTCGACCAGGTGGCCGACGTCAGGTTGCGGTGCCTGGCGGTCTCGTATTCGTCGCGCAGCTTCTTGTCGGCCGGGTCATGAGGAAGGCGTGCGCCCAGGTCCGACTCGATGCGGGCGGTGAGCCGCAGCAGGTCGCCGGCCAGGCCGTTGTCGACGGGCATGTGCCCCTTCCTGGTCGGCTTCATAAGGTTCTGGGTCCGACTTTATCACCGAGAGAGTGTCATAAAGTTTGGAGAGTGTTGTGATGACCCTCTACGCTCCTCCCGTGTTGGTCGGCCGCGATGGCCGGTCCGTCCTCGACGTAAGGGGTGGGTGGCTCATGGGTGGCGATGGCGGGGGGCTCAAATGGGTGTGGGTGGCGATCGTTCTGATCGTCGCCTCGCTCCTCGGTGGTGCGGCCGCCTGTATTTCATGGGTGACGACGGGTGGGAGCCCGGATCGGGAGCGGGTGAAGGGGGCGCTCGCCGCGGGCGGTGGGACGTTCCTCGGGGTGGCGGCTCTTGGTGTCGCGATCGGGAGTTTCCTGACCGGATGACCTCGGCGCCACCTCTTTAGGGATACAGTCCTTAGAGGTGTATCCCTAAAGCGATCGTCAGGCGCATTCCTCATCGCATCCCCTGTGGATGGCTTTCAAGGAGTTCACGTGCAGCATCACGCAAGGCCGGACAAGCCGTCGCGACTCTTCGATCGCGGTGCCGAATGGGACGCGCTCAGCGCTTTCGTGAGCCGGCCGCTGCCGCATGCCATGCTCGGCATCGTCAGTGGCCGACGGCGTATGGGGAAGACATATCTCCTGCGGGCGCTCGTCGAGCAGTGCGGCGGGTTCTACTTCGGGGCCACCGCCGGGACCGATGCCGAGTCGCTCCGGCAGTTCAGTGCCGCCCTGGCCGAGCACCAGGGTTCTCCGGTGCCCTTCTCCTTCGCGACCTGGGACGACGCGATCTCGTATCTCTTCGGTCTTGCCGTCCCGGGGCGAGCGGATAGCCCGTTCCTCGTGGTCGTCGACGAGTTCCCGTACCTGGCGAAGGTCGCGCCGGAGCTTCCCTCGCTCATCCAGCGGGTGATCGACCGCTACCAGGTGGAGGAGAGCGGCATGCGGCTGCTCCTGTGCGGGTCGGCGATGTCCGTCATGGGAGGGTTGCTCGCCAGCACCGCACCGCTGCGGGGCAGGGCCCAGCTCGAACTCGTCGTACGCCCCTTCGGATACCGGGCCGCGGCGGATTTCTGGAGTGTCGCCGATGATCCGGCCCTTGCCGCACGGTTGCACGCGGTGGTTGGAGGCACGCCCGCGTACCGTCGCCAGTTCCTGGCGGACGACGTCCCCGCAGGGCTCGGGGACTTCGACGACTGGGTGTGCCGGACCGTCCTCTCGCCGTTCAGTCCGCTCTTCCGCGAGGCGCGCTACCTGCTCGCCGAGGAGGCCGACATCCGTGACACCGCGCTGTACCACTCGGTCCTCGCGGCGGTGGCCCAGGGCAACGCCACACGAGGCGGCATCGCCGGCTACATCGGCCGCAAGTCCGTCGACATCTCGCATCCGCTCAACGTCCTTGAGGACAGCCACCTGTTGGCGCGCGAGGCGGACATCTTCCGGGCCGGGAAGTCGCAGTACCGCATTACCGAACCGCTGATCAACTTCTATGAGGCGGTCATGCGTCCGGCGTGGGCACGGCTGGAGAGCGGACAGGCCGCGGAGGTCTGGGGGCAGTCGGCGGAGCGCTTCGCCGCGCAGGTGGCGGGACCGCACTTCGAGGCGGTGTGCCGGGAGTACGTGCTCGGACCCGGCAGGTCCCTGCTGAGTACGTCGCTGGGCGAGGTCGGCAGCGGAGTGGTGGCGGACCCGAAGGCGCGCCGACAGATCGAGATCGATGTGGCCGTCGTCGAACCGGGGTCCGGTGCGAGCAGACCGTCGGTCGCGCTGCTGGGCGAGGCGAAGTGGGGGACCGTCATGGGGGTGAACCATCTGGAACGCCTGGGGCGGGCCAGGGACCTCCTCGCCGGCCGGGGCACGGACACCACGCGGTGCGGGCTGGCCTGCTTCAGCGGCGTCGGCTTCAGCGACGCCCTCCGCGCCGAGGCGGAAAGAGGCGGCGTCCTGCTGATCGGCCTCGACGAGTTGTACGGCCGTGCGATGCCGACGGCGCTGCTGCCCTGAACGAACGATCCCCGCCGTTCACGACCCTGAGGCTGTCGTGAACGGCGGGGTGTCCGCAGAGACACAGAGTCAAAGAGTCACAGAGGTACGTCTACGAGTGCGAAGCCCGCCGGCGTCGCGTAGCCACCACGATCGCCCCGCCGCCCGCCAGCAGTGCCGCCGCGCCGCCGACGATCGCGCCGGTGTTGCTGCCGCCACCGGTCTCCGCGAGGTCGCCGCCGCCACCGTTGGGCGAGGGTGCCGCCGGGGCGCTGCTCGAACCGGAGGCGACCGGGGTCGGGTTGTCGGACGGTGTGGTCGACTCGGAGGCGCTCGGGGTCGGGGTCGAGGACTCGTCGGCCGGCGGGGTGGACTCCGAGGCGGGCGGCGGGACCGACGCGGAGGTGGACGGTGTCGGCGACGGGGACTCGGTGCTCGTGCAGTCCTTGGTGCCGCCGTTCCAGGCCGCGATCAGCTTGTCCTTGATGACCGTGTGGTCGGGGCCCTTGGGCAGGTCGCCGTGGACGAAGCCGTCACCGGCGGCGGGGTTGCCGTCGAACTTCACCGCGCCGCGGTAGAGGTCGATCTGCGCGAAGCAGCCCTCGTCGGGCACCGCGATGTCGAGCGAGTCGGTCTGGCCCTTCTTCACGGTGACCGTGTCGAAGTCGACGAAGACCTGCTGGCCGGAGGTGGCGAAGGTCGGGCCGTGCGCGATGTACGAGGCGAGCGAGGCGGTGCAGGTGGAGGCGTCGCCCGCGGTGCGGACCTTGATGTGGACCTTGCCGTCGTCGGTGGGCTTCAGGTTCTGGTCGTCGACCTTGACGGAGGGGAAGAAGCTGGTGCCGTCCAGCGAGAACTGGCAGCCCTCGGTCTCGGTGACCGTGCCCGCGCCGGAACCGGGCTTGTAGTGGCCGCCCGACTCCCAGCCGTCACCGCCGCCGCCGTGCCCCCCGGTGGCCCAGGCGCCGGACGCGGCGGCTACGGAGGCCGCGGCGAGGGCGAGGGAGGCGGCGCCCGTCCCCAACAGGCGGCGCACGGTGACACGACTGGCTATGGACATACTGATCCCATCTGGCGTGTACAGGGTGTGGAGGGTGTGGATCAACGCGAGAAACACTGGGCCCATTGGTCACATGCGCCACAGCGTGTGCACATCGTGGGTCCACCGGAAGAAGACTGTCAACTCGCCTCGGTGCAGAGGGAATTCATAAGGAGACCACGTGTCCGACCTGTCCTCCCGTGACCCGAACTGGTGGCGTCAGGCCGTTGTGTACCAGGTGTATCCGCGCAGTTTCGCCGACGCCGACGGCGACGGACTCGGTGACCTGAGAGGCATCACCGAGCGGCTCACCCACCTCGCCGCCCTGGGCGTCGACGCCCTCTGGCTCAGCCCGTTCTACCCGTCCGAACTCGCCGACGGCGGCTACGACGTCGCCGACTACCGCGACGTCGACCCGCGCCTCGGCACCCTCGACGACTTCGACGCGATGGTCGCCGAGGCGCACCAGCTGGGCCTGAAGGTCATGGTCGACATCGTGCCCAACCACACCTCGCACCTGCACAGTTGGTTCCAGGAGGCGCTGGCCGCCGGTCCCGGTTCCGCCGCACGCGACCGGTACGTGTTCCGGGAGGGGCGCGGCGACGGCGGCCAACTCCCGCCCACCGACTGGCCGTCCGTCTTCGGCGGCAGCGCATGGAAGCAACTCCCCGACGGACAGTGGTACTTGCACCTCTTCACCCCCGAACAGCCCGACCTGAACTGGGACAACGAGGAGGTGCGGGCCGACTTCCGCAGCACGCTCCGCTTCTGGTCCGACCGGGGCGTCGACGGCTTCCGCGTCGACGTGGCCCACGCGCTGGTGAAGGACCTGGCCGAGCCGTTGCGGGACATCGGCCCGCTCGCGGCGAACTCCGAGGCCGTCCTCGACGACCTCCCGCCCGGCAGCCACCCCTACTACGACCGCGACGAGGTCCACGAGATCTACCGCGACTGGCGCCGCAGCGTCTTCGACACCTACACCCCGCCCCGCATGGCGGTCGCCGAGGCCTGGGTCCCGGCCGCCCGCCGCGCCCTCTACGCCCGCCCCGACGAACTCGGCCAGGCCTTCAACTTCGAGTACCTGGAGGCCGGTTGGGACGCGGCCGAACTGCGCGAGGTGATCACCGGCTCGCTCGCCACGGCCCACGCGGCAGGTGCTTCCGCCACCTGGGTGCTGTCCAACCACGACGTCGTACGCCACGCCTCGCGCCTGATGCTGCCGAGGGGCACCGACCCGAACACCTGGCTCCTGTCCGACGGCCGCACACCACCCGTCGACCCGGCGGCAGGCCTCCGCCGCGCCCGCGCCGCGACCCTGCTGATGCTGGCGCTGCCCGGTTCGTCGTACGTCTACCAGGGCGAGGAACTCGGACTGCCCGAGGTCGCCGACCTGCCCGTCGAGGTCCTCCAGGACCCGATCTGGGAACAACAGGGCCACACCCACAAGGGCCGCGACGGCTGCCGGGTACCCCTGCCGTGGACCACGACCGGTCCGTCGTACGGCTTCGGGTCCGGACCCGCGTGGCTGCCGCAGCCGGCGAGCTTCGCGTCGTACGCCGTCGAGGCACAGGACGGGAGCGAGGGCTCGACCCTGGAGCTCTACCGCAGGGCGTTGCGGTTGCGCCGCAAGCTGCTCGAAGGGGAGTTGCTCACCTGGGCCGCCGAAAGCCCGCCCGGGGTACTGCACTTCACCCGCACCGAGGGCTGGCGGTGTGTCACCAACCTGTCGGCGGAGCCGGTCGCCCTGCCGCCGGGGGAGGTGCTGCTGAGCAGCGAACCGGCGGCGGGGAAGGGGCAGTTGGGGCTGCTGGCTCCGGACACGACCGTGTGGCTGGGGGCGTAGCGCGCGTTGCGGTGAACTCACCCCACGGTCGGGGTCTGGCTGGGGTTGGCCGCGTTCCCGCTGGGCGACTCGCCCGGCAGGGCCGGCGGCTGGGTGGTGCTGTTCACCGGCGGGGTGAGGACGACCTCCGGCGCGCCCGCGGCCGGGGGCGGCGGGGTCAGGTCCACGGCCGGCAGCTTCGGCGGGGTCGTCTCCTGGAAGAGGACCTGGCTGAAGTTGACCAGGCCGGTGTCCTCCATCACCGTGATGTGGTCCAGGACCGTCGCGTTGGCCTGGTTGGCGAGGACCCGCACGAGGGTGTTCTCCGTCGTGGAACGGATCTTCGCGATCGTGTTGAAGATCGAACCGTGCGTCACGCGCAGGATGTTGGCGAAGTCCGTGTCGAACTGCTTGCCGCTGTCGCCGTTCAGGGTGTTGATGAACCCCTGCTGCTGCGGGCTGGGCTGGTTCGGGATCGTGATGTTGAGCATCGGCGCGATCTTGCGGACGGTCGAGTCCAGCGCCGCGTGGCCGTCGATCAGGTGCTTGCTCGCGGTGATGACCGCCGGGCTCGCCCCCTTCTTCAGACCTATCTGGCCGACCGGGTACTCCCACAGCCCCGCCGCGCGCACCTTCACCACGAAGTCGCGGTCCGCTTCGGTCAGCGGCCCCCACTGCGTGTTGGCGATGACGCGTGTGGGCGCGCTGGAGACCGTGTTGACGCCCAGCATTGCCGGATAGGCGAGGGCGACGAGAGTCAGGCTGAGGGCACCGCCCACAACCATCGTTCCCGTCGCGTTCCGCGAAAAGCGCACCGTACCTCCTGTGTCGTGGACCGCCCGTCGGCGGTACGGACAGTGGGGAGTACGGATCGGGGAAGCGTTCGAAGTCTTTGGTTTTGGTAAAGCCCGAGTGGGGCGCGTCACAAGTGGCGGGTGTGGCGGGGGCCCCGCCAGGCGGCGGGCCCCTCCGGTCGGCTGGTGCTTGCCGGCCCTGATTCCCGGTGCCCACAAGGGCAGTTGGGCGAGGGCGTACCGTTCTGTCCGACCAGTGGGCAACACCGCGCAGCGTGACATCGGGGGTACTTCCGGCATGGCATGTCCATCCCGTAGAACGTGGTTCGTCCTCGGCGTGACGGGCGTGACGGGCGTCGCGGCCGTCGCTGCCGCGGCCGTTCTCGTCGTACACGAGTCGGACGCGCCGGCCTACGCCATCGAACAGGCCCCCCATGCCCGTTCCTCCGCCTGCACACGCATCGCCAAGGACTACCCGGCCGCGCTGGAGGGACACCGGCGTGCCGAGACCGGCACACCGGGCGTCGCCGTGTGGGGCGACGAGGCGGTCGTGCTCCGTTGCGGGCTGGAACCCCCGGCCCCGACCACCGACCTGTGTGTGTCCGTCAACGGCGTGGACTGGGTCTACCGCCAGAGCCAGTCCCGTGACGGCCTCAAGGTGGTCGTCACGTACGGCCGCACTCCCGCCGTCGAGGTGACGCTCTCCGAACAGGACACCGCCCTCGACAGTGCGCTGGTGGACGTGAGCCGGATCGTCCGGCCGATCCGGCAGCAGAGCCACTGCGTCGACTCCTCCGGAAACTGAAGGAACCCCGAGTGAAACGCATCCCCGCACGCGTCTACGTCCCCGTCCTCGCGGCCCTCGTCTGTGCCGGGGCACTCATCGGCGTGACCGAGGCGCAGGACGACCCGCACGGCACCCCGGGGCGCAGCTACGACGCGGACGGGACTCTGAAGATCGACGCCGCGCGGCGATCCGTTGCACCGGACATCGCCGGTACCGGCACCGACGGACGTACGGTCCGCCTCTCCGGGTACCGGGGGAAGACGGTCGTGGTGAACGTCTGGGCCTCCTGGTGCGGGCCCTGCCGTCAGGAGACGCCCATGCTGGTGCGCTACCAGGAGAAGACGAAGGGGCAGGATGTCGTCGTCCTGGGGCTGAACGAGGACGACTCCGCCGGTGACGCACGCGCCTTCGCCCGTACCCACCACATGTCCTACGCCAGCCTCCTGGACCCCGACGGAAAGCAGTTCCGCAAGCTGGCCAAGGGCCTGGTGAGCACCCAGGGTCTGCCCGTCACGCTCGTCATCGACCCGCGCGGCAGGGTCGCCGCGGCGACAGCCGGAGCGCTTTCCGAAGCCCGCCTGACGAGCGCGGTGACGGCGGCACGAACCGGTTCCTGACGGTGATCGAGCGCTTCCGGCAGGCGCCGTCCGGCACCGAGCAGGTCGTCGGAGCCGGACGGGCGGTGCGTGCGCTACGCGAACTGACCGGGCTGGTAGTCGCCGGCCGGCATCGTGAGCATGACGTTCATGCGGTTGAAGCTGTTGATGAGGGCGATCAGTGAGACGAGGGCCATGAGCTGCTCGTCGTCGTAGTGCTTCGCGGCGTTCCCCCACACCTCGTCGCTCACCCCGCCGGCCGCGTCCGCGATCCGGGTGCCCTCCTCGGCGAGTTCGAGCGCGGCGCGCTCCGCGTCGGTGAACACGGTGGCCTCGCGCCACACCGCGACGAGGTTCAGCCGTACCGAGGTCTCGCCAGCGGCCGCGGCGTCCTTGGTGTGCATGTCGGTGCAGAACCCGCACCCGTTGATCTGACTCGCCCGGATCTTCACCAGCTCCTGCGTGGCGGCGGGCAGCGGCGAGTCTTCGACGACCTTGCCCGCGGCGATGAAGTGCTTCAGGGCCTTGCCGGCGATCGGGCTGGTGAAGGCGTTGAGTCGGGCACCCATGGTGGGCTCCTCTGCGTTTCGTTGTTTCGCTGCCGTTGCTTGCACAGGACTGACGAAACGGGTGCCGCGAATGTGACACGTACGGGGAGCGGCGCGCGAAAACCGGTGGAGCTTTGGCTCTCTCCCCCTCTACCGTGCTGCCCGACCGAGTCGTCTGGGCAAGGACGTGCCGTTGTACACCGTGTGAGACCCCCCGAGTGCTGAATCGTCGCGCGTCGCGCTGTTGCGCCGCGCTCCTTTTTGCTGCGGTCTTCTCACTGGAAACGGTGTACTTCTGTGCTCGAAAACTGGGTGGTCATGCCCACCTGCCTGCCACTCGTCCGCCGCCGCTGTCACGCGTGCGGGGCCGGACACTTCCGGGCGAGCGGCAAGTTCCGCGTCAACGCCCACCACAAGCTGCTGGACGTCTGGCTCCTGATCCTCTGCACGGGATGCGGGGACACGGCGAAACTCACGGTCATGGAACGGGCGAACGTGCGCTCCATACGACCGGAACTGCTGGCGCGGTTGCACGCCAACGATGTCGTTCTGGCGTCGGAGTTGCTCCAGGACCCCGTGGTCCAGCGCCGTAACCGCATCGCCCTCGACTGGTCCGGCGCGTGGCGCCTCGACACCGGCGGATCGGACCACTTGAACCGCGAGGTGATCGACATGGCGGTCCGCTTCACGGCCCGGATCCCGATCCGACCGGTACGACTGATCGCGGAGGGCTGCGTCCTGCCACGGGCCGAGGTCGAACGCCTGATCACGGAGGGTCGGTTGGTCTCGACCGCCCGCCTGAACGACAGGGTCTCGGACAACTTCACGTTCACCCTGAAACGCTGACGCGCCCGCGCTCGGAGGGCCTGCCTGGCGGGTTCTACGGGCGCGGCGTGAGGGTGTCTGTCTTGCGTATCGCTTGGAGCAGTTGGGCGAGGGGGGTGGGGGTAGTGGTGAGTGCGGTGCCGGGGGTGTCGGATTCGCGGAGGTGGATTGTGGTGGGGGTTGCGGCGAGCTCGACGCAGTCGTTGCCTTCACCGCCGCCGGAGAAGGATGACTTCTGCCACTGAGCGGGGGTGATCATGGCTCTACCTCACAGATCCTTGGCCAGCTGGTGAATGAGGTCACGTGACTGAGCGGGGTCGAGCGACTCGTTCCTCACTTTACGGAAGAGCTTTCGAAAGTGCTCCAGTTGGGCTTCGGAGTTGAGGAACGCGGTGCCGTGTGGAGCGTCGCGCACCACGGTGTCCAGGCGGGGCACCACCCCGCCCAGGTGCACCATCGCCCCACCAGCTCCCGCGAAGGCGTCCAGTTCGAACGGGATGACCCGCACGGTGACGTGTTCCGCCTCCGACAGATCGAGGATCTGGGCGAGTTGAGCACGGAAGGCGACCCGGCCGGCCACCCTGATGCGGAGCGCGGCTTCATGGATCACGGTGTCGTACGGGATGGGGTCCGGGCCCTCGATGATGACCTTCCGCTTCATCCTGTGGGCGACCCGGTGGTCCAACTCGCTCTCCGGGAACTCCGGGTTCATGTAGGAGAAGAGGTCGCGTGCGTAGGCCTCGGTCTGAAACAGACCGGGCACGTGCGTGACCGCCACGTCGTGACGGAACGTCGCGTGATGATCCAGCTCGGCGAGGTCGAAGTAGGCGGCGGGAAGGACACCCCGGTACTCCTCCCACCAGCCACGCGTCCGGTCCGTTGCCATGGCCACGAGGGCGTCGACCAATTCGCTGTCGGCGCAGGCGAAATTGGCGGCGAGCCGGCGCACGGTCTCTTCGCTGACCCCGGCCACACCGGACTCGATCTGGCTCAGCCGTCCCGCGTCGGTTCCCAGTGCCGCCGCTGCTTCGCGTCCCGTGAGCCCGGCTGCTTCGCGCAGTTTCTGCAGTTCGGCACCCAGGCGTGCCTGGCGCGCGGTGGGTTGCCTTCTCCGCGGCATGGGCTCTTCCTCGCTCCTCAACGGCCTTGGGGCGCTGCCCCGTTCGTGGGCAGATTACGGCAACAGCTTGCAGTGGACCAACCTTGGACCCTACCGTCAGTGATGCGCCGCACACCCTGCGGAACCCCGGGGCACCGGAAGCGCACCGCTCCGTCCTGCCAGAACGGCTGCGGCACTGCCACCGCCCCCCCCGGGCCTCAACTTCCCACCTCACGCACGGAGTTCACGCATGCCCGAAACCGAAGGTCCCGCTCCCTGGGAGTACTCCCTCCACATCCCCAACGACCTCCGTTCCGTCACGGTCTGCCGCCGTACCCTCCGCCTCGTCCTGACGATGCATGGGCTGATCGGCCTGGTCGACACCGCCGAGCTTCTGGCGACGGAGCTGGTGGGCAACGCCGTACGGCATACGGACGGTCCCGCCGCGCTGCGGGTGTCCTGGGCGCCGGACACCCTCCGTATCGGGGCTTGGGACGCGAACCCCGAACCACCGCACCCTCCACGTGAGTTGACCGCGATCACCGATCTGGAGGACGAGCGCGGACTCGCCCTCGTCGCCGCCTGTGCGAAGCAGTGGGGCTGGCAGCCGCTGTCCAGGGGCGGTCGCCGGGGCAATAACGTGTGGTGCGAACTGGGCGGTGCGGCCTGAACGTTCCTTCGCCCCTCGAAAAAGTGAACGTCTCCGAATCGGCCGGACAGTCCGGTCCTTGATCCATCTAGGTTGCGCACATGGTCACATCAGCTCACGAGGGCATGCACCGGATCTTCCAGGAGCGGCCCGAGATCCTCGCGCCCGTCTTCACCGTGCTGGGCATCGAGTTGTCCGAGAAGGCGGCGGTGTACGCGATCACCACCGACGCGACGGAGACACGGCCGATGGCCCGCCACATCGATACGGCGCTGCGGATCTGTCCGTCGGACGGCGAGGACTTCCTGCTCGCCGTCGAGGCACAGGAGCGGCGGGATGACAGGAAGGAGCAGAGCTGGGCGTACTACGTCGCGTATCTCCAGTCGAAGTACAAGCTGCCGGTGCTGCTGCTCGTGGTCTGCCGCGACCGGGCCACGGCCAAGTGGGCGGCCGGTCCGTTCGACTGCGGTACGCGCGGCTGGACGGTCCAGCGCACGTGTCCCCTCGTCGTCGGGCCGGACAGCCTGCCGATGATCACGGACGTGCGGAGCGCGGCGAAGAATCCCGCGATGGCCGCGTTCTCCGCCCTGACACACGCCAACAACCCCGAATGCGACGCCATACTGGACGCACTGGACCAGGCCCTCGGTGGCATGGACTCCGACGCCTCCGACTACATCTACCAATTTCTCGACGTCACTCTGGGGGACACCCCCGTCGGAGACAAATGGAGGAGCATCATGGGTTTCGTCAACTACTTCCCCGGCCGGGGGCACCTCATGGAGAGGGCGTATCTCGAAGGTCAGGCCGAAGGCGAAGCCAAGGGGCAGGCCGAAGATCGCGCCGCATTGATCCTGCGTCTGCTGGAGAAGCGCGGAATCCTCGTCTCCCAGGACGTACAGGACCGCATCACGTCCTGCACCGACCTCGACACACTCACCCTTTGGTTCGACCGGGCCTTGACGGTCGATCACGCGGAGGATCTGTTCACCGCCGAGGCGGAAGGCCAGGAGTAGGTCAACGCCCTTCCGTTGACGGAATGTTGACCGGTGTATGGCACAGCGTTGGTGAACCCCCGCTATACGTTCGGGCCCATGCCACCACTCCCCCCACACCCCCAGCGGGCCCGTCAGGCGCCCCTCCCCGTGTTGCCCTATCGCAAGCCCACCAAGGGCCGTGACTACTGGGTGCTGAACGACGTCCTTCCGGATGTCGACGCCGTACGGGAGCGGTGTCTCGCGAAGGACGACTGGGTGAAGGGGTATCCGTACACCTCGGAGACCTGGCCGGGGCTGCGCACCATGCCGGGGCTTGAGCCGGCCGAGTTGGGGCGGATCGAGAGGCTGGTCAAACAGGCCACCGGGGCCAAGGAGTTGTGGGTGCAGAAGGCGCCCGGCGGCGGGACGCTCAACCACAACTGCATCCAGGTCGTGGGGGAGGGCGAGAGCGAACCCCGGCCCCACACCGACTCGCGGTCGCTGTGCCGGTACGCCGCCGTGCTGTATCTCAATCCCTCCGTGCCGAAGGACTGCGGGACCAGTTTCTACCGGCAGCATCTGCCGGGCGGACGGCTCGGCGGCAACGTCGTACAGGCTCCGCACAACAACCTCGTCGAGGCGTTGGGTACGCGGTTCGTGGCGCCCGACGCCTTTGAAGAGGACGTACGCGTGCCGCACCGGTACAACAGCCTGCTGCTCTACCACGCCAACCTCGTGCACAGCGCGACCGGTTACCACGGCAGCACCCTGGAGGAGAAGCGGATGACCGCCGTCTTCTTCTGGATGGCCTGACCCGACCCACCCCCCCCGCAGCGCGGTCAGTAGCGCAGCGCCGTCCCCGTCTCCGCCTTCACGTCGCCCGACAGCTTGCGGTTGCTGCGGGCGGTCGCCGTGCCGGACTGTCCGGCCGGGACGTCGGAGACGGTGACGACCACGGTGTCGAGCAGATTCCCGCCCGTGTCCTTGAACTCGACCTGTACGGCGAAGGACTTGGTCGAGTCGGCCTTGTTGTCGGCGGTGACCTCGACGGTGCTGCGCCCTGCCGAGTCGGTGCTTGCCGTGCCCAGCTTCACCGCGTCCTTGGCGTCGACGCCGTTCTTCACCTCGTCGAGTCTGCGGCCCGCCTCGGCGGTCGCCGACGCGATGGCAGCCGTGGCCTGCGCTCCGATGGACGCGACGGCGGACGCCGCCTTGCTCGCGACGGAGGAGGTACTGCTGTCGTCGGAGCAACCGGTGAGGGCGGTGAGGGTGATGGCTACGACCGCCGTCAGCGCCGCGCCGGACCTGTACCACGCCATGTCGCCTCCATGAGTCGCCGCTTCCCCGGGCCGTCCCTCAAGTGAAGGTCCGTCGCCGTGCGCCCGCATGCCGGACTCACCCGAACGACGTGGCACCGCTCGCGGAACGGGCGCGGGGCCCCGGCACCGGGTGCGTTCACTGGTCGCCGTTCTGCTCGTTGTCGTCGGGTGTGCGCTCGCTCCAACTGGCGGGCGCCTGGCTGCCGTTGGTGGCCCTCGTCCTGGTCGCGGCCGGTGTGCTGCCGGCTAAGCGGCGGCGCGGGGCGCCGGTCACCGGCGCGCTGGGGGTGGCCGGCGCGACGGTTCTCCCCGGCGTCGGGCGACGCGCTGTGAGCACGTCGGTGCGGATGGTCGTGGCGGTGGGGGTGGGGGTGGCGGTCGCGCTCGGTGCCTGGCTGACGGGGCCGGGTCGGCGGGTGGGTCTCGTACGGCGGCTGTGGACGTCCGGGATCGGGGCGGGGCGGGCCACGGCCGACGGGGTGGGACTGCGTACGGGGCCGGTGGGGCCGTTCGTCCGCCGGTACCGGACGTGGATCGGCCGACTCCTGGTGGCCGCGGCCCTGCTGGCCCATCTGCTCTGGTCTGGTCGTACCCGACCGAGTGAGTGGTGGCGGGGCCGGCCCTCGCCCTGCTCTTCGCGCCGGCGGTGCTGGAGTTCCTGGCGGCGGACGAGGACCCGGGGCCCAGACGGGGGCTCACCCGGACGGCGTAACCCCCCTGGTGGAGGGCGTGCCTCGGCCGGATGGTCGAAGCACCACACACCGCAGAGAGACCGAACCACCACGCACCGCACACCGCACACCACAGAGAGGTGGGGCACCGCCATGACGCAGCAGCCGCACTCCACACAGCAGCCGCACTCGACGTCCGCCGGCGGCGAGGAGAAGCCCCCGGTCTGGAACGACGCCGGTCAGGCACCCGGCACCCGCGGCTACGGCCCGCCCCCCTCCGGCGGCGGGCTCGCGGCCGGCGGTGCCGTCTTCGCCGGTGTCCTGATGCTGATGAACGGCGTCATCGCCATCCTCCAGGGCATCTCCGCACTCGCCAAGGACGACGTCTACACGCGCGTCGGCAGCTACGTGTACAGCATCAACCTCACCGGCTGGGGCGTGATCCTCCTCTGCCTGGGCGCCGTGGGCGTGGCCACCGGCCTGGGCATCCTCAAGGGCATGAGCTGGGCCCGCGTCTGCGGCATCGTCCTCGCGAGCCTCAGCGCGATCCTCCAGTTCATGTTCCTGCCGTACGCCCCGATCTGGTCGGTCATCATGATCGCGGTCGATGTGTTCGTCATCTGGGCACTGGCGGTCTACGACCCGAAGACCTCCGGGGCGCGCCAGTAAGGACGACGAACAGCTGAACCGGCGAGTGGGCGGGTCAGACGTGTCCGATACCGCCCCCGCCGAAGGAACCGCTCCTCCCCGGCACCCAGCGCTGCCGTTTCTGGTTCTTTCCCGTCCTGCTTCCGGAGTGATGGAGCTGGTACGGCATCAGCCGTTCCTTCTCCTCCGAGGCGACGGGCATCTCGTCGGGTTCCCGCATCTCGCGCATCTCGTGGACGGCGCCGCCGGCGGGGAGGTGAGGCTGCTCCTCGGGGAGCGGCCGCGGAAGTTCCTGGTCCCGGACCTTCATACCGAAATGTATGGCCCAGACCAGCGCGCCTGCGATCAGCAGGCCACCGAGAAAGGCTGCGGTCACGTTGAGCGTGTCGTGCGACGCAGCCAGTAGTTCGTACGCTGCCATGCTCATACTCCGAGTATCACTCTTTGGGCGGCAATGTAGCGATGCGTGAGAGATAGTCCGTTACCTCGGCGGGGTCGCGGGTGAACAGCGCCACGTGGTTGTCGGGGCGGACCAGCACCAGGGCCGGGGCCGGATCCGTCACTCCGTATGCCCGGCGCGCATGCCCCTCGTGGTCGCGAAGGTCGTGCGGATCGGCCACCGTGAACGCCTGCAGCAGACCCTCGTGCTCGACCGCCAACTTGCCCACGGCGTCCGCGACTTCGGCACCGAAGCCGAGCAGTGTGAACCGCGGGTCGGCGTACACCTGGAAGAGCCGGACCGGATGCCCGGAGGCGTCGAGGCAGGGGGCGTCGGGAGCGCGGTCACCGGGGCGCAGGACGGCGGGATCGCCGACAGCGCCGACACCGACAGCGCCGACACCGACAGCGCCGACACCGACAGCGCCGACACCGACAGCGCCGACACCGACAGCGCCGACACCGACAGAGTCGACCGAGCCGGCAGAATCGTCGGCCGGACCCGCGAGGGAACTCCACCGGTAGCCCGTACCCATCGGCGGCGGAGCCGCGACCTCGATACCCGTGCCGGGTTCCTTGACCGCTTCGAGCACCCGGGCGTACAGGTCGGTGGAGACCCCCAGCGTCCACGCGGCCACCGGAAGACGCTCCTCCTCGTATGTGTCCAGGAGCCCGGGTCCGGCCTGCCCGCCGGCCACGAGGGCCAGCTTCCAGCCCAGGTTGTAGGCGTCCTGGATGCCGGTGTTCATGCCGAGCCCGCCCGCGATCGGATGGACATGGGCCGCGTCCCCGGCGAGCAGGACCCGGCCGACCCGCATCCGGTCGACCATGCGGACATTGACCCGCCAGACGGAGAGCCAGGTGGGGTTCGTCAGCGTGACGCCGGGCACGCGCGCGTACCGGTCGAAGATCCGCTGGAAGCTCTCCAGCGAGGGCGGCAACGGCTCGCCGTCCGCGCCGAGTTCGGGGCTCGCCTGGAGCTGGAAGGAGTCCGTGCCGGGCATGGGGCACAGCGCCAGCCCGCCGCCGTCCGAGGTGAACCACTGATGCCACACGTCCCGGCCGATCCCCTCGGCCCGCACGTCCCCGACGACCATCGACTGGGTCTCCTCGGTCGTGCCGTCGAAGCGCACCCCCAGCACCTTGCGCACCCGGCTGCGCCCACCGTCGCAGCCCACCAGGTAGCCGGCCCTGATGCGCTCCCCGTCGGCGAGGGCGGCCGTGACTCCGTCCATGTCCTGCTCGAACTCGGCCACCTCCGTGCCGAGTCGGACGCCGACCCCGAACTCCGCGAGGCGCTCGCGCAGGATCTCCTCCACCTGCCACTGCCCTATGAGCACCCCTCGCTCGTACGGCGCGTCGGGCGTGGGGCGCGCGTCGGCGAACGGGTCGGTGTCGTTCACATGCTTGCCGTCGAAGTACTTGCGGAAGGGGAGCCGCGTGGTCCCGGTGGCGAGCACGCGCTCGGTACCGCCCACGTCCTCCAGTACCTCCAGGGTGCGCGGTTGCAGACCCTTGCCCCGGGACTCCCGGTGCGGGACCGGCGCCGCGTCCACGATCCGCACCCCCACACCGCGCCGGGCCAGCTCGATGGCGAGCGTGAGGCCGGTCGGCCCGGCGCCCACGATCAGAACGTCGTCGGTCATCGCGATCCCTCTCGTCGTCGTTGCGTCAAGGGAACACCGAACCGACAGAAAATGCAACCAGGTCTCAGAAGATTCTCGACTTCACTCCATCTCCGGTCTCATTTGATTCTCGGTCTCATGGTCTGGTAGTGTGGCGCGCATGGACGAACTCCCCGGCCTCCGCGAGCGCAAGAAAGAACGCACCCGGAACCTCATCGCGCAGGAAGCCCTCCGCCTCTTCCGCGAGAAGGGCTTCGACGAGGTGTCGGTCGTCGAGGTCGCGGCGGCGGCCGAGGTCTCCAAGGCCACGCTGTTCCGGTACTTCCCGGCGAAGGAGGACCTGGTCCTGCACCGCTTCGCCGACCACCTCGGCGAGGCGGCCCGCGTCGTACGCGAACGCCCGCCCACCCTGTCCCCCACGGCCGCCCTGCGCGCCCACTTCCTGGACCGCCTCGCCGCCCGCGACCCGATCACCGGCCTGAACGACCACCCCGACGTGCTCAGTTTCATGGACCTGCTCTACGGCACCCCGAGCCTCCAGACCGGCCTGGTGCAGCGCTACCGCAGCCAGGAGATCGACGCCCTCGCCGAAGCCCTGACCCTCCCAGACCCCGACCCCGACATCGCCGACTCCACCCCGCTCACCAGACGCCTCGCCGCCACCCACCTGATCGTCGTCCAGCAGGAACTCGGCATGGCGAACTGGCGGACGATGGCCGCGGGCCGCACCGCCGACGAGGCCTACGACGACGCCGTCGCCGAGGCGGAGCGCGCTTACGGCCAGCTCATGACAGGGCTGGACTCGGTGTTCCCGGCCGGGACCGGAGGCGGCTGATGGTGTAGTCGGCTACACCGTCCACTCGGCACCCTGCTCTCCCGCGCCGGCCGCATCCCGGTGCCAGCCTGGTGGGCATGGGTACGACAGTGCGGCAGGCGACGCGGGCGACGGTTCAACTGGCCAGAGGTGTGGCCATGACCCTCGGGACGTATCTCTTCGTCACCGCGCTGCTGATCGCGGCCATGGGGACGCTGTTCGTCGTCGGTGCCTGGATGCTGCCCGAGGCGGTGCTGCTGGTGCGCCGGATCGCGGGCGCCAGGCGGCGGCAGGTCGCCGGGTGGAGCGGGCGGAAGATCGCGGAGGCGTACCGGCCGCTGGACGGACGGCCGTTGCGGGAGCGGTTCGTCGTGGCGGTGCGTGATCCCGGTACGTTCCGGGACCTGCGGTGGATGCTCGCCCAGTACGCGTACGGGCTGCTCGGGCTGCTCGCCGTTCCGCTGTGGATCGTGGGACTGCCCGTCGACGGTGTGTGGTGCGGGCTGTTGCGGCGCCGGGCGCTGGTCCTGCCGCTGCTCGGGCGGCTCGCGGATCTCGACGCGCGCTGGTCGACGGCCCTGCTGAAGCCGTCTCCGAAGGCACTGCTCACCGAGCGCGTCGAGGAACTCGCCGAGACCCGGGCCGGAGTGATCGCCGCGCACGAGGCCGAACTTCGGCGTATCGAGCGGGACTTGCACGACGGGACGCAGGCCCGGCTGGTCGCGCTGTCGATGCGGATCGGACTGGCGAAGCGGGCCTACGACCGGGACGGCGGCGGTGATCCGGAGGCCGCCCGGCGGCTGCTCGCGCAGGCGCAGGATCAGGCGGAGGAGGCGCTGACGGAGTTGCGGCACGTGGTGCGCGGTATCCACCCGCCGATCCTCACCGACCGCGGGCTCGCCGGTGCCGTACAGGCGCTGGCCGCCGGCAGTGGGCTCCAAGTCGCCCTGGATGTTGAGGAGTTGGCGACCGGTCCGCGTGCTCCGGCGGCGGTCGAGGCCGCCGCGTACTTCCTGGTCGCCGAGGCGCTCACCAACGCGGTCAAGCACAGCGGCTCGAACCGTGCGGAGGTCCGGCTCGCCCGGGTGCCGCACGGGCTGACGGTGTGCGTGCGGGACGAGGGAAAGGGCGGTGCCGAGGAGGCGGACGGCACCGGACTGCTCGGCCTGCGCCGCCGTATCGCCGCCCTCGACGGGACCGCAAACGTGAGCAGCCCCGCCGGAGGACCCACGGTCGTCGCGGCGGAGCTGCCCTACACCTGGTGAACAGGCGTCAGAAAAAGGCTAGTTGGAGAAGTAGAGGTACTTCCAGCCGCTGTACGTCGTCGAGTTGACGTTGTCACCGGACGAACCGTTGATGTAGGCGGCCCGGATGCGGGCCTTGATGCCGGACTGGCCGGGTGCGCCGAGGTTCACCGCGACCTTGCCGTTCGTGGCGAGGCCGAAGTACTCGGAGTCGGAGTCGTACCAGTGGCCCTCGTAGTAGACCTGCAGGTCGAGCCGCTCCTGGCGGTTGGCGTAGTAGGTCATCGTCGTGGTGACGATCGGCGCCGTGTTCTTGTGGAACCAGTAGTACGACGTCGAGCCGATCTTCGCCGTCTTGTAGTGCTTGCTGATCGCGGTGGAGACCTTGACCTTGGCGTACGCCGTGACCTTCACCGTCTTGGCCGCGTAGCGCGCGTCACCGGCGAAGACCGCGGAGACGGCGGTGTCGCGGGTCATGTCCACGGTCACCGTGAGGTTGCCGCTGGAGTTGACCTTGCCGGTCTTGACCAGCTTCTTCGGCTTGTCGGCGCCGAAGGGGTCCGCGTAGATCGCGACCGTGCGGTTCTTGTAGGTCTTGCCGAGGTGCGCGGTGAACTTCACGTCGGCGCCGTACGAGTACAGCTTGCCGTTGTTGTTCAGGCTCAGGCTGGTGGCCGTGCGGGACACGGAGACCTTGTCGGAGGCGCTGACCGCCGCGTGCCCGGAGTCGCCGGCGTAGGACACCTTGTAGGTGACCGTGCCGCCGGCCGGCGGGGTGTCCGCGAAGGAGTACGTGCCGTTCGCCTGCACCGTGACGGCGGGCAGTGCCTTGCCCTTCGGGGACTCCAGGTCGGTGCGTGTGACCTGGAGCTTCACCCCGGCGGGCAGCGCGACCGTGGCCGAGATCTTCCCGGTGACGGTGAGCTTCTTGGCGCGGGTCGCGGAGGTCGGGGCGTTGACCGTGAGGGTCGGGACGTTCTTGTCCGGGTCGGTCAGCACCTTGAGGCTGTACTTGCCGGTGGACGTCCCGACCAGCGCGAAGATGCGGGAGGAGTCGGGCGCCCAGGTCAGGGCGGCCGTGCCGTAGGAACCGACGGTGTACGTACGGATCGGCTTCGTCGCGCTCGGCCGGTACGTCGTGATCTTGTTGCCGTCGACCTGGGCGACGAATCCGACCCGGGAGATGTCGGCCTGCTGGCCCGCAGGGAGGGTGCCGGACTGCGTGAACTTGCCGTCCGCGTAGGCGTCCAGGAGATTGCCGTTGACCAGCACCTGGCCGGCGCCCGCGACGAGGTCGATGTCGCCGATGCCGTTGTTCAGGGTGTAGTCGCCGTGGTGCCAGGCGGTGAGCGCGGGCGTGCCGCTCGACACGTCGAGCACGGCCATGGAGTCGGTGGAGAGGCCGGTCTCGCCGATGGCCAGGACCTCGGGCCGCAGCGGGTCGGTGTCCAGCAGGGCCTCGCCCCAGATGTCGACGGAGGTGCCCGAGTTCGGGAACTGCGCCATCGTCACCGGGTCGGTGCCGCTCGCCGGGTCCACCGTCGGGTCGACGGAGCCGAGGTCGCCGTCCCACTGGTCGCCGTAGGTGAACCACACCTTGCCGCCGGCGAACGCGATGTGGCGCGGGCCGGTGTCGGTCGGGATCGCGTAGCGGGTCTTGACGTCGAGGGTGGCCGCGTCGATCGCCACGATCTCGTGGGTGTTCTGCACCGCCGCGTACACGGTGGCGCCGTCGTCGGAGACGGTCAGGTCGGTGACCGAGCCGATGCCGCCCACCGAGGCGAGGACGGTGCCCGAGTAGTCGGTGGCCGCGACCGTGCCGGCCGAGGTGTCGCCGACGAAGACCCGCTTGAGGGCGTCGTCGGCGACGAGGCCGCCGGGCGAGGTGATGGTGGCGGTGGCCGCCGAGGCCGTACCCGTCGCTACGACGCTGAGCGCCGCCGAGCCGAAAAGAACCGCGAGCGCTGTCGCGGTGGAGATGCTGCGCATCCGCACGTGCTGTTCCCCCCACAAGGAAAACCGGTCTGGAGACCGGGAGTTGAGAGCGCCGCGCAACACCCGGACGTGACCGCGGACGATAGTCGCGGTGACGCGCGGGGCGCGGCTGCTATGCGCAGCGTATGGCATGCCTGTGACAGGTGGGAAAGGAGTTATGGGGTTGTCGTGTACGCGCGCTGTTTGGGAGGCTCGCGATCACCACGACGAGGGGGCGTTGATGAGTGAGGCTGCCGGGCGACGGCGGGTGCCGGTGTGGCTGGGGATCGGGGCGGTCGTGCTCGCGGCGGTGGGCGGCGGCGGGACCTGGCTGTTCCGGGACGAGCTGTTCCATCCGTTCGGGGACGCCCGGGCGTGTGCGGGGAGCGATCTGCGGCTGCCGCACACGATCGACGCCGGAGGCGCGACCCTTCCGGCCGACGCCTCCGACATCCACTATCTGACCCGCAACGGCAGTGTCGAGGTCACGTTCCTGAGCCGCGGGATACCGGACTATCTGCACCGCGCGGGCATCCTCCCGGAGGGGAAGGACCTGTTCGACCAGAAGTACGGGAACAAAGGAGAGACGGGGGAGCCGGAGGTCGCGCTGCCGGACGGCCTGTGCGGCACCTCCCTGCGGATCCCCGTCTGGGAGTACCACGTGACGGCCGCCAACGGCACCCGCGTCGACGTCACCGTCGAGCGGTCCACGCTGTTCCAGACCGCGCTCCGGTCACCGGCCCGCGCCGTGGTCACCTTCACGTCCTGAGACCGGCCCAAGTCGGCGCAGAAGTACGTCAGTTCTGGTGGACGGCGTTGTGGCCCGGCCCGCCCGACAAGACGTCCGTGCCGGTGCCGCCCCACAGCGTGTCGTTGCCGGAGTTGCCGTAGAGGGTGTCCGCGCCGGCGTTGCCGTGGAGAACGTCGTTGCCCGTGCCGCCGTAGAGGTGGTCGTTCCCGGCGCCGCCGCTGATCCTGTCGTTTCCGGCGCCGCCGGTCAGGCTCTGGCCGCCCGCGCCGCCGGTGATGACGTCGTTGCCCGTGCCGCCGTCGGCCGCGGCGCCCACGGTGGTGATCGTGTCGTTGCCGTTGCCGCCCTGGGCGATGGTTTCGACGCCGGCGTGGAGGGTGTCGTTGCCGTTCTCGCCCCAGCCCACCGAGTACTTGCCGAGGGTGAGGGTGTCGTTGCCGGTGCCGCCCGAGACGTAGTCGCCGTCGACACCGCCGTCCTCGGTGTACTTGTCGTTGCCCGCGCCCAGATCGGTCGCGGCGAAGTAGTACGTCTGGGCCGTCCTGTTGTGGTACGTGAGGGTGTCGTTGCCGTCGCCGAGCGTCAACTGCACGGTGGGGTAAGGGTCCTGGCTGTCCAGCATGGTGACCGTGCAGGAGACCTTGGTGTGGTCCGCGGCGGTGGGGTAGGCGCAGCCGGTGCCCGGCTTGATGGTGACGACGTCGTCGATGACGTAGGTGATCTTGTCGGTTCCGGTCGTGTGCGTCGCGGTGACGACCGCCTTGTTGGCCTGGCCGGCGGCGGCCGTGTACAGGACCTCGTTGCCGCCGTTGCCGAGCGCGGCGGTGGCCGGAGCGGTGGCGGCGCCGGCCGTCCCCGCGAGGAACAGCGGCGCGGCCAGACCGGCGCCGAGGGCCAGGGTGACGAGGCGACCGAGAGGACGAGAGGGCATCGCACAACCTCCGTGAAACGTATGGGGAGTTGGCGGATTCCGAGGAGTTCGGGTTCCGACATCGCGTACGACCCTCCCTTCCTGAGCCTGGTTGTGCGCCTTTTCGCACGGGAGTTGTCCCGGTGTGAAACGTCAGCCGTGATTCAGCGCGAATTCATGAAACCGTCCGCGGATCAATGACAACCATCGCTAGGAGGTACGGGCCGGTTCCGCCGTGTCACGGCGGAACGCCATGTTCTTGCCTTCTCCGGGCAGTGCGGCAGGTCGGAAGGTTGCCGGAGAATGCACAAGCGCTTGCCGTGCGGGCGGTGCCAGAGTGTCGGGTATGACCGGTGACCCTGACGTGGTGATCTGCCGTGTGCCCGCCGCTCGTGGCCTGTGGTCCGGGGTCGGACTCGGGACGGCGGGGGTCGTCGTGGCCGCGCTGGGCACGGTGTACGGGGGCCCGGACGTACTGTGGCTGACCGGCGGCGGGTCGCTCGTGTTCCTCGGTCTCGTGTCGCTGTACCTGGTCACCGCCCGGGTGAGCGCCGACGCGTACGGACTGCGGTCCCGGACGCTGCTGCGCAACTGGGGCGTGCCGTGGCACGAGGTCGCCGAGCTGCGGGTACGGCTGAGCCGCGGCAACAGCGCGTGGGGCGGCGGGCGGAGTCGTCGCGTCAGCGTGCTGCTGCGGGACGGGCACAGCGTCACGCTGCTCCTGCCGGCCGCCGGTGCCACTCAACTCGCGGAGTTCGACGCGCAGTTGGCCGAACTCCGTGCGCTGCACCAGCGCTACGGAGTCGATGTCCCGGAGTCGGTGACCGTCCCCGTCATCTCCGACCGCACCGCCGGGCGCGGCTGGGCGGGGGCGGCGGTCGTCTGGTGCGCGTTGCTGCTGGTGGGCGCGGGTGTGGCCGCTGCGTTCGTGTCGGACACCGCGGCCGACCAGCGGGCTTGGCGCGCGGCCGTCCCGTGCACCGCCGCGACCCCGGCCGCGGACCGCCGGGAGTGTCTGACCTACACCTCGGCCGTCATCGCGCGGACCGATCCCAACCGGCCCAGGAAGAGCAGTTGGCTGTACTTCGCCGACGACCGGCCGTTCGCGCGCCTTGAGGTCCCGGTCGAGGCCGCCGACGGTTTCCGCGCGGGTGACAAGGTCCAACTGACCTTCTGGCGCGGCGAGGTGAGGGTCGTCACCGGCTCGCGGTACGTCTGGCACCGGCACGTCCCGAACGCCGGCACCCTGGCCGCCATGTCGGCCCTCGCCGCCCTCGCCGCGGGCTACCCGGGCGCGCTGACCGTGCAGCGGGTGCGCGGGCGGCGGCTGCCCGACGACGAAGTCCTGCCCTCCGCCCTGCCGTTCGGGTTCGCCCTCGCCGGTACGGCCCTGTGGCTGGTGCCGCTGTGTTACCTGCACCCGACGACGCTGCTCGCCTCACCCATCACGATCGGCTGGCCGGCGGCGGGCACGCTCGGCTCGGCCGCGCTGCTGACCTGGGCCTGGCGCGAGACCCGGGTCCGCCCTGCCGATGAGGCCGAACGGGCCGTAGAACTCGGCGAGTTGGACGGGGAGGTGTTCGTGTCCGCACGCTTCCTCGAACACACCGACTACAACCCGCACGGCTTCGGCACGCATATCGCCCTCGGCGACGGGCCGCCCGCGGTGACCCCGGGGCCGGGCCGGTTCGCGGCCCGCCGGATCCCGGTGGAGCGGCTCACCGTCAGCGCCGTACGGCGGGTTCGTGGCGGCGACGGCGACACCGTCCCAGGCGACTGGCACATCGCCGAACTCGACGACGGGGGCCGCCCGGTGCGTCTCGCGGCGGCACCGGACGACCTGACCCGCGTCCTCCACGAGCTGATGGCGGTGCGGGAGGCGCGGTAGTCCGCCTCAGTCCTGCTTGGGGCCCGCCTGCTGGACCACCTCGAAGGTCCACAGCGTGGCGTCCGTCGCGGCCGGCTTCGGGCGCTCGGCCGGTGCGGAGCCCTCCTGGGGTGCGCCCCGGTGGGCGGACTGGCCCATGCCGGACATCCAGTTCTGGAAGTCCTCCTCGGCGCGCCAGCGGGTGTAGACGAGGTAGGTGTCGGTGCCCTCGACGGGCCGGAGCAGCTCGAACCACTCGAAGCCGTCCGAACCGTCCACCGTCCCGGCGCGGTTCGCGAACCGCTTCTCCAGCGTCTCGCGCTGCTCTTCGGGGACGGTGAGTACGTTGATCTTGACGATGCTCATGGGCCCATTGTCCCAGCGCCGTCACCCGACCCGGTGAACTGGCGTGTCCTCCGGGGCGGTTGTGTGCCGAACGGCGTCACCGGCCGTCCTCTTTCGGGTGATCCGTGGACGGCATAACGGGCGTAACGTTTCCTCACTTCGGCCGCTGAGCTGCGTTTTTGCTGGTGGGGAGGGCATTTTGGCTTGCGTGTTCGAGCCGTGTCACGTTCCCGGCCCGATCTTGATCCGATCTACAGTCGTGCTCGCTCGTCCAAGATCACTTACGAACGAGGCGTGTGTGACCCACCGACTGCCCAGCGCAGCCCCCCTCTTGACGCCGTCGCGGACGGCCGTGCTTGAGGGCATCGCCGGTTTCGTCCCCCCGGAGGCGGTGGCGAACGACGCTCTGCCCGCCGCGTGGGGTGTCGACGACGCCTGGGTGCGCAGACGCACCGGCATCGGCGAACGGCGGCGCGCGGCACCGGGAGTGACCACCGGCGACCTCGCGCTGGAGGCGGCCGGCCGGGCACTCTCGGCCGCCGACCGGTCGCCGGTGGATGGTGGTCGACCGCTGGTCGACGCCGTCATCGTCGCCACCTCCACCCCCGACCGGCCGATGCCCGCCATGGCACCCCGACTGGCCACCCGCCTCGGCCTCGGCGGAGTCGCCGCCTGGGACGTGTCCGCCGCGTGCAGCGGATTCGTCTACGGCCTCGCCGCCGCCGTCGGCGCCCTGACCTCGGGGTGTGCCGACCGGGTCCTGCTGGTCGCGGCCGAGGTGTACTCGACGCTCCTCGATCCGCTGGACCGCTCCGCCGGAATCCTGTTCGGTGACGGCGCCGGGGCGGCCGTACTGCGGCGCGGCGCATCGGACGAGCCGGGCGCGGTGCTGGCCCTCGACCTCGGCAGCGACGGCTCGGGCGAGGGCCTGATCCAGGTGCCGGGCGGTGGCGCGCTGGAACGCTCCCGCCCGGGTGAATTCGGCCCGGACGACCGCTACTTCCGCATGCGGGGACACGACGTGTTCCAGCATGCGGTGACCCGTATGACGCAGTCCGCCCACACCGTGCTCAAGCGCGCGGACTGGGCGGCCGAGGACATCGACCGGTTCTGCGCCCACCAGGCCAACGCCCGGATCCTGTCCGCCGTGGGCGCCCGCGTCCCCGTGTCCGACGACCGGCATGTCACCAACATCGCCCGGGTCGGCAACACCGGCGCCGCCTCGATTCCGCTGGCCCTCGCCGACGCCGCCGCTCGGGGTGAACTCCACGCCGGGCAACGGGTGTTGCTCACCGCCTTCGGCGCCGGGCTCACCTGGGGCTCGGCGGCCCTGGTCTGGCCGGAGCTGCCGGCCGTGCCCGGGATCGACGGTGCCGACCCGGCCGTGCCGATGCCGGCCGTCTGAGACCTCGCCCGTCCGCGGGCGGCCCCGCTGTCACCCGTCCGCCGGTGCTTGCTGTCCGCGTACCGCGAAACAGGTCAAGTGCCCCGATCGCGCCGCTCCGTTCACCCGTCGAAAGGAACGCCATGTCCCCCGTGCAGACCGCCGTGACCGCCGTACTCACCCAGAAGTTCGAGGTCAGCCCCGAGTACATCCGCCCGGACGCCACCCTGGAGAGCCTCGACCTCGACTCCCTCGCGCTGGCCGAACTCGCCCTGGCGCTCCAGGAGGCGCTGGGGGTCCCGGTCGCGGAGGAGGAGGCCGCCCGGCACAGCACCGTGGGTGAGCTGGTGGCCACGCTGAACGCCAAGCGGGCGTGATGAAAGCACCCTGCGCACCCGTCTCCGTCACCGGCCTGGGGCTCATCACCCCGGCCGGGGTCGGCCGCGCGGCGACCTGGGAGGGGGTCCTCAGCGGTCGTTCCACCGCCGCGACCGACCCCGAACTCAAGGGCTGCGCCGTCGACTTGTCCTGCCGTATCCCGCTCATGACCCCGGAACAGGCCCGGATCGGCGGCGGCAAGGCCTGGCGCATGGGCCGCTTCAGCCAGCTGGCCGTGCTCGCGGCGCGGGAGGCGGTCGCCGACGCCGGGCTCGACCCCGCCGGGTGGGACGGCGCCCGGGTCGCCGTGGTCATCGGCTCCGGTCTTGCCGGGGCCGCCCACCTGGAGGACCAGACCGTCCGCCACCACCAGGGCGGCCCGGAACTGGTGTCGCCCGCCCTCGTGCCCATGCTGATCTCCAACATGGCCGCCGGAGAGGTCCTGTTGGACCTCGGCGCCCACGGTCCCTCCCTCGCGACCGAGAGCGCCTGCGCCTCCGGAGCCAGTGCCCTGGCCACGGCCCGCGCGCTGCTGCTCGCCGGGCTGTGCGACATCGCGGTGGCGGGCGGCGCGGAGGCGGCCGTCACCCCGGTGATCACCTCCGGCTTCCAGCGGATGGGCGCGCTGTCGTCCCGTGTCGGTGAACCCGGCGCCGCCTCACGGCCGTTCGCGGCGGACCGGGACGGGTTCGTGATCGCCGAGGGGGCCGCCGTCCTCGTCCTGGAACGGGAGGCGGACGCCCGTGCCCGTGGACAGCGGCGCTACGCCCGGCTAGCCGGCGTCGGCCAGACCTCCGACGCGTTCCATCCGACCGCCCCCGCACCGGGGGGAGTTCACGCCGAGGCCGCGCTGCGGGCCGCGCTCGCGGAGGCGGGGATCGGTCCCGGAGACGTCGACCACGTCAACGCGCACGGCACCTCGACCCCGCTCAACGACCTGACCGAGGCCGAGTTGATCGAGCGGGTGCTGCCGCACCGGCCAAGTGTCACCGCCGCCAAGGGAGTTCTCGGGCACGGTCTCGGTGCGTCCGGCGCGGTCGAGGCCGCGCTCACCGCCCTCACCGTGCACCGCTCCACCGTCCCGCCGATCGCCAACCTCACCCCGGACAACCTCCCCTACGACCTGGACTGCGTGACCGGCCTCCCCCGCCGACAGCGCGTCCGGGCCGCCGTCAGCAACTCCTTCGGGTTCGGCGGGCACAACGTCGTGCTGCTTTTCACCGGCGAGCACTGAGGGCCGAGGGCCGGGGGCTGAGGACTGACGGACCTGACACAGGAAGGATCAATGACCGTTCACAGCACGATCGTTCACGCCACCGTCCACATCCCCGAGGGGCGGCAGAGCGTGGCCGCGGTGGAGGACCGCTTCCGGGCGGGCAGCCCCGCCGTGCCGCTGGCGCGCGGGGTGCTCCAGCGCATGTACGGGCTGGCCGAGCGCACCGTGGCCGACGACCTGGAGCAGCCCTCCGACCTCGCCGCGCACGCGGCCCGGCGCCTCTTCGACGACACCGGCACCGACCCGGCCGGCATCGACCTGCTCCTCTACGCCGGCATCCTCGCCGACATGGAGGAGCCTGCCACCGCCCATGTGGTCGCCGACAAACTCGGCCTGGGCTGCCCGGTGTTCGACCTGAAGAACGCCTGCAACGGAGTCCTCAACGCGCTGGAGGTGGCCGACGCGTTCATCCGGGGCGGCCGGTACCGCCGGGTGCTGGTGACCTCCGCCGAGGTCAGCACCCGGGAGAGCCGCTGGCAGGTGGACGACCCGGCCGACCTGCCGACCGCGCTGCCCAGCCTCAGCACCGGCGACATGGGCTCGGCGCTGCTGGTCGAGGCGGGCGAACGGCCCGGCATCCTCGGCTCCCGGTTCTTCGCCAACTCCTGGGGCTGGCGGGCGGCCACCCTGCCCAACCCGTACGCGCAGCACCGCAGGCTCGGCCATCTCCGCATCGACTCCGCCCAGTTGGTGGGCTCCTTCGATGGACTGCCGGGCAAAGTGCGGGGCGCGCTGGGGGAGTTGGGCCTCTCGGGCGACGACCTGGACCTCGTCTGTGTGCACCAGCCCTCGGTGCCGTTCACCAAGGTCGTCTGCGACTGGGTGGGCGTCGACCCGGGCCGCGTCCTGGCCACCTTTCCCACCCACGGCAACGTCGCGACCAACACCATCCCTCTCCAACTGGCCGCCGCCCTCGACGCCGGACGACTTCGACGCGGCGACCTGGTCGGCATGTTCGGCTTCGCGAGCGGGGCCAGCGCGGGAGTGGTCGTCGCCCGCTGGTGAACCACGCCGACTCCCCGGTCCACGGCATCGTACGAAGGTGAAAGCACCATGACCACGACTCGCACCCCCCGCATCCCTCCCCTCCCGCCCGCCGAATGGCCCCCGGTCCTGCGGTCGTTGCTCGCCGACTCCCACCGGGACGGCCCCGGCCGGGAGAACCTGTTCGGCACCCTCGCCCACCACCCCGTCCTGGCCCACGCCTGGCTCTCCCTCGCCCGCGTCCTCACCCACGAGGGCACCCTCGGCCACCGCCGACGCGAGCTGATCGTCCTGCGCGTCGCCCACCGGCTCGACGCGCCCTACGTCCACCGGCGGCACCGCACCCCGGCCGCGGACGCCGGGCTGACGGACACGGAGATCGACGCGACGGCGGCCGACCTGGACACCCGTGCCTGGGCGGGCGAGGATCGCGCCCTCCTGGAGGCGGCCGACCTGCTAGCCGTCAACTCACCTGTTCCTGACGGACTTTGGAGCCGCCTCGCCCGATTCCTCAGCCCCGGGCAACTCGTCGAGCTGCTGGTCCTGGCGGGCCAGACCGCCACCATGTGCGCCACGCTCAACACCCTCCGCACCCCCTCCGACCAGCAGCCCGCTCTCGTCGTGCTCCTGGACCGGGAACGCTGTTGCAGCGCGGGGCAGTGCGTCGGCGCGGCTCCCGAGGTGTTCGAGCAGGACGAGGAGGACGGCCGGGTCGCCCTGCTCGTCGCGGACCCGGACGGGCGGTACGCCGACGAGGTGCGGTTCGCCGCCGACCTGTGCCCCAGTGGCGCCATCACGCTGGTCGACGACGAGGAGCCGGCCCTCCCATGACGACCGTCACCGCCACCAACCTCCCCGCTCCCTACGGCAGTTGCCCCTTCTCCCCGCCGCCCGCCTACACCGCCGCCGCCCGCGAGGCCGCCGTCACCCGGGCCGTGCTGCCGGACGGCACCGCGTGCTGGCTGGTCACCGGCTACGACGAGGTCCGGGCCGTGCTGGCGGACGCCCGCTTCAGCGCCGACGCGCGCACACCGGGCTTCCCCTTCCTCTCCGCCGGGCAGCGTGAACTGGCCACCGCCAAGCCGAGTTTCATCCGCATGGACGACCCCGAGCACGCCCGGCTGCGCCGGATGGTCAGCAAGGACTTCCTGGTCAAGCGGATCGAGGAACTGCGCCCGGGCATCCAGGACATCGTCGACCGGGCCGTGGACCGCATGACCGAGGGCCGCACCTCGGCCGACCTGGTGGCGGACTTCGCGCTGCCGATCCCCTCGCTGGTCATCTGCCTGATGCTCGGGGTGCCGTACGAGGACCATGAGCTGTTCCAGTCGCTCAGCCGGACCCTGCTCGACAACCGCACCACCCGGCCGGAGGCGGAGCGGGCGCACGCCGAACTCATGGGCTATCTCGCGGAGTTGGCGGCCCGGAAGCGGAGTCGCCCCGCCGACGACATCCTCAGCCGGCTCGCCGCCCGCGAGGACCTGACCGACCAGGAGACGGCGTCACTCGGCTTCCTCCTGCTGGTCACCGGGCACGAGTCCACCGCGAACATGACGGCCGTCAGCGTGCTCGCGCTGCTCCGACGCCCGGACCAGCTGGGCCTGTTGCGCGCCGACCCGGGCCTGGTCCGAGGTGCCGTGGAGGAGCTGCTGCGCCACCTCACGATCATCCACCTGGGCCTGGGGCGGGCGGCGACGGAGACCGTGCGGGTGGGCGGGGTGACGATCCCGGCCGGGGACGGAGTGATCTGCATGCTCTCCACGGCCAACCGGGACCGCCAACTCTTCGGTGAGACCGATGACTTGGACCTCACCCGGGACGCGCGCCGCCATGTCGCCTTCGGCTACGGCATCCACCAGTGCCTGGGGCAGACCCTGGCCCGCGTGGAACTGCAGACCGTCCTCACGACCCTGTTCCGCCGCCTGCCGGGCCTGCGCCTCGCCGTCCCCGCCGACCAACTCACGTACAACCAGGACAACATCGTGTACGGGCTGCGCGCGCTCCCGGTGACCTGGGCCTGAGGTCAGAACACCCGGCCCAGGTCCTGCTGCACGATCGTCCGCATGCTGTGCTCGGCGAGCGCGGCGATCGTCATGGACGGGTTGCAGGCGCCGGTGGAGCCCGGGATGCGGGCGCCGTCCAGGACGTAGAGGCCCTTGTGTCCGAGGACGCGGCCGGCGAGGTCGACGGCGTCGCCCATCGGGACACCGCCCAACGAGTGCCAGGTGGACGGGGCTTGGGCATTGGTGTCGATCATGATGCCGCCGCCCGCCGTGGCGATGTCCTGCATCTTGGCCGCGATCAGTGCCTGGAGTTCGGCGTCGGCGTCGGCGGGCCAGGTGAGGTGGGCGTCGTCGGTGTCGGCGTCGTAGGCCCAGGTGCCCGCGCCGTCGACGATGCCGAAGCCGACGACGGTGAGGGCCGTGACGCCCGGCTGCTGGATGGGTGATCCGGCGTGGACGACGGTGAGCGGGATGCTGCTGTCGGGGTCGCGTCCGCCGACGCAGGCGGGGCCGCCCTGCTGGGTGCCCGCGTCGCCGGACGGGTTGATCCAGGCCCAGATCCGGTCGCCGTTGTTGCCCCACTTGGTGCCGATGGCGTCGGGCAGGTCCGGAACCAGGCCCTTGGCACGGGACTTGACCAGCAGGCGGGTGGTGCCGGGCGAGCCGGCGTTGAGGAACACGGCGTCCGCGGTGATCCGGATCTTCTCCTGGACCGCGCCGCCGGTGTCGATGCGGTCGACGGACAGCACCCACTTCTTGTTCGCGTCCATCGCGAGGTCGCGCACGACGTGCAGCGGCGCCACCTGCACCAGGCCGGTGGACTCCGCCTGGGCGAGATAGGTGACGTCGATGGAGTGCTTGCCGCCGTTGTCGACGCCGAACGCGATGTCGCTGGTGGTGTACGTCGGGTCGTACAGCCCCGCCAACTCGCCGCGGACGTAGGCCCAGTCGATGGGCAGCGGCACCTTGAACGGGGTCAGGCCCGCTCTCGGTGCGACGTCCTGGAAGAGGCGGGAGGACTTGTAGGGGTCGGAGGCGAGGACGTCGTAGGGGATGGTGGAGATGCCCAGCATCCGCGAAACCGTGGGGTAGGCCCAGAGGTTGAGGTCGTCGTAGAGGGCGGCGGCCTCGGGGATGGAGGTGGCGAAGTCCGCCTTCGTGGGCTGCAGGGTCATGCCGTGGTACATGATCGAGCCGCCGCCGACCGCCGCTCCGCACATCGCGGTCATGCCGTCTCCTACGACGGCTTCGAGCACGCCCGTGTACGGCGTCCAGGTCTTGTCGACGCCGCCGACGATGGCGTGGTCGGTGAGCCAGGCGGAGCGGTTGTCCATGTTCGCGAAGCGGCAGAACGTGGTCGAGTTGGGGCCGGTCCGCCAGCGCAGTCCGCGCTCCAGGACCAGGGTGGAGACCCCGGCCTGGGCCAGCCGTAACGCGGTGACGCCACCGCCGAAACCGGTGCCGACGACGACGGCCCGTTCGCGAAGTTCCGTGACAGCGGCGGGGGTTGAGGCCGCGGCGGCGCGGGTCTGGCCGGCGCCTGTCAGGGCGACCGCGCCGAGTGCGGTGGCGCCGAGCAGACCGCGGCGGCTGAGGGTGGGGGTGGGGCGGGGGGAGGTGTGCTCGGGCATGGGGGGACTCCGGCAAGCCGTAGGGGAGTGCGGGTCGCCGGGAGCCTAGCGTGAATGAGCATGACACTGTCAACAGACGGAAACGTAATTCTCGTATGGGGGAGTCGAGTTACCGGCGGGGGCCGTGCGTCGCGTCTGCCCGGACCCCGCCGGCGAGGACTCTGTGCCTCCGGTCTCAGAGCTGTACGGGCATGGTCCAGCAGTTGGAGGTGGCCGGCCGGCCGGCGAGGCGGTCGGTGAGCCAGGAGATGGCGTCGCCCTGGTCGGTGAGCAGGGGTGCGAAGTGGTTGACGAGCGCGCTGCCGACGCTGGGCAGGACGACGGCCTTGTACGTGACGTCGGCGCCCTTCGCGCACCAGTCGACGGCGAGTTGGCGGGCCTGGGCGTGCGGGACGAGGTTGTCGCTGACGCCGGTCGCGAGACGGACGGGCCCCGACGGTTTCAGCGTGCCGATGCGCTGTTCGTCGACGAAGGCCTGGAACGCGGGAGTTGCCGCGATGATGCTGCTGAGGGACTGGCCGTCCGTGGTCCAACTGGTGCTCTTCGTATAGGCGTAGCCCAGCAGCGCGTCGCCCACGCACATGGTCGACAGATCGGTGAGCGCGGCCTTCCCGGCGTCGTTGAGGTGTGCCTCGGCGAGGGGCTTCAGCTCCGGGTCGGACTGGAGGAACCCATTGAGCGACCAGCCCAGCGCACCGGCGAGTTCGCTGCCGTCGATGGCCTTGGTGACCGCGGTCAGGTCGGCGGGCGGGGCTCCCGCGTAGGTTCCGGAGAGGGTGACGTCGGGGGCGTAGGAGGACTGGAGTTCGGCGGCCGCCGCGGTCGCCCCGCCGCCCTGGCTGTAGCCGTAGAGCCCGACCGGTGAGGCGGCGGTGACCGAGGTTCCGGCGAGCGAACGGGCGGCGCGTACGGCGTCCAGCACCGCGTGCGCCTCGTCGATCCGGTTGACGTAGGTGTGCAGCCGGTCCGTGGCACCGAGGCCCACATAGTCGGTGACGACGACGGCGACGCCCTCGGCGAGCAGGCGGTAGATCGACAGATCCTCGTAACCGACCGAAACCGTCTGGCTGTTGAAGACGAGGGGATGCTCCAGGCCCATCGACGCGGAGCACTGGTCGCCCTGTCCCACGGTGCCGGGGGCGACCGCGACGAGGGGGCGCGGGCCGCTGCCGGACCAGTCGGCGGAGGGTTCGATGTAGGCGCCGGTGACGGCGACGGGCTGCCCGCCCGAGTCGGTGGACTTGTACATCAGCCGGGTCGCGGTGCCCGGGAGCGGGCCGTCGAGGCCGGGCAGGCTCAGGGCGAGGGGGAGGGGCTCGCTGCGGACGAGGGCGCCGTTCGCGGCGGGCAGGGTGGCGGGCGGGTTGTAGAACGCGGGGATCGTGACACCTCTGGACACGACCTCGTCCGAGGCGGTGGCGGCGGTGGCGGTGACCAGGGCCTGGGCCCCGAGACAGGCGACGACGGTGAACGCGGCGCCGAGCAGGCGCCGTTGGCGTGCGGGCATGGCGAACCTCCTGTGGAGCGGCCGTCAGGAAGCGGCGGCACGGTGGCGCACACACGCGTCCCACGTGTGTGCGCCGGCGCCGCCGGAAAGTGGTTCGCCTGGAACTTACCTGCGGGTAAGTTACTCGTGATACCTGTCGGTAGGTTACGTTTCGGTAATGTGACTGACCGTCAAGTCGCGGCGATCAGTTCGAGACGGTCGGCGACGGCTTGCGGTTCGCTGACCATCAGGTCGTGGCCGGTGTCGATGTCCCACAACCGCCCGGCCGCACGCGCCGGTTCGAGGTCCGCCGGATCGCGGAAGGGCAGGGTCGACGTACAGACGATCTGCGACTGCGGCAGCGCGCGCACCGCCGCCTCGTCCTTCAGCCGCAACGGCTGCTCGAAGCACTTCCACGGATGGGGCGTGATCTTCGGCGCCAGCCAGGCGATGTCGTCCGGATCGGTCAACCCGTAGTGGGGCATGGGCCCTTCACCCGGAAAGTTCACCAGCTCCACGCCGTCGACGACCCTCCCCATCGCCCGGGAGGCGGCCATCAACTCCGGTGCCACATCGGCGAGGGACTGCCCGTTCGCCGGCGTGGCCGCGTCCAGATAGACGAGATGACCGACACGGTCGAGGGCGCGGTCGGCGGCACCGGTGATCACCATCCCGCCATAGCTGTGCCCGACGAGAACGGCGTCGAACAACCCCTCGTAGCGCAGAAGTTGGGTGACGTCGGTGATGTGGGTGTCCAGATCGACACCGGGCCCGAGCAGATGCGCCCGCTCGCCGAGTCCGGTCAGTGTCGGGGCGTACACCTCATGACCGTCCGCGCGCAGGATCCGCGCGACGCGCTGATAACACCATCCACCGTGACTGCCGCCGTGCACGAGAACGTACGTAGCCATGCGGGGTCTCCTGTCTTATCCAACAACTGCCGGATAACCATCAGGTGTTGGAGAGAATACTGTTGCCGCATGCCAGCGCAACCCCCTGAACGCCACGGCCTCCCCGACCCCCGCGTCCGCCGCTCCCGCGCCGCCCTCGAAGTCGCCCTGCGCGAACTGGTCACCGAACGGGACCTGCGCCAGATATCCGTCGCCGACCTCACCAAGCGGGCCGGCGTCAACCGCTCGACGTTCTACGAGCACTACGCCGACGTCCACGACCTGGCGGTCGCCGCATGCACCGCGACGTACGACGAGTTGGTGGCCACGGAGCCCATCCCGCGCAGCCAACTCGCCCCGGACGGCAGCCCGTTGCCCAACCCTCTCCCCGCCCTCTTCACCCACGTCGCCGCCCACGCCCCCCTCTACCGCGCCCTCCTCTGCGACGAGGGCAGCGCCCGCATGATCAACCACCTCCTCCACCGCATCACCCTCGCGGCCCGCACCAGCCGGGGGCTGCCGGTGGAGACCGACACCACGGACCCGGTCTCCGCATTCCTGGCGGGCGCGATCCTGGGCACGGTCATGGACTGGCTGCGGCGGGACTGCGCGGGGTCGGCGGAAGAGGTCGGGGCGGCGGTCTGGCCTTGTGCGGTGGCTTGTGCGGAGGTGCTGTCGGGGGTGGACGGACGTGGGTGACCACCTCCATGCCCATACATCAATCTGGTACATGAACTACTCTCGGTACATATCCATGAAGCGCACCAACGTCTACGCCGATCCAGAGGACCTGGCGATCATCAAGGAGGCCGCCGCGCGGCGCGGGGTGAGCGAGGCGGAGATCATCCGCCAGGGGATCCATCTCGCGGCCATGGCGAACCGGGTCTGGGACGAGCCGTTGTTCTCGCGCACCTTCGAAGGGCCGGGCCGTACGCTGCCCAAGACGGAGGTCCGTGACACGGTCGCGGACGCGGTCCGCCGCGAGACGGACGCCGGAAACGCCGCGTGATCATCGTCGTCGCGGACACCTCCGGTCTGCTGGCGGCCCTCGACTCGACGCACCCGGAACACGGAACGGCCAACGAGGCCATCATGGCCGCGGGCCTGCTCGTCATGTCCCCGCTTCTGCTCGCGGAGTTCGACCATGTCGCCACGCGGGAACTCGGCCGCGAGGCGGCCCTCAGCGCGGTCGACCACATCCGCCGCTGGATGCGGCGCGGCCGGGTCGTCGTTCCGGAGATCACGGAGGACCACCTGGCCGCCGCGCGGTCGGTCCGTCTCCGCTACCGCGACTTGGACCTCGACCTCGCCGGCGCGGTGAACGTGGCACTGGCCGCCGACTACGACACCGACGCGATCCTCACCCTCGACCGCCGCGACTTCCGTGCGGTACGTCCGCTGGGCAGCCAGAAGGCGTTCCGCGTACTGCCGGACGACCTGCCGCTTTGACGTGAGGTTCCGCGGGTGAGGGGTCCCGTATCCTTCGGTGCTTGATCACCCGGGCGTCCGTCGCCCTACTCCGACAGCATCGGAACCCAGTGGTCCATCACCTCGCGCAGCCGCCGGCGGTGATCGGCGATCCAGTCGTCGGGCGGGACGATCGGGACCCGCACGGTGACCATGGAACCGGACTCGTCCTCCACGACCACCTCCGGGCAGTCGCGTTCGCCGGTGAGGTGGATCCGGATCGACGGCCCCCTGCTCATCTCCATCCACGCCACGTCCTCACCGGCGTCGAGCCGGTCCAGCGCGGCGGCCCAGGCCTCCAGCTTCGCCAGGTACAGCACCAGGTCGGTACGGCCGGACACGAAGGGTGTCCTGACGACGATCTCGGCGTCGAGCCCGGGCGCCCAACTGGAGTCGTGTCCCAGCACGTTGACCGCGACGCTGTTCCCCTCGTCGTCGGCGAGGGAGATGAGTTCCCTCGGCGGGCTGTCGCCCATGGTCGCCACGTCACGTCTCACGTCTCGGGAACCCATTCCACGGGTGGAGGCATGCGGCTGTAGTGGGGTCCCCTGATGCCGTACTGGGCGAGGTGCAGGATCTCGCCGCCGACCGCGAGTTCCGCAGGCGGCGGGTTGGGGACGCGGATCTGCGGGTGGCGCCGGCCGTCGATGACGATCCTCTCCCGGAGGTCGTTCCGGCCGTCCGCCCAGCTCTGGGCCCGCTCGCGAGTCCACGGGTCCTGGAGGGTCCGCGGGGCGGCCGGGTCGTGGCGGCGGCCGTTGAGGCTGCGGACGAGACCTTCGCTGTAGACACCCTTGACCCGGAAGTTCTCCAAGTCGTCAGCGTGCACGACCATGTTGACGTACCGGCGGCCGTTGCCCCGGTGCCGTCCGACCGCGCGCCAGCGGCCCGGGCCGGGGTCCCAGATCGTGGGCGGGATCCACAGCAGGGCGCCCACCGGGAAGTGTTTCGTGCCGTGCTGGATGTCGAGACCGTCCTCGCCGTGCGTGGTCTCCCGCGACACGTTGGCCACCAGGCACCAGCCCAGCAGCCCTTCGGGCGTCTCTTCGTCGGTGGCTTCCGTGTCTGTCACACCGAGAATTCTCAGGCACGGGACGGGACGTGAACCAGCTGTTTTCGGCTGAGCCGACCGGAGCACGCCGTCGCGCCGCTGCGCTCACACCACAAGCCCGCACACCACCGACCCCACCCTCACCACAACCCCCGTCTCCCCCAACGTCCCGTCCCCCGACACCCGCAACACCGCCACCGTTCCGCTGTGTTGATTCGCCACCAGCAGCTGCCCGGGCGCCGAAGTCAGCCCCCGGGGCCAACTCCCCCCGCTCGGGACCTCGCCGAGGGGTTCGAGGGCCGTGCCCGTGATGCGGAACGCCGCGACCGTGTCCGCGCCCCGGTTGGTGACCCAGGCGTAGCGGCCGCAGGCGGACGTGACGATGCCGCCGGGCTGGTTGGGGATGTCCGCCACGGCCGTCGCCGGCACCCGGGACAGTTCGTGCAGGGTGCCCGTCTCGGCGGCGTAGTGGTGACACGTCACCGTGGAGGAGAGTTCGTCGGCGCTGAGGACCAGGTCGCCGGCCGGGGTGAACGCGAGGTGGCGGGGGCCCGAGCCCGGGCGGAGTTGCGAGGCCGCCACGGGCTTCAACTTGCCGGTGACGACGTCGAGTTGGTACGTGAACACCGTGTCCGCGCCCAGGTCCGTCGCCAGGACGTAGCGGCCCGCCGGGTCGACGAGGACCTGGTGGGCGTGGGTGCCCTCCTGGCGGCCGGTCACCGGGCCCGAACCCTTGTGTTCGACCACGTCCGTGAGGTCCGAGAGCCGGCCGTTCGCGTCCAGGCGGTGGACGGCCACCGTGCCGGGCAGCGTGTCCGTGCCGTAGTTGGCGGTGAGGAGGAAGCCGCCGCTCGGGTGGACCGTCAGGTGGCACGGGTTCGCGCCTCCGCTGGTCACGGGTGCTCCCAGTGGAGTGGGCGCCGCGCCCTCCCGCAGGGCGAACGCGCTCACCGCACCCGGCGTCGACTCGTGCGTCGTGTAGACGACGGGGAGGGTCGGGTGCGCGGCCAGGAAGGAGGCGCCGCTCGCCGCCACCGCGTCCACCACGCTCAGACCACCGTCCTGAGGGGTGAGCCGCAGCGCGGTCAGGCCGACGCCCTCACCACCCGTGTCGGCTGTGTACGAACCCGTCAGGACGTCAACGTGCCCTGCGATACCGGTACTTGTACTTGCACTTGTACTTGTCATTGAGCGTTCAGTCCTCAGCGGAGTACGTCGTCGTGGTGGTCCAGCAGCGGGAGTTCGCCCCGGCGTGGCAGGCCCTCCCAGTCGCCCTCCGTGCCGACCGCGAACGCGCCGACCCGGGCGGCCGTGTCGAGCCGGACCGCTGCCGGTGCGCCGGCGAGCAGCTCGGCCAAGTAGCCCGCCACGAAGGCGTCACCGGCCCCCACCGAGTCGTACACCCGGGCGGGGAGGGCGAGTTGGCGGTGCGGGCGGCCGTCGAGGAGTGCGAAGGCTCCCTCCGCGCCCAGCTTGATCACGGCACCCGACGGGCCCAACTGGCAGATTCCCTTGGCCAGTTCCTCGGGTTCGTGGCGGTCCGGCACCGCGAGGCCCGCCTCGTGCGGGCCCGCGAACACCAGGTCGCTGTCGTGGAGGAGAGGCAGTACGGCCTGCCTCGCCTCGTCCTCGTTCCACAGCAGGGAACGGAAGTTGATGTCGAGGGACACCAACACCCCTGCCTCGCGGGCGATGTCGACCGCCCGGCGGACCGCTCGCGCCGGACCCTCCCCCAACGCCGGTGTGATGCCGGTGATGTGGAGGACCGCCGCCCCCGCCACGACGTCCTCCGGGATGTCCTCGGGGGCCAGGCGGACGCCCGCCGTCGCCGTCCGGTAGTAGCGCATCCGGTGGTGCGTGCTGGTGCGTCTCTCCTTGAGGAGAAGGGACGTCGGGGCCGCATCGCGTACGGCCACGGCAGTCACCCCTTCCGCCCGCAGCTCGCGCAGCACCAGCTCGCCCAGCTCGTCCTCGCTGACGCGGCCGATCCAAGTGGCCTTTCCGCCCAGGCGACTTACGCCGATCGCCACGTTGGACTCGGCGCCGGCGACGCCGAGGCGCAGGGTGGTGCCCAGGGTGAGCGGGCCGGGACCGGCGGCGGACAGGACGCCCAGGGTCTCGCCCACGGTGACGAGGTAGGGCTCGTCGTTCTCGACAACAGGCTTACGGGTGTTCACAGATGGTTCTTCTCCTCGGGCCCGGTGCCGGGCCTGACCGTCTCCAGCAGTGCGCGGGCCCGGGCCGTGAGGGCGTCCAGCGCCTCGGGGGTGGGGTCCCGGTCGGCGTCGCGCAGGAGCGGGGAGCCGACGCCGACGGCGAGTGCGCCCGCCGCCATGTACTGCCCGGCCGCTTCGAGGTCGACGCCGCCGACCGCCATGAGCGGTATGTGCGGGAGCGGGGCCCGGAGTTGGCGCAGATGGGTGGGGCCGCCGGTGCAGGCCGGGAAGAGTTTCACGGCCGCCGCGCCGGCCCGCCAGGCGGTGGTGACCTCGGTCGCCGTCCACGCTCCCGGGTAGAAGGGGACGTCCTGGTCGGCCGCGTCGTGGATGACGTCCGGCTCGACGTTCGGGGAGACCAGGAACTCGGCGCCCGCCGCCAGCGCGTCCCGGGTGTCGGCCGTGGTGAGGACCGTACCGGCGCCGACCGAGACCCCGGCGCCGAGTTCGTCCTTGATCCGGGCGATCGCGTCGAGCGCCCCGGCGGTGGTGAGGGTGACCTCCAGGCAGGTGACCCCGCCGGCCGCGAGGGCACGGGCCGCGGCCGGCAGCGCGGAGGCGTCGGCCGACCTGAGGATGGCCATCACCCGGGTACCGACCAACTGGGGTGTGAGCAGGGGCCGTAGAAACTGATGGTCCGTCATTTGACCGCTCCCGCCGACATTCCGGCGACCATCTGGCGCTGGAAGAAGATGAAGATGACCAGGAGGGGCAGCACACCCAGCAGCGCGGCCGGGAACAGGGTGGTCGGCTGGACGGTGTGCGGGTCGATGAAGGAGTACGCGTTCACCATGACGGTGCGCTTGCCCGGGTCCTGGAGGAATACGAGGGGGACCAGCAGGTCGTTCCAGATCTGGAGCGAGATGAAGGTCAACAGGGTGCTGGTGACCGGGCGGAGGAGAGGCAGGATGACGACGAAGAAGGTGCGCAGCGCGCCGCAGCCGTCGAGGGCCGCCGCCTCCTCCAGGTCGGCCGGGATCTGGCGGATGAAGCTGGTGTAGAAGAACACGGCGAGCGGCAGGTTGATCGCGGTGTAGATGAGGACGACGCCCGCGTAGGTGTCCAGCAGGTTCAGGTCGCGCATCAGCAGGTACAGCGGGGCGACCACGACGAACACGGGGATCGACGTGCCGAGGATGAAGAGGCGGTACACCGCCGTCGACCAGCCGGCCGTGATGCGGGCCAGCGGGTAGCCCGCGAGCGCGCCGAGCACGGTGATGAGGACGCACGAAAGCCCGGTGATCAGAAGGGTGTTGAGGGTGCTGGTGCCGTAGTGGATCTGGCTGAAGGCGTGCGTGAAGTTCTTCAGGGTGAAGGAGTGCGGGATGCCCAGCGGGGAGCGCGCCACGTCCGCCGCCGTGCGCAGCGAGGTGACGATCGTGAAGACGAACGGCAGGACGAAGAGGACCGTGCCGAGGGTGAGCGCGGTGGTGCCGAGGCCGGTGGCCAGTCTGCGCGGGGTCCATGGGGCGGCGGCGCGGGGCTGGGACGCGTCAGGCTTCCCGGCGGGGCGGCCGACTTCCGCCGCGGAGACCGCAGTTGAGGGGGGTGAGGTCATGGGGTGATCCGTCCGATTCCAACGATTGCGCACTTGAGGGCGTCCGTACGTCGTCACACGCGCCGTTCGCGCAGTCTGAGCAGGGAGTTGGTCGCGCTGGACAGGACGACCACGGTCACCAGGAGCAGTACGGCGATGGCGACGCCGTAGGCGAACTTCCCGCCGCCGAAGATGTTCCGGTACACGAGCAGGGTCAGGGTGTCGGTGGCGCCGGCCGGGCCGCCGTTGGTCAGGACGAGCGGGAACTCGAAGACCTTCAGCGAACCGATCAGGCTGAGCGTCACGTTGACGGTGAGCGCGGGCGCCAGCAGTGGCCACTCGATGCTGCGGAAGCGGCGCCAGCCGGACGCGCCGTCCAGGGCGGCGGCTTCGAGGAGTTCGGTCGGCATGCTCATATAGCTGGCGAGGAAGATCGCGCACGAGTAGCCGGTGAACATCCAGATGTTGACGGTCGCGACCGAGTACAGCGCGGTGGACGGGTCGCCGAGCCAGACGTGCTTGAGGCCGCCGAGACCGACCCCGTCGAGCAGGGCGTTGAGGCCGCCGTTCGGCGCGAAGAGGTACGACCAGATGAACGCGGCCATCAGCGGCGAGATCAGCGTTGGCGTCAACAGGACGACGTTCAGGGCCTTTCGGACCCTCGGGCGGCGGAACAGCATCGACGCGAAGAGCAGCCCGAGGCCGTTCTGCACGACGACGACCACCAGGGCGTAGAGGACCGTGTGCCACAGGGCCGCGGAGATCTGCGGGTCGTCCGCCATCGCCTTGTACTGGTCCGTGCCGACGAAGTGGGAGATCGGGCCGCCGACGCTGTCGGTCAGGCTCAAGTAGACGCCCTTGAACAGCGGATACAGGATGAAGAGCGCGTACACGGCGATCGCGGGGAGCAGGAAGGCGGCCATGGTGGCACGCCGTCGGTGGAACACGGGGGATCAACCTCCTTGGCCGTCAGGCCCCTTGGGGGGAGTGGGTGGGACGGGGTGGGTGACGGGGGTGGGTGGGCCGGCCGGTTCGATCAGCCGAGTGGTCTGGTCACCCGGCCGGTGTTCGGCTGACCGGACAGCCCAACTACCCCACCGATACGGCTACTTGGCCGACGCCGCCGTCTGGATGTCCTTCAGCGTCTTCGCCGCGTCGGACTGGCCCAGCAGGAACGACTGGATCTTGGAGCCGGTGTCGGTCTCCGCCTGGGTGCCGTACCAGGTGTTGGAGGGCAGCACCCGGTAACGGCCCTCGTTGAAGGCGGTGTTGAAGATGGTCGTCTCCGTCGAGTCGGGCGTGGTGCCACCGGTGAACGGGGACTCGGCGTGCTCGGCGTCCAGGTACTTCGCCAGGTTCGCGCTCTGCGACCAGAACTTGACGTACTCCTTCGCCGCGTCCGCGTGCTGCGACTGGGAGTTGACGCCCCAGGCCGTGCCGGAGAACAGCATCGCGTTCGGCTTGGTGCCGGCCGCGCCGCCCGGCCAGGGGGCGAACGACACCGGGAAACCGGCCTTCTTGATGTTGGAGACCTGCCAGGCGCCCTGGTACCAGAAGGCGCTCTTGCCCGCGCTGAAGTCCTGCGGACCCTGGGACCACTCGTCGACGCCCAGCTCGTTCTTCCAGTTCACGAAGCCCTTGTCACCCAGGGTCTTGAGCTGGTCGAGCGGCTCCTTCCAGTCCGAGCCGAACGACGCCTTGCCGGCCAGGAAGTCCGCGTCCCACTGCTTGTTCTTCTGGTAGACGGTCGTCGAGCCGCTCGCCTGGAAGATCGAGCTGCCGGTCCAACCCGCCTTGTCCGGCAGGGAGATGGGCGTGATCCCGGCCTTCTTGAGCTTGGCGAGGTCGGCGAGGAACGTCGGCCAGTCGGCGGGGACCTCGGTGATCCCGGCCTTCTTCAGCAGGTCCATGTTGGCGTACAGCCCGATGCCGATCAGCTCCATCGGCATGGCCAGCGTCTTGCCGCTGCTCTGCGTGAACGGCTTCGCGGCCGAGGATATGGAGCTGACCCACGACTCGTTCGAGAGGTCCGCGAGGTAGCCGGAGGCGCCCCACTTCTTCATCTTGTCGGCGTCGACCATGATGACGTCCCCGGCCTTGCCGCCCAGCAGCTCGGGCTGCAGCTTCTGCGTGTAGGTCGGGTCCGCGGTGGTGTACTTGAAGTCGATCTTGATCTTCGGATGCGCCGCCTCGAACGCCTTGTTGATCTCGGCGATGTTCGCCGGCTCCGCGCCGCCGCCCTTCCACGCCTCCACGTGGAGCGTGACCGTCCCGTCCGCCGAGGTCGAGTCGGAGCCGCCGCCACAGGCGGCGAGCGACGTCGCCAGGGCGGCGACCGTGGTGGCGACCGCGAGCAGTCTCCCGGAGCGCTTCATTGCACACCTCACCCATCATCGGCGCATGCCGATTTCGTCGTGCTTGCAGGGATTTACTACAGAGAGTCACGAATCCTCGACGGACGCCGAGTCCCATCGGCTGTGCGAGGACCGTCTGATATGCCGTTCCTGAATGGATATATCACTGAAATCCATCTAGGGAAACCGGTTGACCAACGACTTCGGCGAACGCTAGGTTGCGGCGCCAGAAGGTGTCAAGAGGTCAAACGCAACACCGCATGCCGAACGCCACACCCCAGGCGAATCCGGCAGTCAAGGATGATTCGGTCGGCGGTCAGGGAGGATTCGGGTGACTGAACAGCCCGTACGGGCAAGGCTGGTGGACGTCGCACGGGAGGCGGGAGTCTCCAAGGCGACGGTGTCCAAGGTGCTCAACGGACGGCAGGACCTGTCCGTCCGGCCCGAGACCCGACAGCGCATCCACGAGGTCGCCGCCGCCCTGGGCTACCGCCCGCACTCCGGGGCCCGCGCCCTCGCCGGGGCCAGCACCCACGCCCTGGCCCTGCTGGTGCCGGCCCTCAACAACCCGACATACGTGACGATTTCGCGCGGCGCCTACCAACGCGCCCGTGAACTGGGCTATCTCTCCCTGCTCGCCGAGGACTTCGACGGCCAGGAGGCCGACGACACCTTCAACGACCTGGTCAAGGAGGGCCGCGTGGACGGCCTCCTGATCGCCTCCGCCCGCCCCCACCACCCCCTACTGGAGACCCTGAGCCGCAACCCGGTTCCGCACGTCTTCCTCAACCGCGCCGTCAAGGGCTCGGGCCGCAACGTCACGATGGACGTGGCACGTTCGAGCGTCACCGCCCTGGACCACCTGCACGGACTCGGTCACCGGGTGATCGGCCACATCGCCGGCCCCTCGGGGATCACCCCCAGTGAGGACCGCAGGGACGCGTTCCTACGGCACTCCGCCGCACTGGGACTGCTCGCGGCACCGGTCGCCTCCGGCGACTTCACCGAGGAGGGCGGCGCGGCGGCCGCCGGCGAACTCCTCACCCCCGTCGAGGGCCGGCCCCAGGTCACCGCGCTGTACACCAGCTCGCTGGCCCAGGCGATCGGGGCGATGCGGGCCATCCACGAGCGTGGCCTGCGCATCCCCGAGGACATCTCCCTGGTCGGCAACGACGACCTTCCCGTCGCCGGTTACCTCACCCCGCCGCTCACCACGGTCGCGATGCCCCTGCACGAACTGGGGACGGCGGCGGTGGACGCGCTGGTCGCGGAGATCCGGGGGGAGTCGCCGGGGGATGTGGTGGTGCCGACCGAGCCGCGGTTGGTGTTGCGGGGGTCCACGGCGAGGCCGGGGGCCGGTGGGGTGGCGTGACCCGTAGGACCCGTAGGACCCGTACGACCTGGCTGCGCGAGCACGAGCCGACCCGTACGACCCGTAGTACCCGTACGACCCGCAGTACCAGTAGCACCCGTAGGACCTGTACGACCTGATCGCACGGGTCGGCCCGAGCCGTAGGCCGACCCGGAAGGGCACCCCCGTAGGACGGACGTAGGACGGATGACCGGACGGGCCGGTCACGCCGAGAGGAACACCATGAGCCGCACCACCCCCGAGAACCACCCCGACCGTCACGCCTCTCGTTTCACCGGCCGCACGGCCCTCCTCACCGCCGCCGCCTCCGGCATCGGCGCCGCCACCGCGCGCCGCCTCGCCGAGGAAGGCGCGTCCGTGCTGGTCACCGACGTGGACGCGGCCGGGGCCGAGAACGTGGCCGAAGAGGTCCGCGCCAAGGGCGGCCAGGCCCGTCACCTGGGGCTGGACGTCACGAACCCCGAGGCGTGGCCGGAGGCGATCCGGACCGCCCAGGAGTGGACCGGCCGTCTCGACCTGCTGCACCTCAACGCCGGCCGCAACCTCCCCGGTGCCGTCCACGAACTCGACGACGACTCCTGGCACGACCACCTCCGCCTCGCCCTCGACTCCGTCTTCTACGGCGTCCGGGCCGCCGTTCCGCTGCTCTCGGCGGCCGGTGGCGCGGTGGTCGTCACGGGCTCCGTGCACGCGGTGCTCGGCTTCAGCGGCTTCCCCGCGTACGCGGCCGCCAAGGGTGGAGTGAGCGCGCTGGTACGGCAGTTGGCGGTCGAGTACGCGGGCCGGATCAGGTTCAACGCGGTCGTGCCGGGTGCGGTGGACACCGGCCTGTGGACCGACGCGCCGGACGAGTACCGGGCCCAGACGGCCGCCCGCACTCCGGTGGGCCGGATCGGCGAACCCGAGGACATCGCCGCCGCCGTCGCCTTCCTCGGCTCCGACGACGCGTCGTTCATCACCGGCCAGAACCTGGTCGTGGACGGCGGGCGCAGCATCAGCTCGCAGGAGTAGGACCTCTCCGTCACCCGTGAACCCCCCTCCCCGTACCCGTACTACCCGTAGGACCCGGAGGTCCGCAGCATGAAAATCACCGGATACGAGCTGTTCCTCGTCGAACCGCGCTGGCTCTTTCTGCGCGTCGACACCGACGAGGGCATATCCGGCTGGGGCGAGCCCATCGTGGAGGGCAAGGCCCACACCACGGCCAAGGCGGTCGAGGAGATGTTCGACTACCTGACCGGCCAGGACCCCGCCCGTATCGAAGAGCACTGGCAGATGCTCGCCAAGGGCGGCTTCTACCGCGGCGGCCCGGTCCTCAGCAGCGCACTCGCCGGCATCGACCAGGCCCTGTGGGACATCGCGGGCAAGACCCACGGCGTCCCCGTGCACCAGCTCCTCGGCGGTCACGTCCGCGACCGCGTCCGCATCTACGGCTGGCTCTACGGCGAGAGCCCCGAGGAACTAGCCGAGTCGGCGGCGGGCCAGGTCGCCAAGGGCCTGACGGCCGTGAAGATGAACCCCTGCGCGCAGCTCGAACCGCTCGCGACCCCCGCGGCGATCGACGCGATCGTGGCCCGGGTGGCCGCCGTACGGGAGGCGATCGGCCCGGACCGTGACGTGGCGCTGGACTTCCACGGCCGCTTCAGCGGAGCGATGTCGCGGCGCGTACTGCCGTACCTGGAACCGCTGTTGCCGATGTTCGTCGAGGAACCGGTCCTCCCGGAGTTCACCCGCGACCTCGGCGACGTCGTCCGCGCCACCTCCATCCCGATCGCGACCGGTGAACGCCTCTTCTCCCGCTGGGACTTCAGGGAGGTCCTCGGCGCGGGCATCGCGGTGGCCCAGCCCGACATCAGCCACGCGGGCGGCATCTCGGAGACCCGCCGTATCGCCGCGATGGCCGAGGCCTACGACGTGCTCGTGGCCCCGCACTGCCCACTGGGCCCCATCGCGCTCGCCGCGAGCCTCCAACTCGACTTCGCCGTACCGAACTTCCTCATCCAGGAACAGTCCCTGGGCATCGGGTACGGCGACAGCAGCGGGCTGCTCGGATATCTGGCGGACGCGTCGCCGTTCGAGGTACAGGACGGCTACATCCACCGTCTGACGGCCCCCGGCCTCGGTATCACCGTCGACGAGGACAAGGTGCGTGCCGCCGCCGAACGGGGCCATCGGTGGCGCAACCCGGTGTGGCGGAATGCGGACGGTTCGCTGGCGTCCTGGTAGCGACGGCAGTGGATTGACCGCGGGCCGGTGGGGGCTGGTCGCGCAGTTCCCCGCGCCCCCAGGTAGGTAGGTCCACTGGTCCGGCCTGAAGGGGCGCGGGGCTGTATTCGACATGCGGCTACCGCCGCGTGGGCGCGACCAGCCACAACGCACCGGCACTCGCGAACGGTCCCGCACCCCTGTTTTTCTGCCCCCATAGACCCCGGACGGGCCCGCGGCAACGGACCCGCCCGGTTTTTCCGGAGGACACTCACTCTCACCAAGGAGCGTCGCAATGAAGCGTCGCAGATCAACCATGAGTACGGCCAGTCGAACAACCCGAGTACTGACCCTTCTGGCCACCCTGGCCGGCGCCCTGCTCGTCCCGGCCACCGCCGCGCACGCCGCCGGCACGGCCTACTACGTCGACTGCTCGGCATCCACCAACGGCACCGGCACCAGCGCCAGCCCCTGGAACTCGGTGACTTCCGTCAACGGCACGACATTTGCCGCGGGCGACAGCATTCTCTTCAAGGCCGGGACGACCTGCACCGGCCAGCTCACCCCCGGCGGTTCGGGCGCCTCCGGCAGCAACATCTCGATGGCGTCGTACGGTTCGGGCGCGAAGCCGATCATCGACGCGGCGGGCGCGACGGGCGCGGTCATCCACCTCCTCAACCAGCAGTACTGGGACATCGGCGGCCTGGAGCTGATCGACAACGCCTCGTCGCCCGCCTACCGTTCGGGCGTCCTGGCGGAGAACAGCTCCGGCGGCGTCCTGAACCACATCCGCGTGCACGACATGTACATCCACAACATCGCGGGCTACGGCGGCGGTTGGTACTCGACGAACGCGGGCGTCGGCGTCCAGACCGACCACACCACCCCCGTCTCCACGTGGAACGACGTGGTCGTGGAGAACAACACCTTCGACCACGTGGACCGCATAGCGGTGGCGGTGACGCCGGACGCGGACGGCCAGGGCACCGGCCTGACGACCGGCACGGTCATCCGCAACAACACGATGACGTACGACGGCGCGGACGACATCCTGGTCGTCAAGAACGACGGCGCCCTGATCGACGGCAACAAGGCGGGCTACGGCGGCGCGAAGTCGACCTGCCCGCCCTCCGGCCAGTACTGCAACGGCGCCTCGGCCGGCATCTGGATGTCCGGCAGCAGCAACACCGTCGTCCAGAACAACGAGGTCTACTGCGCCGTCAACGGCGCCGACGGCACCGGCTTCGACGTGGACTGGGGCAACCACAACACCACGTTCCAGTACAACTACAGCCACCAGAACCTCGGCGGCTTCCTCCTGGTGATGCCCCCGTTCACCATCGCCAACGAGCCCACGTCGACGGTCCCCAGCGACGGCACGGTGGTCCGCTACAACATCAGCGAGAACGACGGCAGCAACTCCGGCTGCCCGACGTCGGGCACCCAGACCCACGGCGGCGGAGTCCTGCACTTCGTGGGCGGAGTCCCGAACCAGAGCGGCAGTTCGTCAGCGATCCCGCTCTTCTACAACAACACGTTCTCGGTCAGGGACGGCCTGAGCACCCCGATCCTGTACTCCCGCGCGGGCACCTCGATCAGTGGCGCGCTGTCCTTCAAGAACAACGCGGTCTTCAACTACGGCTCCGGCAACTACTTCACCACCACCGGCACTTCGACCTACTCCAACAACCTCTTCTACGGCAACCACCCGTCCCGCGAGCCCGCGGACGCGGCCAAGGTGACGTCGGACCCGGAGTTCCGCAACGCGGGCAACACCAACACGTCCTCGTCGTACACGGGCAAGAACGCCTACCAGGTCCACCCGTCGTCCCCGGTGATCAGGGCGGGCGCGGTCATCGCGTCCAACGGCGGCTTCGACGCGTACGGCAACGCGGTGTCGGCCACGGCCGCCCCCAACATCGGCGCGTACAACGGCACCGGCGGCAACCTGCTGTCCAACGCGGGCTTCGAGACGGGCAGTCTGTCACCGTGGACGCAGGCGAGCGGCACGGCGTCCTCGGTGACGGCGGCCAACTCCCGTACGGGAGCTGACGCGTTGACGACGGCGGCGAGCGGCAGCGGCGCTAACCAGGCGCTGACGGGCCTGACGCCGTCGACGACGTACCTGCTGACGGGCTGGGGCAAGGTGGCCACGGCCGGCGAGACGCTGGCGATCGGCGTCAAGAACTTCGGCGGCACGGAGACCTACACGAACGTCGCGTCGACGACGTACTCACAGGCGGCGATCCTCTTCACCACGGGTGCGTCGACGACGACGGCCACGGTCTACTGCTGGAAGAACTCCGGTGGAACGGGGGCGGGTTACTGCGACGACCTGGCGGTCGAGCCCCTGTCCTCCTCCACCAACACGGTCACGAACCCGGGCTTCGAGACGGGCGCGCTGACCCCGTGGACCCAGAGCGCGGGCACGGCGTCGAGCGTGGTCGCGTCCAACGCCCGTACCGGCACGTACTCGCTCCAGACCGGGGTGAGCGCGAGCGGCGCGATCCAGACGGTCACCGGCCTTACCTCCGGCGGGAGTTACCTGCTGGCGGCATGGGCGAAGGTGGGCACGGCCGGCGAGGAGGTCGCGGTCGGCGTGAAGAGCTTCGGCGGCACGGAGACGTACCTGCGGGCGTCGACGACGACGTACACTCAGCAACCGATCTTCTTCACGACGGGCGTCTCCAACACGGCGGCGTCGGTGTACTGCTACAAGAACTCCGGTTCTGCGGCCGGGTATTGCGACGACTACACGGTGGTGAAGCTGCCGTAGGAGGCCTGAGCGACGCGCATCCCCCGGGTCACGGACCCGGGGGATGCGCGTTGTCGGACCCGTTGCCAGTGCCTGCGACCATGGTCGCCGCCCGCGGCCCCCTCGACATGCGGCCGAATGACGCCTTGCCCGGGCAGTCCGCGGCTGGCCATTGTCGGTGGCATGTCCACACGGTGACTACCTCGTCCGGAGACCGCTATGTTGCGGGTGCACTTCACTGCCGGGGACATCGCGCGGCTGCGTGTCGCGGCCACCCCCGACCCTCTGTGGGAGATCGCCAACAGCTTCCAGATCCTGATCGGCAGGGAGAGCCTGCTGGTGTTCGGCCAATGGCGCAGGCGGGTCGGGCCGCGACTGATCCGGGACGGCGCCGCGCTGCTCACCGCGCTTCTGCCGCCCCGCGGCTACACCCCCGACTTCCTCACCCCCGACCTGGGCGGCTACCCGGACCTGGAGAGCGCCGTCGACACCGTGCTCCGCACCCCGAAGCCCACCCTGCTGGGCGACTTGACCAGGCTCGTCGCCTCGCCCGTCAGACCGAGCCCGCCGCCGACGGCGACCGGTCTGCGGGCCCTGGCGGGCGGGGAGCCCGAGGCGCTGCACGACCTGGGCGCCGCCCTGCACGGCTACTACCGGCGGGCGCTCGACGAGTTCTGGCCGCACATCTGCGCACAGGTCGCCGCCGACGGCGCGCTGCGCGCCAGGGCGGTGCTCAAGGGGGGCGCCGAGGGACTGCTGGCGAGTTTCGAGCCGGTCATGCGATGGCGGCCGCCCGTGCTGGAGGTCGACTACCCGGTCGACCGCGAACTGCGGCTCGACGAACGGGGACTGCTGCTGCAGCCGTCGTTCTACTGCGTCCGAAGACCGGTCATGCTCGCCGCGCCCTCGCCCGGCCGGACGCCGGTCCTCGTCCACCCGATCCAGCACGTCCTCGGCTGGGCCCAGGGACCCGACGCCGCCTCCGCCGGTGCGAGCCTGGGCAATCTGATGGGCCGTACCCGCGCCGCCATCCTGGAGGACGTCGTGACCGGCCGCACCACCGGCGAACTCGCGGAACGGTTCGGCATCTCGGGTTCCGCCGTGAGCCAGCACACCGCCGTCCTGCGCCGGGTCGGACTGCTGCTGAGCATGCGCCGCGGCAAGTACATGCTGCACACGACCACCCCTGCGGGACTCGCTCTCCTGAACGGCGCGTTGCGCACACCGGCCCACAACCACTGGACGGATTCCGTTTAAGGCAGGGCTTCAACGTGTGGCGCCGGTGGTGTCGGCTGTCCCAACCTGGAGCGGCGAAGGGCTGGGAGGGTCGCGGGGGAGCCATCACCCGCCCCGCAGCCCTCAGACCCTGACCAGGTCCGTGACCAACGACCGCACATGAATCGGGGAAACACATGCTGATCCGCAAGATCACCGGCGCAGTCGCAGCCTGTACCGCCGTCGCCGCGCTCGCCCTGACCGGTGCCGGCTCCGCGTCCGCCGCGCCGGCCTCCGTGGCGGGCGGCCGGGCCGTCGCCCCCACCGGTACTCCGCCCACGACCAGTGGGCCCGCCTCCGGCTCCGCCTCCGCCGCCCTCGCGGCCGGCTGCTGGTACAGCGGCTCCCACTGGTGGTGCAACAACGTCTCCGGCGCCCCCGTCTACGCCAGCGGCACCGCGACCGTCGTCGGGTACATGTACTCCAACCCGTCCTGGTTCGTGTGCCGTTCGGACAACGGCGGCTACGTCGGCGGCCCGCACCCCTACCGGTGGGAGTGGACCCAGGCCGACAACGGTGCCTGGGGCTGGATGAAGGACACCGCCATCTACAGCGAGACGGACCCGCTGCCCGTCTGCTGACCGGGCACGACCGTCGGCGCACTGCCCAGCGAACGCCCCGCCCCGTGCGGGGCGTTCGTCCGCGTTCACCGGGCCGGCCGTCAGTCCGTCGAGCCCGGCTTCACCACCGTGTCCACGAAGTCGCCGATCGCGCCCAGGGTCGCGCCGAGTTGCTCGATCTGCGGGAAGTGGGCCGCGTCCGGGATCGGGGTGAACCGGGCGTTGGGGAAGGAGTCGGCGTAACCGCGGCCGTACTTGAGGGGGGCTATGCCGTCCTCCTCGCCCCAGACGACCAGGACCGGGACGGTCACCCGGTGCAGGCGGGCGCGGAGCTTCGGGTCGTAGGTGAAGTGTTCGCCGCCGTAGACGGCCAGGGTCTTCTGGTTGGCGGCGCCCGCCGCGAGCTGCTCGGTGGTGAAGGAGGCGAAGTCGGGGCGGAACTCCGGCTTGGCGAAGGAGAGTTGGCTGATGTCGGCCGGGTTCATGGCACGGGGGTCGACGACGCGGTTCTCGGCCATGTGGGCGTGGATGCCGACCGCGTTCAGCAGGGTCAGGGCGCCGATGCGGCCCTGGTTGTCGCGCAGCGCCATCTCCGCGGCGATCCAGCCGCCGACGGAGTTGCCGATCACCATGACGTCCTTGAGGTCCAGCGTGTCGAGCAGGTCCAGGTAGGCGATGGCCAGGTCGGCGACGGTGTCGAAGCGTTCCGGGCGGGGGGTGCCGTCGAAGCCGGGGTGGGTCGGGGCGACGACGTGGACGTGCTCGGAGAGGGCGGCGGAGATGCCGGCCACCGTGCGCGGGCCGGCGCCGCCGTGCAGTACCAGGACGCCGGTGCCCTCGGTGTTCTCGCCGAGCTCCTGGATCGTGACGGTGAGTCCGCCGGGGAGGGCGACGGTGCGGGTGGGGGCGGGGGAGGTGGCGGAGGTGGGCATGGTGAGTCCTTTTCGCTTGGCTCGCTCGGGCTTCGGCGCTTGCTGAGAGCTGGCTCTCATGAAGGTAGGGGGTGGACTCTCTTTATGCAAGTTCACTCTCATGATGAGAGTTGGGTGTGCCAGGTACCCGTGGTGCGGGGGCTGAAGAGGGCCGCGGCTACAGGGCGTTGAGCAGGTCGTCGAGGGGAGCCGGGGTGCGGTCGGGGGTGAGGGCCTCTACCAGGACCCGGCCGTAGTGGATCTTGCGGCCCGATGTCGTGCCGAAGAAGCGCCTCAACTGCTGCTGGACGGGGCGACCTTGCTGTGCGGGCTGGTTCAGGAAGGTGCGCAGCGGGCGCAAGTCGCCTTCCGCGTCGATGAGTTCGGTGACGCGGGTCGGGCCCAGCGCGCGGATCAGTTCGTCCTCCAGGTCCGCCGCGCAGACGAAGACGGCCTGTTGTGGCGCGCCCACGCTGTCGAAAGCCCGCGCGTAGTAGGGGTGTTCGCGTTCGTCGCACAGGCCGGTCAGGCGTAGGCCCGGGCCGGATGGTGACGGGCCCAGGAGGCGGGCGTAGCGTCCTACGTTCATCGCGCCGCCCATCGACAGGACGCAGACTCCCTCGGCGGGCAGGTCTCGGCCTCGGGCGGTCGCGAGTGCGTCCACGGCTGCGACGTCGCTGGGGCCTTCGAGCAGTACGGCGACCCGGACGCCGAGTTCCGCGGCCAGCTCGCGCGCCGGTTCACCGGGGTCACCGGCCGCCGACGCCCACTCCGCGACCGCCTCCCGGAACCGGTCCATTTCCCCCGTGCTCACCATGCCGACCATGGGACGAGTCTCCGTCCTGCACCGGCCGGTCCGGTAGGGATTTTTCGCCGGTCGGAGACGCGAGCGACCAGCCGCACAGGAGCCGGCGTCACGCGTCCGGCAGCGAGCGGACTGAGTGTCGGGGGTCGTTCAGTTCCTTGAAGTACCCGCTGACCTCACCGGAGTTGAGCCGTCCCTTGAACGCCTGCGTGCGGGCGCTGAGCGACAGCGGGTACGGGCCGGCGTAGGTGTCGTCGGCGTGGGCGACGGCCTCGATGGCGAGCGGGGTGCGGTGGGCGGCGGTGTCCACGGCGGTCCGTGCGGCTCGAAGCCCTGCTCGGGTGACGCCGAGGAACTCCACCGACAGGTCGACGCTCACGCCCACGCCGTCACGAGTAGACGCGGTAGAGGCTTACCCAACCTCTGCCGCAAGTGTGTGACCTGCGCCTATCTGCTCGCCGTGCAGGGCGAAGGCGCGCACGACACCGGCCGTCGCCGAGACGCGGGACGCCGAGCGGATGATCAGGTAGCCGACCATTCCGCCGAGGGTGTTGGCGATGAGGTCGTTGACGTCCACCGAGCGGGCGTCGTTGAACAGGACGTACATGAGGCACTGGGTGACCTCGATCGACGCGCTGGCCAGCGCCGTCCAGGCGGTGACCCGCCACAGCGAGGAGGCCTTCGCGGAGACGAGGGGGAGCAGCATCCCGAACGGAACCAGCATCAGCACGTTGGGTACGAAGCTGAAGTCGGCGGTGAGCAGCGGGATGAGCTGGAGCTGGTTCTCCCACGGCATCTCGTTCGCGTACTTGCCGTAGGTCACGGTGATCGGAAGGATCGTGAGGCCCAGCACGCCGGCGAGGTAGACCGCGCCGGCCAGACGGGTCACCGCCTGCCTGCCGCCCCACCCGGGTTTCCGCCGCACCGCGTTCACGGCCAGCAGCACGCAGAACGCCGCCAGCAACGGGCCCAGCACGGTCGCCGAACCGATCTCGAATTGGACATTGCCCATGGTGATGCTCCTAGCTGATGCGGACGGACGGCCACTGTCGCCCGGCGCACCCCGCGCGCGGATCTCCCGAAAGGCAGATCCTGGGCGGCTCGCTACGACTTTTGGCCGACCCCCCGGTTACGCTCGCCGCCATGAGGTTCCGGTGGCGGCTGCGGCCGCGCGTGGTGGTATGGCCCCTGGTGGCGGCGCTGCTGCTCACCCTGGGCCTGTTCGACCACCGCTGGGGCATGTTCGACGACACGACGATCGGCCTGCTGAAACTCGGGTCCGCCCTGCTGGCGGTCGCCGCCCTTCTCGCCTCGCCCCGGCTGGGACCCCGGGCGCTGCCGGTGTCCGCCGGCGTCGCGGCGGTGGCGTCACTGGGCACCACCCTCGCCCTCCACGTCGTCTCGGCGCGGCCCGTAGGGGAGAACGGGATCTATCCCACGGAGCCGTACGGGATCACCGAACCGGCAGCGCTGCTCGGGCTGTTGACGCTCGTCGTCTGGCGCGGGAGACCGGTGCCGGCGGCGGCGACAGCACTGGCACTGATCCCGGCGATCGTGCTGCGCCCGCTCGCGGAGGGAGTGAAGGAGACCACCGCCGTCATGGCGTTCTTCTTCACCCTGGCGGCGACGGCGGCGCTGGGCATCGGCCTGACGGTACGCCTGGTGACCGACGACAGACGGCGCCGGGAGGCCACCGTACGACTGGAACAGCGCGCCGAGTTCGCCAGGGACCTGCACGACTTCGTCGCCCACCACGTCACGGGCATCGTCGTCCAGGCGCAGGGGGCCCGTGCGATCGCGGTGAGACGACCCCAGCTCGTGCCGCCCGCGCTGGAGCGGATCGAACAGGCGGGTGTGGAGGCGCTGACGTCCATGCGGGCCATGGTCGGCATGCTGCGCGACGCGGACCGGCAGGGAGACCAGGGGGACATGGACGGTGCCGCGCTCGCGCCGCTGGCGGGGATCGGCGAAGTGCGGTCCCTCGTCGAGGAGTTCGCCCCGGTCGGCGGTGGCCGGGCGCTGTTGCGGATCGAGGGCGCGTTCGACGATCTGCCGGTGGAGGTGATCACCACCGTGCACCGGGTGGTGATGGAGGCGCTGACCAACGTACGCAAGCACTCCCGCGACTTCACCGAGGTGGAGGTGTGCCTGCTCCGGTCGGCGGGCCGGGTCCTCGTCAAGGTGACGGACGACGGCCGGCCGCGGCCCGCGCTGGGTCACGCCCTGGGCGGCGGGTTCGGACTGAAGGGGATGGCGGAACGGGTGGAGATGATCGGCGGCAGAGTCGAGGCGGGCCCCGGAACGGCCGGCGGCTGGAGCATCGAGGCGACCATGCCGGTGGGGAAGGCCGCATGACGATCCGCGTACTGATCGCCGACGACCAGGCCATGGTCCGCACCGGATTCTGGATGATCCTGGCGGCCGAGGACGACATCGAGGTCGTGGGGGAGGCGGCGGACGGCGTGGAGGCGGTGGAACTGGCCGAACGACTCCGGCCGGACGTGGTGCTGATGGACATCCGCATGCCCCGGCTCGACGGGCTTGAGGCACTGCGCCGGCTGACCCGCCCCGGCCTGGTCGACCCGCCCAAGGTCGTGGTGGTCACCACCTTCGACGACGACGAGTACGTCCACCGGGCCCTGCGCGACGGTGCCTGCGGCTTCCTCCTCAAGGACTCCGGACCCGCGCTCCTCGTCGAGGCGATCAGGGCGGCGGCCTCCGGAGACGCCCTGGTCAGCCCGTCCATCACGCTCCGCCTCCTGCGCGGCCTGTCCGGCGCCGCCTCACCCGGACCCCGAGAACCCCGGCCCACCGAACTGTCGGCACGCGAGACGGACGTCGTACGGCTCGTGGCCAAGGGCTCCACCAACGCGGAGATCGCCGCCCGGCTGTCCATCTCGGTGGGCACGGTGAAGACCCACCTCGGCAACGTGCAGACCAAGCTCGCCGCCCGAAACCGCGTCGAGATCGCCGCCTGGGCCTGGGAGAGCGGCCTCGTCGACCAGCGCTGAGGGGCGTTGTCCCGCTCCCCCCCCGGTACAGCAGCCGCCCTGGGACGCGGTCGGCTCGCGGGTGTCCACGCCGCAGCAGTTGTGGTCACGGGGCAGTCGTGATCGCCGCGAAGAAGCGTTCCAGGCGCGGTTCCCCGGAGTTGTCGAAGACGGTCTCGGGCGGGCCCTGGACGAGGACACGGCCCTGGTCCATGAAGACCACCCAGTCCGCGACCTCACGGGCGAAGCGCATCTCGTGGGTGACGACGACCATCGTCGTGCCGTCGGCGGCGAGTTCGGCCATCACCGACAGGACCTCGCCGACGAGTTCGGGGTCGAGGGCGGAGGTCGGTTCGTCGAAGAGCAGCACGCTGGGGTCCATCGCCAACGCGCGGGCGATGGCGACGCGTTGCTGCTGGCCGCCGGACAGCTGGTGCGGGTACTTGTGCGCGTGGGCGTCCATGCCCACCTTGCGCAGCAGCTCCCGCGCCCGGCCCTCGGCGGCCACCCGGCCCTCGTGGAGGCGCTGTTGGAGCGGGGCGAGGGTGATGTTCTGCAGGGCGGTCCGGTGCGGGAAGAGGTTGAACCGCTGGAAGACCATGCCCACGCGCCGCCGCTGGGCGGCGAGTTGACGGTCCCGGCCGCCCATCGGCAGCCCGTCGATCTCCACGCTGCCCGCGTCGGGCTGTTCGAGGTGGTTGAGGGTGCGGACCAGGGTGGTCTTGCCGGAGCCGGAGGGTCCGATGACGGCCACCACCTCACCGCGGTGCACATCGAGGTCCACCCCGTTCAGGACGGACACGGTGCCGAACGACTTCCGCAGGCCCCGGGCGCGTACGACCGCCTCGCCCGAGTGCGGGACACGGGGGCGGGTCCGCCGCGGCGCGGTCGGTGCTTCGGCCCTCGCGATGTCGTCAACTGCCGCTTTGGTACGGCGTTTTCGCACGTCCAGGCGGCGTTCGAGGAGGGCGCGGAGCCGGTCGAAGAGGGTGACGAGCAGGACGTAGTAGACCGCCACGGCGAGCAAGGTCTCCAGGACCAGGAAGTTCTGGGTGTAGAGGCGCTGGCCGACCAGCAGGAGTTCGGCCAGGGAGATCGAGCTGACCAGGGAGGTGAGTTTGAGGATGCTGATGAACTCGTTGCCGAGTGCGGGGAGGGCGACGCGGAAGGCCTGCGGCACCACCACATGGCGTTGGACTCCCGCGTAGGGGATGCCGAGCGCCTGTGCGGCCTCACCCTGCTCCTTGCCCACGGCGAGCAGGCCGCCGCGGTGGATCTCGGCGGTGTACGCGGTCTCGCTGAGCACGAGCGCGACCAGTCCCGCGGCGAAGGGGCTCGACAGGAAGGGCCTCAAGTCGGGGAAGAGCTGCGGGGAGTTGTAGACGAAGATCAGCAGGACCAGCAGCGGCAGACTGCGGAAGAACCAGACGTACGCGCCGGCCAGCAGCCGTAGCGGACGCAGCCGGGACTGCTGGGCGAGGGCGACGAGCAGGCCGAGCGCGGTGGCGATCACCCAGGCGGAGACGGCGAGTTCGACGACGAGCAGGGCCGCCCGCCACAGGTCGGCGTCGCCGAACAGACCGATCGTGTAGTGCCAGTCGAAGCTGCCCATCGTCGCTCAACTCCCCTCGGCCTGGCCGAGGTTGTACTTCTTCAGCAGCTCGGCGTAGGTGCCGTCCTTCTTGAGCTCGTCGAGTGCGGTGGTGAGGGTCTTCTTGAGGGTGGTGTCGCCGCGTTTGACCGCCAGCCCGGACTGGACCGGGTAGATCAGGGACTTGGAGGAGGTGGTGAGCCTGCCGTTCGTCTTGTCGGCCGCTGCCTTGGCGACGGCACCGTCGGTGACCTGGGCGTCGACCTGACCGGACAGCAGCGCCTGAGTGCCCTCCGGGTCGGTCGCGAACTCCCTTACGTCGACGGCCTTTTCACCCTTCGCCTTGCACTGGGTGCTCGCGTCGCCGCGCAGCTTCTCGACGATCTGCCCGCCCTTGATGACGGCGACGGACTTGCCGCACAGGTCGGTGACCACGGTCGGGCGGTAGCCGCCCGAGGACTGCACCACGATCGAGTTGCCGGTGGTGAAGTACGGGATGAAGTCGACCTGCTTCTTGCGTGCGTCGGTGATGTAGAGGTCGGACGCGATCACGTCGAAGTGGCCGGTGCCGAGCCCGGCGATGAGCTGCTCGAACCGGGTGTCGACGAACGTCGGCTTCAGCCCGGACGCCTTGGCCAGCGCCCGCGAGATGTCCGGGTCGAAGCCCGCCGGGGTCTTCCCGTCGAGATAGGCGTACGGCGGATACGTCAGGTCCGATCCCACGGTCAGGGTGCCGGCGGTCATCGTGCCCGAACCGTCGGTCGCGTCGCCCGAAGAGGAGTCGGCCGAACAGCCGGCCAGGGCGAGGAGCAGGCCGGCGGTGATGGAGCGGAGGAGGGTCACGCGCATGAGGGGGCCTCTCGACCGGGGGACGGGGGTGGATGGCAAACTGTTGAACAATCTGGCTGCTGATGATGGTGACGGGTTGGTGTTTCAGTCAAGTAAAAGGTCGAAATTTCCTGGATGTCACACATGAAGCACGCTTCTATTTTGTTCAACAGATAGTGCGCTAGGGTGAGGGCATGTCGACTCTGAACGGCGCGGCGACTGCCGCCGGACGGCCCGTCCTGGTGACCGACGTGCTGCGCGAACGCATCGTCGAGGGCGAACTGCCGCCCGGCACCCCGCTGCGCGACGTCGCGCTCTCCGCCGAACTCGGGGTCTCCCGCAACACCCTGCGGGAGGCCCTGCGCACCCTGCACGACGAGGGCCTGGTGGTGCAGCAACTGCACAAGGGCACCGCGGTGAAGACCCTGTCCGCCGAGGACGTGACGGACATCTACGTCGCCCGCCGCACCCTCGAACTCAGCGCGGTCGACGCGAGTCCGCTCGCCCCGGAACCCCTGCTCGACGCCATGGAGGCCAAGGTCGCCGCGGCCGAACTCGCCGTGGACGCCGAGGCGTGGGACAAGGTCGGCACCGCGTCCCTGCGCTTCCACCAGTCACTGGTGGCTCTCTTGGGCAGCGCCCGCCTCGACGGCTTCTTCCGGGTCACGATCGCCCAACTCCGCCTGGCCTTCGCCGTGATGGCGGACCAGGGCGCGTTCCAGGCACCGTGGGTCGCCCGTGACCGCGAGATCTGCGACCTGATCCGCGGCGGGCGGCGCAGCTCCGCGACGGCCGCGCTGCGGGTCTACCTCGACGACTCGGAGCGGACGGTGCTGGACGCCGTGCGCGCCAGTTCCCGTACGGCCAACTCCCGTACGAACAGTGCGACTTCGGCAGCGAAAGGCAAGCGATGACCTCCCGCACAGTGACCGGGGCGGGTGCGGCGCCCGCCGGGTCCAAGGCCGCAGCCGCCTACCAGGCGGGTGAGGGCGGCGCCCTCGACGTCGACCGCGCTTTCTACGACCGCTTCGCCGGAGTGTGCCACGAACTCGTGGACTCCTTCGAGATCCCGATCCGCTCCGGCCGCGCCTGGACCGTCCCGCAGGGACACCTGTGCCGGATCGTCACCGTCGAGGGCCCCCAGGTCGGCGACCTCAACGTGTGGAACCTGCACGACCCGCGCGAACGCATGTGGGCCGCCCGCACCCGCCAGCTGCAGCGCGCGCACATCTCCACCTACGACCGGATCTGGTCCACCCTGCCGTTCCTGCGCCCCCTGCTCACCGTCACGGCCGACACCCTCGCGGACTACGGGGTGGACGGCGACGGCGGACGCGTCCACGATCTGCTGGGCACCCGGTGCGACCCGTACGTCAACCGGATGCTCACCGGCGAGGACTTCGACTTCCACTGCCACTCGAACCTGGTCCGGGCCGTACTGCCGTACGGGCTCACCGAGTTCGACGTGCACGACGTGCTCAACGTGTTCCAGTGCACCGGCCTCAACGACGACGACCAGTACTTCATGAAGGACTGCCCGGCCCGCGTGGGCGACCACTTCGAGTTCTTCGCCGAGACCGACCTGCTGTGCGCGCTGTCGACCTGCCCCGGCGGCGATCTGTCCGTCCCCCTCTGGGGCCCGGACGCCCGCGACCCCCTGGACGTCTGCCGCCCGCTCGGCATCGAGGTGTACCGGCCCGACCCCGCGCTCCTGGCCGGCTGGGCCCCGCCGGCCAGGGCCGCGTACGGCAATCTGCACGGGATGCGGCGGCCCGAGTTCCGCGCGGGGGAATGATCCGGTCCAGCGGTGAAAGGATCCGGCCGGGACCGGACAGGACAGGTCGTGGAATCCATGACGGAACAGGAGACGCGCCGGATGGGGCGGGCGCGTTTCGAAGGGCTGGCCCAGGTGGTGGTGGAACCGCTGCACCGGTATCTGCTGCGGCGCACGAACACCGAGACGGCCGAGGACGTCCTGTCGGAGACGCTGCTGGTGCTGTGGCGCCGTATCGACGACGTCCCCGGCCTCGGCGACGATTCCGCGTCCCCGCCCGACCCCGACGACGTACTGCCCTGGTGCTACGGGGTGGCTCGGGGTTGCCTCGCGAACGCCCGCCGCGCCGACGGGCGCAGACTCCGTCTGATGGAGCGGCTGATCAGGACCCAGCAGCGGGCTCCGGAGGAAGCCGCCGAGCACAGTGAGCTGCATGCCGCGCTCGCTTCCCTCGGGGCGGCGGACCGCGAGGTGGTGCGGCTGTGGGCGTGGGAGGGGCTGGCGCCGCGGCAGATCGCGGAGGTGACCGGGTCCACTCCCAACGCGGTGAGCATCCGGCTCCATCGCGCGAAGGCGAGACTCGCCGACCGGCTGGGGCGAAAGAATGACGCACGGCCCGGACACAAGAGCGATGAAGGAAGGAGCGGTCAGTGAACGACGACGAGTTGCTGGCCCGGCTGAAGGCCGCGGACCCGGCACTGACCCGCGATGCTCCGCCGCCCGACATCGATCAGCTTGTGGAGGACACCTTGAACACCACCACGCCCGCGGACGCGCTCCGGCCCGCGAAGGCCGCCACGGTACGGCCCCGCCGTCACCTCCTCGGACTCGCGGCGGCCGTCGGCCTCCTCCTGCTCGGCGGCGGCATCGGGATCGGTGTCATGACGCACGGCGGCGGCGGTGGCACGGCGAACACGGGGGCCAACCAGGCGAAGCACAGCGGGAGTTCGGCCGCCGCCGGGGCCCTGAGACTCACCGCCGCGGGCGGCTCCGCCAAGTGCGTGGCGCCCACCCCCGACACCCTGCGCGGGTACCCGACGCTCTTCGTGGGAACGGTCACGTCCGTCGAGGGTTCCACGGTCGTCTTCCGTGTCGACCACTGGCTGAAGGGCGACGGCGGCGGCACGGTCGTCCTCGACAACGACACCAGCCGGCCGGAGGCGCTCACGTTCTCGGACGGCGACCGCTACATCGTGGCCGCCAAGGGCGGCGTGGTCCCGGTGTGCGGCGCGAACGGCGTCTCGGACGACGAGATCGCCAAGTTCCGCCAGGCGTACGGGAAATGACCCCCGGCCCCGGCCACCGCGGCGCGCTCGCGCTCCGGTGGCCGGGGTTGTCGGCGCCGTACTCCCTTTCCCGCGACACGGCGACCGCGGTGTGACGAACGTCCGTCCGATCGAGTGGACTCGCAGGGACGCGCAGCGCAGGAGGACCTTCCGCCGGACTCCGGATGGTGGCGTGGCCACCTCAACCCCCAACCGGAAGAAGCGCCCGGCATGCGACGTACTCCTTCCCGACGCCTGGTGGCAGCCGTGCTGCTGGCGGCGTCCGTACTGATCCCGACGGCAACCACCTCCGCCGTGGCCACGACGACCACCGCAACCGTCTCCTTCGCGGGCGGCGACCGGGACGACTGTCCGGCGGGCCCGGCGGGCGGGCTCGGTCGTACGACCACGGCCCGGCTGGACAAGGCCGTCGCCGACGTCCGCCGCCAGGCCGGCATCCCCGGTGTCGTCGTCGGGCTGTGGATGCCGGGCAAGGGCTGCTACGTCCGCGCGACCGGCGAAGCCGACACCGTCACCCACCGCCCGATGACCACCGGCCTGTACGCGCGCATCGGCAGCGAGACCAAGACCTTCACGGTCACCGCGCTGCTCAGGCTCGTCGACGAGGGGCGGGTCCGGCTGGACGACCCGATCGCGCGCTACGTCCGCGGGGTGCCCGACGGCCGGCACATCACGCTGCGCCACCTCGCCGAGATGCGCAGCGGACTGTTCCCGTACACCGCCGACCTCGGCTTCGTGCACGACCTGCTGAGTGACACCGGCCGCTCGTTCACCCCGCGCGAGGTGCTCGCGTACGGCTTCAAGCACGACAACACGTTCGCGCCGGGCACGCGGTTCGAGTACTCCAACACCAATCTGGTGCTGCTCGGCCTGGTGATCGAAAAGGTCACCGGGCTGCGCGCCGCCGACTTCATCGACCGGAACGTGCTGCGCCCGGCCCGCCTCGGCCACACGCTGTTCCCCGACGGCCCCGAGTTCCCCGACCCGCACGCGCGCGGCTACACCAATCAGACGCTGACCGGCGCGGTCGCCGACGCCACGGACTGGAACCCCAGCTGGGCCTGGACGGCCGGGGCGATGATCTCCGACCTGCACGACCTGCGCAGCTGGGCCAGGACCGTCGCCACCGGCACCCTCCTCAGCCCGGAGACCCAGCGGCAGCGGCTCAGGATGCTGCCGACCGGCTTCCCCGGCCTCAGCTACGGCCTGGGCATCTTCGAGAGCGGCGGCTGGATCGGCCACAACGGCTCCATCCCCGGCTACGAGACCGTGACCGTCTACCTCCCCTCGCAGAAGGCCACCCTGGTCGTCATCCTCAACACCGACATCACCTACGGCGGCCAGGAACCGTCCTCGCTCGTCGCCCGCGCGGTCACCGAGGTCGTCACCCCGGACCACGTCTACGACCGGCCGGTCCCGTCGGACCAGCAGCAGTCCCTCCGCTAGCGGTCCCCGCCCCGGACGGAGGCGGCACAGGGACGAGGAAGCCCCCTTTCCCGTCCCTGTGCCGCCTTCACCGCACCGGCCTATTCGGCCGGCCCGCCGAGGTCCGCTTCCTCGGGCAGGATCTCCAGGTCGATCTCCGGGCGGCCGAGCAGCGGGCCCAGCGCGAGACCGCGCTCCGGCGGCCAGAACTCGGGCTTCGCACCGGCCACGGGGTCGTCGCCACCCTCCAGCCACAGGCTCTCGCCCCCGCCGGGGGTGAAGAAGGACACCATGTGCGCCTGCTCGCCGGTGCGGTTGCGGAACCGGTGCCGGGTGCCCCTCGGCACGAAGACGAAGTCACCGGTGCCGGCGACGAAGGTCTGGTCGCCGTTCAGGAACTCCAGCGAACCCGAGACGACGTAGAAGGACTCGTCGGCGCTCTTGTGCACATGGGCTATCGGTCCGCCGCCCGGGGGCACCCAGCAGACCGTGAAACCGAGTGCGCCGCCGGTGGAGCCGGCCGGCGCCAGGGTCTCGTAGACGTCGCCCGACATCCACTTGACCACCCCCTTGTCGGCGGGGACGTGCAGGACGCGCGGACGGTAGTAGTCCGCCGTCTCCGCTCCGTCGTTCGGCAGTGCAGTTGTCATGTCGTGTCCTCGCAGGGCATGGATTGGCACGGGTCGGAAGATTCGGAACAACTGTGGTGCGTGATACGGGAGTTCAGTGGATGCCGAACTCCCGGGCCTGTCGGGTGGCGGCCCGGACGCCCTCGGTGAAGGGCTCGCCGTGGCCGGGCAGCACCAGGTCCGCCGTCAGGAGGTCCAGGCGGTCGAGGGCGGCGAGCGCGGCCCCGCTGTCGTGGGTGAAGCAGCGGCTCACCAGGGTGGGACCGGTGCGGTGGGTGAAACCGTCGACCGTGACCAGGGCGTCGCCGGTGAAGAGCAGCCCCCGGTCGGCGAAGAGGTACGCGGCGCTGCCGGGTGTGTGACCCGGCAGGACGACGGCCCGGGGTGCGCCCGGGACCTCTTTCATCACCCGGTCGGCGTCGAACTCCCGCGCACCGAGCACCGGGCGGGCGGTGAACGCCCCGGACCGGGCCAGCGAGAGGGGGAGCGCGAGCGCGCCGGGCCTGCGCAGCAGATACGGCAGCATCGACCGCTCCGGCTTGGCGTGCTTCATCGCGCTGCGCGGGCCGTCGCGCAGGATCGCGGCGTCCCCCTCATGGATCCAGAGGTCGGTGCCCGCCTCCTGGAGGGGGCGGGCGAGACCGGTGTGGTCCGGGTGGCCGTGAGTGAGGAGCACGGCGTGGATGTCGGCCTCGCTGCGGCCGAGGCCGGCCAGCAGGGTGCGCAGCTGCCCCAGGTGCGAGGGCAGTCCCGCGTCGACCAGGACCAGACCGTCGGGGTCCTCGATCAGGTAGAAGTTGACGCCGTGGTCGCCGAGGCGGTGGACACCGGCGGCGACCTGCGTGGGCGCGGGACGGGACATACGAGCCTCCGGCGACCGGACAGTATTCGATACAGTCGACTGTAACAGAATTGGATGGTGTGCCGATGGCAGACACGACGCCGCGTCGGTCCTACAACTCCGAGGGCCGCCGCGAGGCCGCGCGCCGCAACCGGGCCGCGGTGCTGACGGCCTGCCGCGAGCAGCTCTTCAGGGAGGGCTACCACGCCACGACCGTGCGGGCCGTGGCCGAGCGGGCGGGTGTCTCCCCCGAGACGGTGTACAAGTCGTTCGGCGGCAAGCCGGGCATGGTGAAGGCCCTGTGGGACATCACGCTCGCCGGGGACGACGAACCGGTGCCCATGGCGGACCGTCCCCAGGTCAAGGAGTTCCTGGCCGTACGGGAGCTGGACACCAAGCTCCGGCTCTACGCCGCGTACGTCCGCGGAATCCACGAACGGGTCGCCACCCTCTTCGCCCTGCTGACCCAGGCAGGACCGGACGTCGGCGAGGTCCTGGACACCGCCGAGCAGGAACGCCTCACCGGCGTCACCATGTTCGTCACCCACCTCGACCGGACCGGCGCGCTGGCCCCGGACGCGGATCCGGCCCACCTGGTGGACATCTTCTGGGCCCTGGCCGGTCCCCAACTGTTCACCCAACTCACAGCGGGCCGCGGCTGGTCCACCGCCACCTACGAGCAGTGGCTGACCGACACGCTCACCGCGACGCTCGCTCCCCGCCCATCGGGGAGGGGAGGATTCACCAGCTGATCCCGGCCGCCACCGGCAAGTGGTCGCTCCCGGTGGCCGGCAGCACCCACGACCGTGTCGGCCGTACGCCCCGCACCAGGATCTGGTCGATCCGGGCCACCGGGAACTTCGCCGGCCAGCTGAAGCCGAAGCCGTCCCCGGCCGCGTCCTGGGCCGAGCGCAGTCGTGAGGTCAGGCCGCTGAACGCGCGGTCGTCCGTGGTGCCGTTGAGGTCGCCGAGCAGCACCACCCGCTTGTCCGGCTCGGCGGCGACGGCCTTGGCGAGGGCCTTCGCGCCACGGTTCCGGTCGCCCGTGCTGAAGCCGCTGCCGGGCAGCACGCGTACGGATCCCAGATGGGCCACGTACACCGCCAGCGGCCCCCGGTCCGTGCTCACCGTGGTGCGCAGCGCCCGGTTCTCGGCCGCCCTGGCACCGGCCGGCAGGCGGTCCGCCAGCGGCCCGACGTCCATCGCGGTGTCGACCGCCCGGGTGTCCGACAGCGGCAGCCTGCTCCACACCCCGACCGTGCCCAGCACCGCGTGGTACGGGTACGCCGTCGCCAGCTCCTTCTCGTACGTGCCGCTCGCCCGCGCGGTCAGTTCCTCCAGGGCCAGTACGTCCGCGCCGGAGGCGGCCAGGTCACGGGCGGTGCCGGCCGGATCGGGGTTGTCGGCGCCCACGTTGTGGCTGACCACGGTGAGGTCGCCGGCCCCGCCCGACTTGTCGCCGAGCAGTCCGCCGAAGAGGTTCAGCCACACCGTCACCGGCAGCACCAGCGCGACCGTCGCGGCGGCGGAGCGGCGCCACAGCGCGCGGGCCAGCAGCACCGGCACGAACAGCCCGAACCACGGCAGGAAGGTCTCCACCAGGCTGCCGAGCCCCCCGACCCGGTCCGGGATCCACGAGTGCAGCAGCAGGAGCAGCCCGAGCGACAGCGCGAGCGCGGTCGACATCGGGGCACGCTTCCAGGGGCCCGGCCGGATGGTGGTACCGGTTTTACCTGCGCTCGCCTCTCGACCGAGGTCTCCCTCGACACGTACCTCTGCGCTCATACCGCCACTCAAGGCGACCCCGTGTTGCCGCCGCGTATGGACTTTTCGATACGTCACCGATACGCGCGGGCTCGTAGCCTCGACGGCATGCGTGTGCTGATTGTCGAGGACGAGCCCTACCTGGCCGAGGCCGTCCGCGACGGCCTGCGCCTGGAGGCGATCGCGGCCGACATCGCGGGCGACGGGAACACCGCCCTGGAACTGCTGGACATCAACGCCTACGACATCGCCGTCCTCGACCGTGACATCCCCGGCCCCTCCGGCGACGAGATCGCCCGCCGTATCGTCGCCTCCGGCAGCGGCGTCCCGATCCTCATGCTCACCGCCGCCGACCGCATCGACGACAAGGCGTCCGGCTTCGGACTCGGCGCCGACGACTACCTCACGAAACCCTTCGAACTCCGCGAACTCGTGCTCAGGCTCAGAGCCCTCGACCGCAGGCGCGGCCACAACAGGCCGCCCGTGCGGGAGATCGCGGGGCTGCGCCTGGACCCCTTCCGCCGGGAGGTGTTCCGCGAGGGACGCCATGTCGCGCTCACCCGCAAGCAGTTCGCCGTGCTGGAGGTCCTCGTCGCCGCCGAGGGCGGAGTCGTCAGCGCCGAGGACCTGCTGGAACGGGCCTGGGACGAGAACGCCAACCCCTTCACCAACGCCGTCCGCATCACCGTCTCGGCCCTGCGCAAACGGCTCGGCGAACCCTGGCTGATCGCCACGGTGCCGGGCGTCGGCTACCGCATCGACACCGCGACCGACGGAGGCCCCCATGGATAGGCCCCCCGGTCCGACGGACAGGCCCCCCGGTCTCAGCGTCCGCGTCAAACTCACCCTCAGCTACGCCGGCTTCCTCATGGTCGCCGGTGTGCTCCTGCTCTCCGCCGTGTGGGTGTTCCTCAGCCGGGTGCCGCACATCGGGCTGATCCTCATGCCCGGCTACCAGGGCGCCGTCGTACGTGCCTTCGCCCCGATCGCGGCCGTCTCGCTGGCGTGCCTGCTGGTGTTCGGGCTCGCCGGGGGCTGGTTCCTGGCCGGCCGGATGCTCGCCCCGCTGACCCGTATCACCGGCGCCACCCGGCTGGCCGCGACCGGATCGCTCTCGCACCGGATCCAACTGCCGGGCAGCAACGACGAGTTCCGCGAACTCGCCGACTCCTTCGACACGATGCTCGCGCGGCTCGAAGCGCATGTCGCCGGTCAGCGGAGGTTCGCGGCCAACGCCTCGCACGAGCTGCGCACCCCGCTGGCCGTCTCGAAGACGCTCCTCGACGTGGCCCGCACCGACCCGAACTGCGACACCGGTGAGGTCATCGACCGCCTCAGCACGGTCAACACCCGGGCGATCGACCTCATCGAGGCGCTGCTGCTGCTCAGCCGCGCCGACCAGCGGTCCTTCACCCCGGAACACGTCGACCTGTCCCTCCTGGCGGAGGAGGCCACCGAGACGCTGCTCCCGCTCGCGGAGAAGCACGGCGTCACCGTCGAGACCGGCGGCGACATCACCCTTACCACCGGATCGTCGGCGCTGCTCCTGCAACTGACCACGAACCTCGTGCACAACGCGATCGTCCACAACCTGCCCGCGGAGGGCACCGTGCGGGTGACCACCGAGGTCCGCCCGAGGACGGTGGCGCTCACCGTCGAGAACACCGGCGAGAGACTCACCCCGCAGCTGGTCCCGACCCTCACCGAACCGTTCCAGCGCGGCACCGAGCGCGTCCACACCGACCAGGCGGGCGTCGGCCTGGGCCTGGCCATCGTCAAGACCATCGCCGACGCACACGACGGCACCCTCACCCTCACGCCCCGTCCCACCGGCGGACTCCGGATCACCGTGGAACTCCCCGCGCCCTGGACGCCGTACTGACCACCCTCTGAGCCGCCCGCGCGGGGGCATGCTGGTGGTCCTGAACGCGCGGGACGGGAGGTGCCGGGATGCGGTGGTGGACCGGAGTCTGGACGGTCGCGGTGGCGGTCGTCCTGGCGGGATGTCACGCGTCGACGAGTAGCGGGCAGGTGGGAGGGGCGTCGGAGACCGGCACGGGTCCCACGGGGGGAAGCCCATCGGCGTCGGCGTCCGGAAGCTGTGCCGCCGGGCACGCGGAAGTCGTCGTAGGTCCCGGTGACGCGGTCGCACGGCGGCTCTGCGTGCGGCCCGGGACCGTCGTGTCGCTCGTGCTGAAGCCGCGCCTGGACGACAAGCGGTGGACGGCAGTGGGGAGTTCCGCGCCGGTGTTCGTCCTCGTGTCCGGCTGGCGGGTGGACGCGGACGGTACGGCCCGTGCCTCGCTGCGGTGCGCGGGGACCCGGGCCGGTGCGGCCGAGGTCACGGCGTCGGCGAAGGCGCCGGATGTGGCGGGCGCGGCACGGACCGTCTTCACGCTGCACGTGAGTGTGGTGCCGTACACGACGCAGGGGTGACCCCGGTGGTCCGGGGTCACCCCTGTCGGTCGTCTCCGGGTCAGCGGAGGTCGTGCGCGCCGATGGTGTAGATGCCTCGGCCGTGCGTGGCCGCGTACAGCGTCCGGCCGTCGGGGCTGAGCTTCAACTGGAGTACGGCGACGGCCGGGAGGTTCCCGACGCGCTGCCAGGTCGTACGGCCCGGCGCGCGGTAGACGACGCCGAGGTCGGTGGCGACGGCGAGGCCGCCGTTGGAGGTGACGACCGCGGAGTTCGTCGGCACGTCGGGGAGGTTCTTCGAGATGTCCTTCCAGGTCGTGCCGCCGTCGGTGGACTCGAAGACGTGGCCGACACCGGCGCCGGGGCCCTCGGTCCAGTGCCGGGAGAAGCCGTTGACGGCGAGGTAGACGTGGTCGGCGTTCTTCGGGTCGACGGCGAAGCCGCTGAGGTAGCGGTTGGGTACGGTCGCGTCCACCGGGAGGCTCACGTCGTGCCAGCCGGTGCCGTCCGCGTTGCCGACGGAGATGCCGCGCGCGAAGCCCTGGTTGTTGCAGGGCCCGCACCAGGCCGCGTACACCTTGCCGCCCGAGGCCGCGACGGCGGTCGCGGTGCGGCCGGCGCCGAGGTCGTAGACGCTCTTCCACTCCGAACCGCTGCGGATGGCGTAGCCGTTCGTCTGGACCCAGATGTGCCGGCCGCCCGCGATCCAGGTCGAGCTGTTCTTCATGTCGGCCGTGATCGGGGCGATGAAGCGGGCCTCACCGGTGGCGTTGTCGGCGGGGGCCACGTTGTACGACGTGATCTTGCTCGGGTCGGTGACCCAACTCCCGTCGTTCACCGCGCAGTTCTGGGTCACCTGGATCGCCAGGTAGACGTACTCCTCGGCCATGTTGCAGCCGTTGGCCGGGTCGGTGAGGGTGTCGCCGCCGTCACCGCCGAAGTTGGAGCCCATCACGGTGTCGTTGCCGCGCAGGATCGACTGGCCGTTGTCCTGGAGGCCGCCGGTGACGGAGACGCCGCCGTAGGTCAGGTCCTTGCCGACGCCCACCGAGTAGTACTGGAGGGTGTCGATGGTGCCGTCGTTGAGCGAGGTCCAGTCGGTGGCGTGACCGGAGGCGTCCTGGGAGCCGTTCAGCGGGCGCTTGTAGACACCGCCGTCGTTGCCGACGTAGACGAAGCTCTTGCCGTGGTAGCTGCCGATCGCGACGCCGTGCTGGTCGGAGTGGGTGGTCGGGTTGCAGTCGCCGGTCTGCTTGGTGGGGTCGATGCTCCAGCAGGGGAAGCCGAAGTTCCAATAGGGGCCGACCGTCGACCAGTTGGTGCCGCCGTCCTTCGTCTCGTAGACCTCCTCCAGGCCCGCGTAGACGTGCTCCGCGTTGGCCGGGTCGACGGTCAGGAACTGGTTGTACCAGGCCTGCACGCCCGGCATGTAGCCGCTGGAGGTGAGTGCCGAACCGTCGGCGGCCAGGCCCTTGTAGTCGGCGATCTTCGTCCAAGGGCCGGTCGGGGAGCCGGACTTGGAGACGTAGATGCCCTCAAGGCCGCTGTCCGGGTTGGTGTTCAGCTGCTCCGGGGACTGGTCGATGGCGTAGTAGCGCGAGCCGTCCGCGGAGCGGGCGAAGGTGACGTTGCCGACGTTGTCCGCGTCGGTCGGCAGGTCGCCGAAGCCGGTGCTGATCCGGGTCCAGGTGCCGCCGGCGTCCTTGGCGTAGAAGCCGTTGTAGTCGTCACCGCTGCGCCAGCCGACCGCGAGGACCACCTTGGCGGGGTTCTTCGGGTCGATCGCGATGTCGTTGGCGATGTTCTTGTACGCGGCCGAGGGGTCGCTCGCGAGTGAACCGCCGGGCAGATAGGCCGGGTTGGGCGCGAACTCCAGCTTCCAGGCGCCCTTCAGCGTCTTCGTGGAGTGGCTCCACACGCCCTCGCTGGTCGCGGCCCACACCTTGCCACCGCCGAAGCGCAGTTCGTGGATGGTGGTGGATTCCAGCTCGTCGCCGCCGACCCGGCTGCGCGTGGAGAACGTGCCGTGGCGGGGGTTCGACAGGACGTAGACACCGCTGCCGAGGTAGGCGTCCGCGTTGGTCGTCGCCTCGCCGGTGCCCAGCCACAGCCGCCCGGCGCCGTCCAGCGCGAGCGCGCCGGTGGACTGGGCCGGCAGCTTGTCGCTGATGGGCTGCCAGTGCCCGCCCCCGGACCGGGACCGCCACACTCCGCCGCCCGCGCTGCCCGCGTACACGTAGCCGTCGTCGTCGGCGGCCATCGCGGCCATCCGGCCGGTCACATTGCCCGAGCCGCCACTGGAGTTGGAGTCGTAGTCGCGGTAGCGCGAGTCGTCGGAGTTGTACGGCAAGTTTGTGATGTTGCGCCAACTGCCGCCTGTGCTGGGCAGGTTGGTCAGACTCGTCCAGGCGGCGCCGTACGCGCCCGGTGCGACGATGCCGGGCGAGGTGCGGGCCTCGGCGTACTGGTCGGCGCCCTCGGCTATCTCGTCGGCCTCGTTGCCGTCGTCACCGCCGTCGTCGTCGGCTTTCGCCTTCGGGCTGACGGTGTCCGTCGACTGCCCGCGTTCGGCGGCCAGTTGGGTCAGTGCGCGGACTCCGAAGGGGGTGCCGCCCGAGCCGGGCGCGGCGCCGGCGGGTATCGCCACGAGGGCGGCGGATGCGGTGATGGCGCAGATCGTGAACCAACGTCTCTTGCGGGTCGGTTGTGACATCAGGTCCTCCCGAGCGGGCGCGGATACAGCCGTCGGGGACGACCCGACCACCGGGGGGCGGAGGAGTCCGGCATTTGGGCCGCTCTTGACCAGAACCTGTCACTAGCGATGGCTGGAAGGCGACCTGTTCGTCACACCTTCACGCGGTCCGCGCGCGGGCCACGGACGGCAGCACACCCGCGAGGGCCAGCGCGACGGCCCCGGAGACCAGCAGCGGGAGTTGGCCGTCCGCGCCCCAGGCGAGCCCGGCCCACACGCCCGCGAGCAGCACGGCGGCGCCGGTCGCCCCCTGGTAGAGGCCCTGCGCGCTGCCCTGCTGGTGGTCGGGGACGAGCGTGGAGATCCAGGCCTTGCCGACGCCGTCGGTGCAGGCCGCGAAACCGCCGTAGAGCGGGAGGACGACGAACACGGCCCAGGGGCTGTGGATCAGGCCGAGGCCGAGATAGCCGACCGCGAAGAAGAACAGGCCGGCGGCGAAGACCCGCGGGCGGGGGAGCCGGTCGGACAGGGCTCCGGCGGGGTAGGAGAGGGCGGCGTAGACGAGGTTGTAGACCGCGTACGCGCCGACCACCCCGGCCGTCGACAGGCCCAGGTCGTGGGCGCGCAACAGCAGCAGCGCGTCGGGGAAGTTGACGAGGTTGAAGACGAGCAGCACGGCCAGGACCCGCCAGTACGGGCGCGGCAGGGACCGCCAGGGGGCACGGGCGGTGCGCGTACGGGAACCGCCCGCGTGTGCGGTGCGGGGGTCGCGGACGGCGGCGACCAGCGCGACCGAGGCGACCGCCGGGATCACGGCGATCCAGAACAGCGGGCGCAGCCGGTGGTCCAGCGCCTCGTACAGGACCAGCCCGACGAGCGGGCCGACCACCGCGCCCGCGGTGTCGGCGGCCCGGTGCAGTCCGAACACCCTGCCGCGCTGTCCGGCCGGGACACCCTCGACGAGTAGCGCGTCACGCGGCGCCCCGCGCATGCCCTTGCCGAGCCGGTCGGTGACCCTGGCGACGAGGACCAGCGGCCACGCGGTCGCCAGCGCGATGAGCAGCTTGCCGACCGCGGCCAGGCCGTACCCCGCGCCGATCAGCGGACGGCGCGCGAATCGGTCCGCCAGCCGTCCGGCGGCCACCTTGGTGAGCGAGGCGGCTCCCTCGGCCGCCCCTTCGATCGCCCCGACGACGGCGGGCGGGGCGCCCAGCACCACGGTCAGGAAGATCGGCAGGATCGGGTAGAGGAGTTCGCTGGCCGCGTCCTGGAGGAAGGACACCCCGCACAGCACCTTCACGTTGCGGGTCAGCCACGCGGGGTGCTTGGGGTTCGAGGGGGCCTCGGTGGCCGGGTCGGTCACCCGTGCAGTATCCACGTCCACGGTAAATGGTCGAGCGCCGCGGGTCTTGGGGCCCGGGGAGCGGACCGGTCGCCGGATAGGCTCGGGGCGTGGAGCTGCGGGCGTTGTGGTGGGGGTCGGCCGGGCTGGTGCTCGCCGTGCCCGGTACCTCGGTGCTGGTCGCGGGCGCCGGGGACGGCCCGCGCCTGGCCGTGGCCCTGGCCCTCGTTCTCGCGCAGGTCCTCGCCCTGAGGTGGCAGGTGCGCGCCCCCGTCGCCGTACTGGCCGTGAACGCGGCGGCCGGGCTCGCGGTGTGGGCGCTACTGCCCGAGGTGTCCCTGACGGGGGCGCTGTTCGCGGCGCAGGTAACGCTGTGCGTCCTGTCGGCCACCGCGCCGCGCCGGACCTCGCTGTGGGGGCTCGCCGCGATGTGCCTGCCGGCGCCGCTGGCCTTCGGGGCGGGCGGCGGCCCCACGGGAGTGACGCTCTATCTGCTGGCAGTGGTCCTCGCGTGGACCGCCGGGCAGTGGCGGCGGGCGCAGCGGGCCCGGACGGAGGCGGAGCTGCGCCGGGCCGTGGTCGAGGAACGGGCGCGGATCGCGCGCGAGGTGCACGACCTGGTCGCGCACACCTTGTCCGTGATGGTCGTTCAGGCGGGCGCCGCCGACGATGTGTTCGACCAGCGGCCCGACCAGGCCCGGCAGGCGCTGCGGGCCATCGAGACCGGCGCGCGCTCGGCGCTCGGTGAACTGCGGCTGCTGCTACGGGCGTTCGGGCCGGAGGAGGTGGGCGACGACGCGGCCGGTGAGCAGCGGAAGCCCGGGCCCACGCTCGCGCGGCTCGACGAACTCGCCGACACCGTGCGCGCGACCGGCATGACCGTGCGCGTGCACCGTGAGGGCGTCCTCGACGGTCTGCCGGCCACCGTGGACCTGGCGGCGTACCGGATCGTCCAGGAGGCCCTCACCAACACGCTGCGCCACGCGGTCGACGCCGACGAGGTGAGCGTGCGGGTGACGGGCGACGGCGAGTGCGTGGAGGTCACGGTGGTCGACAACGGCCGTACCGGACAGGGAAGCTCGGCCTCGGCGGGCGCGGGGCGCGGGCTCGTGGGGATGCGGGAGCGGGTACGGCTCGTGGGCGGCAGCCTGCGTGCCGGTCCGGGCGACGGAGGGTTCGAGGTGGCGGCGCGGCTGCCGGTGGAGGGCGGGTCATGACCCTGCGGGTGGTGGTGGCCGACGACCAGGCCCTGGTCCGCACCGGATTCCGGATGATCATCGACGCCCGGGACGACCTGGAGGTGGTCGGCGAGGCGTCCGACGGCCGGGAGGCGGTGCGGCTGACCCGGGAACTGGCGCCCGACGTGGTGCTGATGGACGTACGGATGCCCGTGCTGGACGGCATCGAGGCCACCCGGCGGATCGTCGCGGACGGCGGCCGCGCCCGGGTGCTGGTGCTGACCACCTGGGACGTGGACGCGCAGGTGGTCGCCGCGCTGCGGGCCGGGGCGAGCGGGTTCCTGCTGAAGGACATGCGCCCCGGCGAACTCGTCGAAGCGATCCGGGTCACCGCGCGCGGCGACGCGCTGCTCGCGCCGGCCGTGCTGGGCCGGGTCCTCGACCGGTTCCTGAGCACCGCCCCCGACCAGGCACCGCCACCCTCTCTGCGGGACCTCTCCGGCCGCGAGCGGGAGGTGCTCACCCTCATCGGGCAGGCCCTGTCGAACGCGGAGATCGCCGAGCGGCTGCGGCTGTCGGAGGCCACCGTCAAGAACCACGTCACCGCGGTCCTGCGCAAACTGGGCCTGCGCGACCGCGTCCACGCCGTCGTCGCCGCCTACGACCACGGCCTGGTCGAGCCCCGCCGCCCTTGACTGTCGGTCGGCTTCGGCCTGGCCTTGCGCGGGCCGCGCTGTCCTTGACCGTCGGTCGCCTTCGGCTTGGCCTCGTCCGGCCGCGTCGTCCCTGACCATCGTCGCCTCCTCCTCAGGGAGGACGCCGGGCCGCGCTCCTCCCGCGCTCCCAGTGCCGGTCCGTTCCCGTGGCCGATCCGGGGGCGGGGTGCGCGGCCCTAGCATCGAAGGGTGGACGACGACCTGCCCTGCCTCATGTATCTGCTCGCCTACGACGACTCGGCCGAGGGCCCCTACGACCGTGCCCGCACCCGGCTGCTGGTGCGGGCCGCCACTCTGGTCGACCTCGCGGCGCGCGGCCGGCCGGGGGAGGACGGTGGGCGCGACTGGAAGCGGCTCGTGCGCCGTCACCGTAGGCGCACTCTGACCGAGGTGGAGGACCGGCTCGTCGCGGCGGGCGTGCTCACCGTGCGGGCGCCCCGCACCCCGTTCGGCCGCAGGCGGGCGACCGTCACGGACCGCGCGACGCCGGCCGCGGTCCGCGTCCGGGTGTCCGAGGCGCTGCACGGGGACGTCCCGGTGACCGAGCTGCCCGTGGCCGACGCCGCGCTGCTCGCGCTCGCCGCCGCGGGCGGCATCCGCCCGGTCGTGTCACGCCGGGACCGGAAGACGTACCGGGCGCGGATCGACGCCTGCACGGACTCGCTCGCCGCCCTCGCGCCGGGCCTGGACAAAGCCGTACGCACGCTGCCGACGACCATGATCGCCGGGCAGGGCGGCATGGGCGGCGGCTGACAGCCGACAACCGACGAACGACCGACGGGGAGAAGACGACCATGCGCGCACACCGCGTCCTGACCGCCCTGGGCTGCGCCCTGACCGCCGTACTCGCGACGACCGCCTGGTCCGCGCCCCGGCCCGCCACCGAGGTACGCGTCCACGACGGCGTGGTGCGGGGCGCCGCCCAAGACGGCTACCGCACCTTCGAGGGCATCCCCTACGCGGCGCCCCCGGTCGGCCGCCTGCGCTGGGCGCCGCCCCGCCCGGCCGCCCCCTGGTCCGGAGTGCGCGACGCGACCCGGCCCGCGAGCGCCTGCCCGCAGCCGGCCGGTGAGGTGCCCGGGGGCAGTACGGACGAGGACTGTCTCCACCTGAACGTCACGACGCCGGACGGCGCTGGACCGGCCCGCCCTCGACCGGTGATCGTCTGGCTGCACGGCGGCGGCCTCACCACCGGAGCGGGCAGTTCCTACGACGCCCACCGCATGGCGACCCGGGGCGATGTCGTGGTCGTCACCGTCGACTACCGCCTCGGCGCCCTGGGTTTCCTCGCCCACGCGGGGCTGCCCGGCTCCGGCACCTTCGGACTGGCCGACCAGCAGGCCGCGTTGCGCTGGGTGCGCGCCGAGATCGGGGCGTTCGGCGGCGACGCGCGGAACGTGACCCTGGCCGGTGAGTCGGCGGGCGGCTACAGCGTCTGCGCCCAGCTCGCCTCACCCGCCGCCGCGGGCCTCTTCGACCGGGCGATCATCGAGAGCGGCCCGTGCGCGGGCAGCCCCGACCGCCCGTTCGCGCCGTCCTCCGTCCCCCTGTCCACGGCACGCGCCACGGGCGCGGACCTCGCGGCGAAGGTCGGCTGCGGCGACGCGCGCGATACGACGGCCTGTCTGCGGCGGGTGTCCGTCCCGCGCCTGCTCGCGGCCCAGGCCACCGATCAGCAGCCCGCCCACGACACCCCGTTGCTGCCCGCCGACCCCGGTGCGGCGATCGCGGCCGGCCGCTTCCACCACGTCCCCGTCCTCATCGGGAACAACCACGACGAGGGCAACGGCTGGGCCGCCGGCATCATCCAGGCCGGCAACCCCGTCACCCCCGCCACCTGGCCCGACGTCGTGTCCGCCTTCTTCCCCTCCCCGGGGCAGGCGAAGGCGATCGTCCACGAGTACCCGGTGCACCGCTCCGACGGCGGCCCGGTGTTCGGCGCCGTCATCGGCGACGCGAACTTCGCCTGCCCGACGGCACGCACCGACACGGCCCTGCGCACCGCCCAAGTACCCACCTGGCGCTACGAGTTCGCCGACGAGCACGCCCCGCCGCTCACCTCCGGCACCCCACCGTTCCCGCTCGGCGCACCGCACGCGAGCGAACTCCCCTACCTGTTCGACCTGGGAGGCCGCCCCCGCGCCCTCACCGCCGCACAACACCGGCTGGCCGACACCATGCTCGACTACTGGACGCACTTCGCCGCCACGGCCGACCCGAACGGCCCCGCGTCCCCCAACTGGCCCCGGAACACGGTGCTTTCCCTGGCACCGGATCGCATTGCTCCGACCCGTACCGCGGAACTCCGCCATCACTGCGCGTTCTGGGGCGCGCACGGGTGACTATCCCGTCCCCGTAGTGGCCAGCCGCCAGATCTGTGCCGTGGTCTGCTCCGCGGACTGGGTCGGCGGCGGGTCGTTCGGGAGTTGGGCCGGTGCGGTCGTGTTCTTCCTCTTGCCGGGGCGGTCGGCGAACAGGGCGGTGGTGAGGGCCAGTTGGGGGTCGAGGCGGGTGGACCACACGGTGCGGCGGGTGATGCCGCCGCCCGCACCGGCCGTGAAAGCGGTCTCCGGGGCGCGCTGGGCCGTGGGGACCGCGGGGAGCGCGCCGACGTACATCTTGGACATCATCGCGTTCACCATGTACGCGTCCTTCTCGTCCAGCGCGCGCCGGGTGTCGGGGTGCGCGGTGTACACCGGCCGGCCGTCCCGGGTGATCTTCGTGACCGTGTACGGGGCCGCGTACACCCCGTCGGCCGCCACGGTCGCGTAGGCCGAGGCGAGCTTGAGCGGGGTGGGTGCCGCGGTCTTCGGCAGCGCGGTCAGCGGGGCGCCGAGCGGGGCCTTGGCGAAGGGGTCCAGGGCCGTCCCGGCCTCCACCGCGCCGCCCACCGCGTCGTTGAACGGCTGCCGGGCGTAGTCCGAGCCGCCGTACAGCAGCCGCACCGCCCCGTCGCCGGGCACGATCGCCACGACGGCGGTGTGCAGCGTGATGCCCTTGCCGCTCTTGATGTCCTTGACCGCCTCGGTGGTGGCGTCCTGGAGCGCCAGGTCGAAGGTGGTGTGCACGGTGTAGCCGCCGCGTGCCAACTGGTCCTCGGTGATGCCCAGTTGATCGGCGGCCTCCTGCGCCGCCACGTCGATCATGTACTGCCGCTGCCCCTCGGTCGCCCCCGGCGGATAGAAACGGAACGCGGGGAACGCGGCCTCGGCGCGCTGCTTCGCCGTGATGCTCCCGCTCGCCGCCATCGCGTCGAGCACCCACTCCCAGCGGGCCCTGAGCGTCGCGGTCACCTTGGGATCGGAGCCCGCCTTCTCGTAGTACGAGGGGATGTTGACGATCCCCGCCAGCGCGGCGCCCTGGGAGACGGTCAGTTCGCGGGTGTCCACGCCGAAGTAGTTGCGCGCGGCGGCCTCGATACCGGCCGAACCCCGGCCGAAATACACGGTGTTGAGATAGCCCGCCAGGATCTCGTCCTTGGTGCGGGTGCGGTCGAGCTTGATCGCGATCAGTGCCTCGCGGGCCTTGCGGGACAGCGACTGCTCCGGGCTCAGCAGCGCGTTCTTGACGTACTGCTGGGTGATGGTGGAGCCGCCCTGCCGTTCGCCGCCGGTCAGCGAGGCCAGCACCGCGCGGGCGAGGGCGCGCGGCGACACCCCGTCGTCCGTGCGGAAGGTGCGGTTCTCGGCCGCGATCACGGCGTCCTGGACATACCTCGGGACCTGCGACAGCGGCACCTCCTGGCGGTCGACGGGACCGCGCCGGCCCAGATAGGAGCCCTTGTCGTCGACGAAGACCGTGCTCTGGGTGACGGTCTCGGGGTGCGGATCCGGGATCCCCGTCAGCCGGTACGCGACGACCGCGGCCGTGCACAGCGCCACGACCAGCAGGAGGAAGGCGATGACCAGCCGCCGCAGCAGGCGGCCCCGGTTGCGGCGCAGCCGCAGGCGGAGCGGGATGCGCGGCTTGGCGGACCTGGCGGTGCGGCTCACCAGTCGGCCCCGCCCCGCGCGACGACCTTGCCGGCCGCGTCGTACACCGTGACGGTCGGACCGCCGTCGCCGTAGCTCGACTTCAGCTCCGCCAGGGACAGCGACGCACGCGTGTACCAGACGCCCCAGCCCGGGCTGCCCGCCAGCGTGAGGACGGTGCCGGTCATCCTGTTCTCGTCGACGGTGACCTCGACGCGCGCCGGGTCGGCGGACAGGCCGCGGTACAGGCCGGACAGGAAGTACGAGCTGTTCAGCCGGTCGGGCTGCACGGAGGCGGCCGGCTTCTCGCTCGCGGTCCCCACTTTCGATGCGCTCGCGTAGCCGTCGTCGGCCAACCCGAGGAACTGGTTGGGCCGTTGCGGTGTCGACCAGTGCTTGCCGTCGCTCGTCAGCCACACCTGCACCCCCGGCACGGCGGCCACCCGCTCGCCGGGCGCGACGATCCGTATCGGGCTCCGCGCCACGTCGACCGCCCCGGCGGCCGACCCGCCCGCGCTGCCGCCGCCCACGATCCGCCCGGCGGCGAAGACACCCGCCGGGAGGAGCAGCAGCACGCAGACCACCGCGCCCACGGCCCTACGGCGACGCCGCAGCGCCCGGCCGCGCCGCTCGACGTCATCGAGCGCGACGCCGAACGGGGCGTCCCCGGCGCCGACTTGGGCCGCTCCGGAGGTCTCTGAGGCCTCGACGGCCTGGGCGGCCTCCGCGAACAGCCCCCGCAGCCGCCCCGCGTCACCCCCGCACACCGCCAGCCCCCGCCGCGCCCGGCTGCCCACCGCACCGGCCGACCAGCCGAGCAGCTGGGCGACCTCCGCCTCCCGCAGCCCCTCCCGGTGCAGCAGCACGAGCACCGCCCGCTGCCGCGCGGACGTGTCCTTCAACACACCGTCGGGCAGCGCCTGTTGGCGGCGCGCCTCGCGCAGGAACTCCTTCACCAGGGACCGCAGCACATAGAAGTCCACGTCGTCCCGGGGTATCCGGCGCCACCGCGCGCGCAGCCCCACCAGCGTTCTCCGCACCAGTTCAGCCGCCTCGCGGGGGTCTCCGGTCGCGCCCGAGAGCAGATGCGCGGTGGTGACCAGCCGGGGCAGCTGCGTGTGCGCGTACGCCGTGAAGTCGTCGTGGGGGTCGGGCACTTCGGTGGTCCTCCGATACGGCTGTCTCTGATACGACTGTGGGGGAAGTGGATCCTGGGACGCGTGTTCGTCGTCTTTCCTGTACGCACGGTGCGGCGGCCAGGTTGCACGGAATTCCAAGACGCCGGTGAGGTCATGACCGAGGACGAGTTCGACGCCTTCTACGCCGCCGCGTTCCCCCGTCTGACCGGCCAGCTCGCGGCGTTCACCGGGGATCGCGAGGAGGCGCAGGACGTGGTCCAGGAGGCGTTCGTACGGGCCTGGGACCGGCGCGGGGACTTCCTCGCGGACGAGGCGCCCGAGGCGTGGATACGCACCGTCGCCATGCGGCTGGCGGTCAGCCGCTGGCGCCGGGCCAGACGCTGGCTGGAGCTGGTGCGCCGCACCCCGCCGCCCGAGTCCACGCCCGGACCGGGCCCCGATCACACGGCACTTGTCGCCGCGCTGCGCCAACTGCCCACGGCGCAACGGATGGTGATCGTCCTGCACCATCTGTGTGACGTGAGCGTCGAGCAGATAGCCTCCGAGACGGGTGCGCCCGTGGGGACGGTGAAGGCCAGGCTGTACCGGGGAAGGGCGGCGCTGGCGAAGCAGCTCGGTCCGGACGAGGCGGACGTGCCGGTCCGGAATCGGAAGGAGAGCGGCCGTGTCGGATGAACTCTCCACCGGGCCAGGCGATGAACTCACCGTCGCACTGCGTGAGTTGGCCGCCGAACAGGAGGCGCGTCCGGTCCTCACCGGCGCCCAGGTCCGCGGCCGTGCGGTGCGCCGGGCGCGCCGTCGGACGGCCGGCCTGCTGGGCGCGGGTGCGGTGGCCGTCGCCCTGGTGGGAGGCGCGCTGACCCTGGACCTCACGGGGAAGGAGAACGGCCGCCGGCTCCCGGGCGCCGCCGCGCCCGCCGTCCCGTCGCAGGCGCGGTCACACTCGCCCGTGCCTTCACCTTCCGCCGCGATGTCGACCCCCGTCTCCGCGGTGCCCGCCGCCGGCACGCTGGAACTCACCAAGCGTGCCCTGGTCCTCGGGGGCCGGGTCATGCCGCTGACCTCGGACTCCTCCGACAGCCCCGCGTTCGTCGGTCCGTTGACCGTGTACGGGAAGCACGACACCAAGGTGGTGACCGTCACCGACTCCACCGACGGAGTGGGCCTGTACACGGAGGTCACGCTCGCGGTCGAACTGCGTGACGCCGACAACACGCCGGTCTACGTCGGCCTCACCCGCACCTACAAAGGGAAGAGCCTCGGCACACCAGGCGCCGACGGCACCGGCGGCTGGATCGGCCTGGACGGCACCGACGCCAAGTGGTTCTACCAGGACGTGAAGATCGGCACCGTCATCTCGGTCACCGGCGATTGAGCGCGAAGTCCCCGTCATAGCCCATGAATCGGGCCCGGATCCGCGGCGGGAAGACACTGCGGACAGCCGGAGCGCCCCGGTCCGTGGAGACGGACCGGGGCGCTCTTCATTCGTTCCGCGAGGGTCAGGCGACCGACTTGGCGGCGTCCTCGATGAGACCCGCGACGATCTTGGGGTGGCTGAGCATCACGACGTGCGAGGAGCCGGGCACTTCGACGACCTTGCGGGCGTTGGCGCGGCTGTACATCCAGCGTTCGCAGGCCGGCGGGATCGCCTTGTCCTGTCCGGCGACCAGGCCCCATACGGGGATGGTCTTCCAGGCGGCGGCCGTGGTGGGGAAGGTGAACGAGTCGGCGTCGAAGGGCCGTTGGGTGGCCTGGAGGACGTTGAAGTCGGCGGTGGGGATGTCGGCGGCGAAGGCGGCCTGGCCGTCCTTGCCGAGGTACAGGTCGATGCCGGTGGTGCCGTCGGCCTTGGTGTACGGCACCGGGACGCTGACCGGTTCGACCTCGCTGCCGGGGAACTTGGTGATCAGCTCGCCCTGCGTCTCGCCGACCTCGGGCACGAACGCGGCGACGTAGACGAGGGCCTTGACGTTGCTCCTGCCGGCGGCGGCGTTCGTGATGACCGTTCCGCCCATGGAGTGGGCGACCAGGACGACCGGTCCGCTGATGGAGTCCAGGAGGCCGGCGATGTAGGGGGCGTCGGTCGGGATGCCGCGCAGCGGGTTCGATCCGGAGATCGTGGTGTAGCCCTTGTGCTGCAGCTCCCTGATGGTGGCGTTCCAGCACGACGAGTCGGCGTAACCGCCGTGCACGAGGACGATCGTGGGCTTCACCTTGGACTTCTCCTTGCTCGTACCGGCCGGGGCACTCGCCGCGTCGGCCGTTCCCGCGCCACCGGCGACCAGCGCGGCCGCCCCGGCCGCCGCCGCTCCGGCGGCCAGCACCTGACGGCGGGAAACATCGGAACTCATGGGACTCCTCGGGCGGCTGGGTCGGTGTGGCATGTCTTGGACCCTAGGAGGAGGGGGTGCGCGGAGGCATCTGCACAATGACCTAGTTCCCGGGCCGGTGAATGTCCGGTCGACCGTCGCGGTGGGCGGTCGGGTGGCCGACCATGAGGTGTGCGATTCGATTCCGTTCCCATGCCGGCCACCGTCGGGGCCAGGCCTCGTGACAGCCGTGGCTATCCCGTGCCCGCCATCACTCCGTGGGAGGGCGACGAACCGCAGTTCGCGCTCACCGACTACGGGCGCAGCGCGGAGTGCGCGCGGCGGCGGCTGTGTTCCGTCTGCGACACCCTGATGCCCAAGGGGCCGGTGTGGCGGGTGGTCGGCGCCGCGGAGAGCGCGGCGATCCGCGCGGCGCTCGATGCCGGGCGGCCGTACCGCAACATGGCGGCGACGCTGGAGGCTCCGGGGCACCGCGCGTGCATGCTCTACGCCTCGATGGTCTGCCCGTACCTGGCCCGCCCCAACGCGCGGCGGGGGCTGAGTGCGGAGAGCCCGGACGACATGACCGCTCATGTCGTCCGGGGCGCCGTCCGTGGGGACATGGGTGCCGTGGTGGGGTTCGGCGACTACGAGTTCGCCGTCACCAGGACCCAGGTGCTGTTCCGTTTTCTCGATGTGGTCGAGTACCTGCCGCACGACACGGCCGACCAGCACCTGCCCGAGCTGCGGGCCGAACTCGCGCGCTCGGGCGGGCGGTTGGGCGGCGGTCAGCCGCGGTAGGCGGGCAGGCCGGTGTGCGTGGAGACCTTCACGGGCCTGCCGAAGCCGTGGGCGCCCTTGGTGACGGTGTACGTACCGGTCGGGGCGCGGAAGGCGATCGTCTTGCCGTTGGGGGACCAGGTGGGCTCGGTGTAGTCGGTGGTGGCGGTCGGGGTGACGTCCTTGACGGTGTTCGTGGAGCCGCCGAGGTCCTCGACGAAGAGGTGGTCGTGGCCGTGGACGGAACGGACGAAGACGACCTCCTCGTTGTCGGGGGAGAGCGCGGGCTCGGAACCCTTGGCCAGCGCGCCGCCCTGCTGCCGCAGGTAGTCGTCGCGGATGTAGACCTCGCCGGTACGGGTGTTCTCGTAGACGGCCGAGCCGTACTTGCCGCCGACGTTCGGCCAGGTGTTGTCGGTCTGCGGGACGGCGGCGTCTCCCGCGTAGCCGTTGAGGCTGATCCTGGCCGGCCTGCCGTGGTTGCTGGTCGCCTTGACGCCCTCAAGGACGGTGTGACCGTGGATCTTCGCCGAGAAGACGATGTTGTTCTTCGCGGGGATCTGGTTCGTCCGGTCGGCGGCGGCCACCTGCCAGGTGGGGTGGGACCAGGTCTGCCCGCCCGGGTTGGCGGCGACGGTGACACGGTGGGTGCCGTCGGGGTCGGAGACGACGAGGTTGCCGTGCCCGTCGACGAAGGCGGCCTTGCTGCCGTTCGGGTTCCAGGCCAGATCACGGACCGTGGTACCGAAGTCGATCGACCTGCCGTTGACGATCACGTGGCGCGTGCCGTTGCTGAGGGTCAGCCCCCTCGGCACGGTGAGCGTGTGGGTGGACGCGGCCGCGACGACCATCGCGGCGCTGCCCTTGGCTCCGCCGGAGGCCGGGGCGGCCGGCGCGGCGCAGGCCGTGCCGCACAGGGCGAGCAGGGCGGCGGCACCCGCGGTGACGACGGTGGCGCCGGTGCGCCGGCGGTGACGAGCGGACATCGTGGTTCCCCCCAGTGATGTGAGTGACGCTGCGGAGCATTCCCGCACTGGGTGACGGGGCTGTGCGTCTGCTGTCACAGGTGTGCAATAGCGCGGTGTGCGGAGAGCCCGAGTCGGTCCCTGCCGCTCGCCGTCAGCCCCCGTCCCCCACGTGCAGCACGATCTTGCCGCGCCGGTGTTCCTTGGCGCGACCGCGTCGAACACCACGTCCACATCGGTGACTTGGTCCTCGAAACGTTCGGCGCTGTAGTCGACGACCCGCTCCGCGCCGAGCCGGGTGACGAACTCGCGGTCCTGCGGCAGGGCGGTGGTGGTCACCCGGGCGCCCAGGGCCGCGGCGATCTGGACCGCGAAGGAACCGACGCCCCCGGCGCCGCCCTGGACCAGCACCCGCTGCCCGGACACCAGTGCAGCGTGCCCGACCGGCCTCCCCTGCCAGGCGGTGAGCACCGCGAGGGGTACGGCCGCCGCGCTGTCGTGGTCCGGCCGGGCGGGCTTGGCGGCGAGGACGTCCGCGGGGACGGTGACGTACTCGGCGGCGGCTCCGTCCCGGGTGAAGGGGATCAGGCCGTAGACCTCGTCACCGACGGCGAGGCCGGTGACGCCGGTGCCGATGCGGCCGCCACTCCGGAGACCTCGTGGGAGGGCCCCGCCCCGCTCGTGGGCCCGTACAGCACGCATGGTGGTCATGGTCCGGTCACTCGTCGGGTGGGGTCGGTGCGGGGGTGCTCACCAGGTGGGGATGAAGCCTCCGTCGACGGTGATGTCGGCGCCGGTGACGTTCGCCGTGCGGTCGGCGGCCAGCAGCAGGACCACGTCGGCGATCTCGGCGGGCCGGGAGAAACGGCCGGTCACCGTCGTCCGGGCGGCGTTGTCGATGACGTCCTGGGGTTTCAGGCCGGTCGCCTCGGAGACCGTCGCGGCGACCCCGCCCTCGCCCAGCCAGAGATCGGTCTCGACCGGACCGGGGCTGACGGTGTTGACCCGGATCCCCTTCGGGCCGACCTCCTTGGACAGGGCCTTGGAGAAGCCCGCGAGGGCCGCCTTCGAGGCGCTGTAGTCGATGACCGCCGGGTCGGGGAGCGCCGCGTTGACCGAGCAGATGCTCACGATCGAGCCCCGGCCCCGGGCGAGCATCACCGGCAGGGCGCTGCGGGTCGTACGGACGGCCGCCATCAGGTTGAGGTTCAGGGTGGTGAGCCACTCCTCGTCGGTGACCGAGAGGAATCCTCCGGTACGGGCCGGGGCCGTTCCCACGTTGTTGACGAGGATGTCGATCCGGTCGCCCGCGGCCTCGATGAGCCGTGCGGGTCCCGACGCCTCGCCCAGGTCGACCGGGACGATCCGCACGCTTCCCGTCGCGGCCAGTTCCTCAAGCCCGGCCGAGGAGTGCCGGGCCCCGGCATGGACCGTGACTCCCTCGGCGACCAGCGCCCGTACGACCGCCAGCCCGATCCCCCTGCTGGCACCGGTGACGACGGCCACCTGTCCGTTCAGTCCGAGATCCATCGTGAGTTCTCCCGTCCTTGCCTGCATTCCACACGCCGGTCGGCGAGGTCGCCCGCCGGCGTCGAGCACGGTCCCGACCTGAGCATGCGCCCACCGCGCCTGAACCGCTGGCCTGTCGGCGGAATGGCCGGGATCTCCGGCCTAGGCACTCGCCGTCGGGCCGCCGCCGTAGAACTGCGCGTACCAGCGGCGCAACGCCTTGATGCCCTGTTCGTGGGGGAGCAGGACCGGGTGCGGCCGGTGGATCTTGTGGTCCCAGATCCGGAGCTCCTCGCGCACCTCGCCCAGGGCCTGCGTCCGGAAGACGAGCTTGAGCACGGGCGTCAGGAACGGGAACCTGGCCGGTTTGCGGAGGTAGTACAGCATCCGCAGCTCGCTGGTGCGGTCGTCGACGGGAGTGGTGAGGGCGACGGCGGTCACCGACAGGGCGGGCCCCTGGGTGCGGACCACCATGACGCCCGGCCCGTACATGAACGCGTCGAAGGTGTTGTCGATGTCCCGGCCGAGGACGCGCCGCCGGATCCGGCCGCGGGCCTCCGCGAAGGGGCCGTCGGCCCGCCAGTCCTGGACGAGGGGTTCGCTCTGGCCGTGCAGGAAGTGGAAGTGGGACTCGTCGACGATGTTCTCGCGCATCTCCTGGATGTGAATGCGCGCGCGGCAGACGTCGTCGATCGGCCTGGCGAACCGCCCGGACGCGGCCTCCGGGATCTCCGGCACCTCCCACAAGGGTTCGCCCGGCCCGCGGTGGACCAGGACGAGCCCACTGTGCTCACGGACCGGAAAGCCGCCGAGGGCCACTTTCGGAGTCCGACGCGCGAACGGAGCTTCCACGCACCGCCCGTCCGGCCCGAACCGCCACCCGTGGAACGGACATTCCACCGCGCCGTCCACGACCTTGCCGCCCGCGCCGAGGTGCGCGCCGTAGTGCGGACAGTGCGCGTCCCGTACGGCGGCTCGACCGTCCGCGCCGCGGAAGGCGATGAGCGCCCGTCCGAAGTAGTGGAGGCTGACGACCTCGCCCGGACGCAGTTCGTCACTGCGGAGCACGGCGTACCAGCCGTACGGGACGGTCGGCATCGGATAGTCGTCGGCTCGTGGATCGCGGGGCAGGGCGGCGAGCTTGTCATGGCGCCGACGTAAAGGCATGGCCAGATGCTAGCGAGGGCCGGGCAGGCTGTCGGGCCGTCTCGACGCGTTGAACCAGGTATGCCAGGTATGACGGAGCATTCGAGGCAGAGGCAGAGGCAGAGGCAGGGACAGATGTCGATGACGTGGGACGAGGCGGGCCTTTCCGGTCTGCAGTCGCGGCTGGCACACCAACTGCTCGGCCGGGCAACGGCGTTCACGCTCGGACCGGAGGCCCGGCTCGTCCGCGGGGTGGTGACGCCCCCGGAACGGAGCGACGTCGGCCGCGTCGTGGTATGGGACGGCCGACGGCTCGACAGCTCGGTCGCCTTCGATCTGCCGCTCACCGACCGGTACGGCGGGAACATCCCGTCGGGGGACCTGGCGGCGGCCCTGCGCCGCGCACTCGCCGGCCTCACGGGCCCCGAGACCGAGCGGGCGCCGCGCGACGCCTTCGGGATTCCGGTGCACGACGCGTCCGCCACTGTCCACGCCTTCGTCGAGCGACCCCGCTTCCACCTGACGGACGCGCTGCACGCGGCCGCCAAGGCCTTCACCGTCCCACCGGAACCGGACGAGCCCGCGGAACTACGGCTGCGCGGCTTCCTCCTCCTCGACGAGGAGACGTGCCGCCTGTACCTCGACACCCCCGAGTCGGAGAGCGCGCCGCCCTTCGGCATCGACCTCCCGCTCCGCGACGAGGACGGCGCGGTCGTCACCGGCGTGACGGCGGTCCACGTGGCGCTGCCGGTCCTTCTGGCGGGGGAGTCGGACCGTCTGCGCAAGGACGTCCACGACCCCTACTGTCGTAGCGTCTACGACTTGACCGAGTGGGGTACGGGGCGCGGGGGCGGAAGCACATGACCAATCAGCCGGTGTTCGTCCTGGGCGAGGACCCGGCGAAGGACGACCTCTCCTTCGCCTTCGGCTCGATCACCTATCACCTCGGCCCCGGGCGGGCGGCGGCGTTCGCGGCCTCCCTGCCGGCCCTCCCCGGCCTGGCGGAGAAACTGGAGGCGCTGCCCGCGAAGGGCTACAACGGCTGGCCGTCCGTCGCACTGACCGCCCTCGCCGCGGAGCCCGCCGCCGTGGAGGGAATCCTCTCCGCGATCCAGCAGCTCGTCGATGACGGCAGTGGCGACGGCGGCGGTGGCGACGGCGGTCGGGGGGTCTCCGCCTGATCGCCGAGCACCGCGGGTCGTCACCTCGGGGTCGTAGGGTCGGAGGTATGACGACGCCTCTTGCCGGTAGTGCCTTCGACCTGCTCCGTCTCGACGCCGTGTCCGACCAGGACGCGCTGCGCCGGGTCTACGACCTCCCCGGCGAAGCCGCCGTGCGGAAGCAGATGACCGAACTCACCGAGCAGACAAGACAGTTGATCGGCTGCTCGTCGCTGGTCATGGTCGCCAGCGCGGACGCCGAGGGCAGGTGTGACGTCTCGCCGCGCGGCGGCCCCGCCGGGTTCGTCACCGTCCTGGACGCACGGACGGTGGCGATACCGGACGCGACCGGCAACAAGCGTCTGGACACCCTGCAGAACGTCATCGCCACCGGACGGGCCGGGCTGCTGTTCGTCATCCCCGGGCGCACCACCACACTGCGGGTGAACGGCCGGGCCTGCGTCTCCACCCACCCGGAGCTGCTGTCGCGGCTGACCGCCGTGGGCAAGCCGCCCGCCAGCGCGCTGGTGGTGGGCATCGAGGAGGTCTACCCGCACTGCCCCAAGTCCCTGCTGCGCAGCGGGGCCTGGAAGCCGGAGCAGTGGCTGTCGGCCGACGCCCAGCCGGCCTCGGCCGAGGTGACGCTCGCCCAACTGCGGATGCCGGAACTGACGATCGCCGACATCGAGCAGCGGGAGGCGGACGCGCTGAAGTACCGGTACGAGTGACGGGTCGGCCGGACGGGTCGGCCGACCCGTGATCACCGGACCACCGGACCACCGGACCACCGGGCTGCCGGACCACCGGACCACCGGGCTGCTGGGCTGCCGGGCTGCCGGGCCGTCGGTGACGACCTCGCCGGTGTACCGCGGTACCAGTGACCAGCGGTCATTGTGGCCTCCGGGTCCACGGGGCACGTCGTGGCCGCTCCTAGCCTCGGAAGCGGTGACCCGGCCGGACGCCGGGCCGGAGGCGAGCGGGGAGTGGCGCAGTGATCGAAGTTCGTGGACTGACCAAGCGGTACGGGGACCGGACGGCCGTGGACTGCCTGAGTTTCACCGCGCCACCGGGGCAGGTGACCGGGTTCCTCGGGCCGAACGGGGCGGGCAAGTCCACCACCATGCGGATGATCGTGGGCCTGGACGCGCCGACCAGCGGCACCGCCCTGGTCAACGGCAAGCCGTACGCCCAACACCGGGCGCCCTTGCAGGAGTTGGGGGTGCTGCTGGAGGCGAAGGCCGTGCATCCGGGGCGCTCCGCGTTCAACCACCTGATGGCGTTGGCGTACACCCACGGCGTGCCGCGTCGGCGGGTGGAGGAGGTCATCGACCTCGCCGGTCTGCACGCGGTGGCGCACCGGCGGGTCGGGGCGTTCTCGCTGGGGATGGGGCAGCGGCTCGGCATCGCCGCCGCGCTCCTCGGCGATCCGGCGGTCGTCATGCTCGACGAGCCGGTCAACGGGCTCGATCCCGAAGGCGTGCGCTGGGTACGGGAGTTGCTGCGCGGGCTGGCCGCCGAGGGCCGCACGGTGATGCTGTCCTCGCATCTGATGAGCGAGATGGCGCAGACCGCCGACCGGCTGGTGGTCGTGGGGCGGGGGCGGCTGCTGGCCGAGACGACCGTCGACGCGCTGGTGGAGCGGTCGGAGGACAAGGGCGTACGGGTGGCCACCGGCGAGCCCGCGCGGCTGCGCTCGCTGCTGGCAGGACCCGGTGTCACCGTCACCTCGACGGGCGCCGAGCGGCTGGTCGTCTCCGGCCTGGACACCCGGCGGATCGGGCAGGTCGCCGCCGAGCACCGGGTGCCGTTGTACGAACTGGCCGCCGAATCGGTGTCGTTGGAGGAGGCGTTCATGCAACTCACCCAGGACGCCGTGGAGTACCAGAGCATCGACGCCGGGAGGGCCGCCTGATGAGCGCGAGCACCGTCACCGACACCTCACTCGTGTACCGCGTGTCCGCCCGACGCGTGGTCCGCTCCGAGTGGTCCAAGTTCTGGTCGCTGCGCTCCAGTTGGATCACGCTGGGGGTCGCCGTGCTCTTCCTGGTCGCGATCGGGGCGATCGCCGCCGCCCTCTACAGTCCGGACGGTCCGCTGGGCGGCAAGGGCGCGGACTCCGGTGCGGCACTGACCCTGGCGCTGGCCGGTACCAACCTCGCGGCGCTGGCCGTCGGCGCGTTGGGGGTCCTGCTGTCGGCGGGTGAGTACAGCACGGGGATGGTCCGCTCGACGTTCGCCGCGGTGCCGGGCCGGCTGCCCGTGCTGTGGGCGAAGTGCGCGGTCTACAGCCCGATCGCCTTCGTCACGTCCACGCTCGGCGCCCTGGTCTCGTTCCTGCTCGGGAGCGCCGCCCTGCACGGCGAGAAGATCGCCCTGTCCGTCGGGGACGCCGGGGTCTTCCGGTGCCTGCTGGGCGCGGGCGTGTATCTGGGCCTGGTCGGTGTGTACGGCGTGACGGTCGGCCTGCTGGTGCGCAACACCGCCGGGGGCATCGCCATCCTGGCCGGCGCGGTCCTCGTCCTGCCCGGCCTGACCGGACTGCTGCCCAGCTCACTGGGCGACACCGTCAGCCGCTACCTGCCCAGCAACGCGGGCCAGTCGGCAATGACCCTGCACGCGTCCGGCGGCTCCCTGGTCAGCCCCGGCGCGGGGGTGACGGCGCTGCTGGTGTGGGCCGTACTGCTGCTGGCCGGCGCCGCCTGCCGACTGCGCCGCAGTGACGTCTGAGACCGCGTCCGCGAGGATGGACCCGATGGACGACGGAACGAGGGCGCGCACGGCCCGGGCGAGCTCGACCGCGCCCCCGCCCGGACCGGACGCCGTCTCCGTGCACCCCGTCCTGCGGACGCTGCTGCGGATTCTGAGTCGGCTGCGGGCGGTCGACCGGCGGTGGCCTTGGCTTTTCGACGCCGTTGTGGTGGTGCTGGTCGCCGCCGCCGCGCCGCCGGATCTGCTGGCGCACAGTCCGGGGCATCCGGTGTCGCGGCCGGTGGGTGCCGGTCTGCCGGTCGGTGTGGTGCTGGGCATCGCGGCCGTGCTGGTCGTGCCGTTGTGGTGGCGGCGTCGTCATCCCGCTGCCGTGTACGGCAGTTGCCTTCTCGTGTGTCCGGTCATGTGGTCGTTGGGGCTGGGGCCCGCGGCAGCCGCCGTGCTGCTGATCGCTCTGTTCGATCTCGCCCTGCACGCCTCGCCGCGAGCGGTCGGCTGGGCGCTGTCGGTGACCGTGGTGGGGTGGGTGCTGATCGTGGTGACCGTGATCCCGGCGGCCAGTCCCGTGGCCTTTCTGATCCTGTCGGTCGGTACCGGCATCGGGGCCGTAGCCCTGGGCCTGACCTTCCGTGTCAGCCGGTTGTACCTGTCCGCGCTGCGGGACCGGGCCGCGTGGCTGGAGGTCGAACGGGACCAGCGCGTCCGGCTGACCGCGGCGGCGGAGCGTTCGCGGATCGCCCGCGAGATGCACGACATCGTCGGCCACAACCTGTCGGTCATGGTCAACCTCGCCGACGGCGCCGCCGTGCTCACCACCCGTGACCCCGGCCGCACCGAGCAGGCGCTCCATCTCATCGGCGACACCGGCCGGCAGGCGATGGACGAACTCCGGCGCGTGCTGGGGGTGTTGCGCGAATCCCCGGAACCGTCCCCGGAACAATCCCCTGAGCAGTCCTCGGAACAGCAGGACGCCTCGCGGTCACCGCAGCCTGGGGTGCGGGATCTGGAGACCCTGCTCGACCGGGTGCGTGCCGCCGGGCTGCCGGTGGCCTACCGCACCGTCGGCCCGGTCGACGGGCTGGGCCGCGGTGTGCAGCTCACGGTGTTCCGGGTGGTGCAGGAGGCCCTGACCAACACCCTCAAACACGTCGGCCCCGGTGCCACGGCCGACGTCACGGTCGCGGTCGAGGGTGGGCGGCTCCGCGTCCGAGTCGCCGACACCGGTGCGTCGGCGCGGAGACCGGCCCCCCGCCGGGACGGCGGGCACGGCCTCGTCGGCATCCGCCAACGGGCCGCGCTCTACGACGGCACCGTGACCATCGGACCACGCGAGGACGGCCAGGGCTGGACCGTGGACGTCCTGCTGGATCCGTCCGCCCCGGCCACCTCCGGAGAACCCACGCCATGACCACCGTCCTGATCGCCGACGACCAGCCGCTGCCCCGCATGGGCTTCCGGATGCTGCTCGACGGCTCCCCCGGCGTGAGCGTCGTAGGCGAGGCCGACAACGGCGCGCAGGCCGTGCGCATGGCGGCCGAACTGAGCCCCGACGTGGTCCTGATGGACGTACGGATGCCCGGTCTCGACGGCATCGAGGCCACCCGCCGCATCGTGGCGGCGGGCGGCCGTACCCGCGTGCTGATCCTGACCACCTTCGACCTCGACGAGTACGCCTACGCCGGGCTGCGCGCCGGGGCCAGCGGCTTCCTGCTCAAGGACGTCCGGCCGGCGGAACTCCTCGCCGGGATCCAGGCGGTCGCGACCGGTGACGCCGTGGTCTCCCCCCGGCTCACCCGCCGCCTGCTCGACGCCCACGCGCACGACGTCCTCGCGCCGGACGCCGGACCTCGTACGGACCCGCGCCTGGCGACGCTCACCGAACGCGAGCACGAGGTGCTCGTCGCCATCGGCACGGGCTGGACGAACGCGGAGATCGCCGAACGCTTCGTGCTGACCGAGTCGACCGTGAAGAAGCACGTCGGCCGGGTGCTGGCCAAGGTCGGAGCCCGGGACCGGATCCAGGCGGTCATCCTCGCCTACGACGCGGGGCTGGTCGCTCCCCGGAAGTGAGCGCCGGGCTGTTTGTAGAGCTTCAGCGGTACGCGGCTGATGACCGAGTCGAGGGAGGAGTCGTTCCGGCCGTCGGCCCAGGTGACGTAGGCGTACTTGTCGGTGAGCGTGATGCCCGACCAGCGGTCGCCGGGAGGGCCCGTCTCACCGACCGGCTCCGTGACGTGGTTGACCTGCACCGGGGCGCTGAAGGAGCGTCCGTGGTCGAAGGAGACGGCCGAGAACGCGTCGCCCGTGGTGGTCCGCCACATGACCCCCAGGTCGCCGTTCGCGCCGAAGTCGATCGCCGGCCGTACGGCACCCGGGGTGGGGATCGTCGCCGGGCCGGTCCAGGTCTTGCCGGCGTCCGGGGTGACGTAGACGTCCAGGGTGTTCGAGTCCCGGGGGACCATGACGGCGAACCGGCCGCGGTGGGAGGGGTCGGCCGCCACCCACGGGACGGGGTCGGCCGCCGCGCCCAGGCCCGGGGTCGGCACCAGGGAACCGGTGCCCGCCGCGACCGGGGCTCCCTTGCCGTCCTTGAGGGTCGTGTTCGTCCACGTTCTGCCGTCGTCGCGGCTGACGTGGAAGTTGACCGGCTGCCCCGCCTCCTGGGAGGCCGACACGAGGATCCCGCCGTAGACGGCGATCTCGCGGCCCGGGTAGCCGCACACGAGGGGGATGCCCGGTGCCACCTCGATGCAGGGCATCGGGCCCGGGATCACCCGTGAGTCGCTGCTGAAGGTCCGGCCGCCGTCCGCGCTGACGGAGACCGCGCTCGGGTACTCCCAGGCCGCCCCGGCGACGGCGTAGACCTTGCCGGTCGCGGCGTCCACCCGCATCTTCGGGGCCCCGCCGAGGAGCAGCGGTGTGGACACCGGGTCGGTCCAACTCCGGCCGCCGTCCGTGGACTTGGCGACCTGGTTGTGGTTGACGAGGTTCGCGGCCAGGCCCGAGCTGACCTGGTTGTTGTCCACGTAGACGGTGCCCTTCGCGTCGAACTGCACGCTCGGCTCACCGCACTTGGGCGCCGCCGTGCCCAACGGCCATGGCACCCGGGTCCAGTTGTCGCCGCTGTCGTTCGAGTAGGCGAGGAAGCAGCCGCCGTCGACCGGCTCCAGGGCGGGCGACGGCGGGAAGATCGTCGAGACGAAGACGAGGTTCTTCGGGTTTCTCGGGTTGACGGCGACAGTGGGCTGGCCTTCCTTGGTGCCCGGCAGGTCGGTGACGTCGACTTCGTGGATGGCCGCGTCGCCCGCGCCGTTCGGCGAGGCGACCGCGGCGGGTGATCCGTACGTCAGGAACAGTGCGGCAAATGCCGCCGCGCTCAAGGCAGTTGAGGACTTTCTGATCAGCACCATGCGAGCAGGCTAGGAAGGCCGGCTGCCGGGTGCGTGGGACCACGGGAGACAGTTGGCCCGACGGACTGGTACCGCGGTACGCCCGGCCCGGAAGACCGCCCGGCTACGGCCGTTGGGCCGGTCGCGGCGCGGTCAGGTCACCCACGTCACCCATGCCACCCACGTCACCCATGCGCCCCATGTCGACCCTGTCGAGCAGCAGCATGGCGTCGTGGTCGGGGCTGCCGGGCTCGGCGGTGTAGACGCCGATGCGCTGGCCGGGGGTTCCCTCGATGTGCAGGGACTGGGAGACGAGGGTGAGCGTGCCGACCTGGGGGTGGTGGAAGGTCTTGTGGGCCGGTTTGCGGCCGGTGACCTCGTAGCGCTCCCAGAGTCCGGCGAAGTCGGGGCTCTTGAGGAGGAGTTCGCCGACGAGGTTGGTGAGGTCGGGTGCGTCGGGGGCGGTGCCGGCGATGGCGCGCAGACGGGCGACGCAGGTGGTGATCTGCCGTTCCCAGTCCTCGAAGAGGTCGCGGGCCGCGGGGTGCAGGAAGAAGTAGCGGGCCAGGTTGCGCTGCTTGACCGGCCAGTCCTCCAGGCCCGCGTAGAGGGCGAGGCCGCCGGGGTTCCAGGCCAGCAGGTCCAGGCTGCGGCTGATGACGTACGCCGGGTTCGGGCGGAGGGACTCCAGCAGCAGCTTGAGGTGGGGGCGGACCGTGCGGCTGGGCGCGGGCGGTGGTTCGGGGGCGTAGCGGGCGGCTCGGGCGGCGAGTTCGCGCAGGTGCTGGTGCTGCTGGTCGTCCATGTGCAGGGCGCGGGCGAGCGAGTCGAGGACGGCGGGGCTGGGGCGGGTCTCCTTGCCGCGCTCCAGACGCACGTAGTAGTCGATGCTGATGCCGGCGAGCGTGGCCAGTTCCTCACGGCGCAGCCCGGGGGTGCGGCGGATGCCCGCGCCGACGGTGAGGCCGACGTGGCCGGGGCTGGTCTGGGTGCGGCGGGCACGCAGGAAGCGGCCCAGCTCGGCGCCCTCGCTGTGCGCGCTCTCGGTTGCCATACGTCCAGTCTCGCCCCGCTCCCCACCCGAGGCGCAGGCGGGAGGGGGGCCCTGTCGTTACCCCTGAAGAGCCCGCCCTGCCACACCATGGCGATCCGGGCGAAGGTGAAGGGGAAACACGCCGCGACGGACCGGAGAGGGCGACATGCACTACATCAAACTGCGTGACCTGGAGGTTTCCCGGATCGGCCTCGGCGCGATGGGCATGTCCCACGGCTACACCGGCTCCGGCACCGACGACGCGGAGTCGATCAGGACCGTGCACCGGGCCCTGGAGCTGGGGGTCACCCTCATCGACACCGCCGAGATCTACGGCCCCTACACCAACGAGGAGCTGATCGGCCGGGCGCTGCGGGGCCGTAGGGACAAGGCGGTGCTGGCCACGAAGTTCGGTCTGGTCTCGCACGCCGGTGCGGGCGCCTGGAACCAGGACTCCAGCCCCGCCAACGTTCGTGCCGCCGTCGAGGGCTCCCTCAAGCGGCTGGGCACCGACCACATCGACCTGTACTACCAGCATCGCGTCGACCCGAACACACCGATCGAGGAGACCGCGGGCGCGGTGGGCGAGCTGATCGCCGAGGGCAAGGTGCGCGCGTTCGGCCTCTCGGAGGCGGGCCCGGACACGATCCGGCGCGCGCACGCCGTCCAGCCGGTCACGGCGGTGCAGTCGGAGTACTCCCTGTGGACCCGGGGGATCGAGGACCGCGTCCTGCCCGTCCTGCGGGAGCTGAACATCGGCCTGGTGCCGTTCTCCCCGCTGGGCCGCGGCTTCCTGACGGGCACCATCCGCTCCACCGACCAGTTCGACGACTCCGACTTCCGGCGCGACAACCCGCGCTTCAGCGGCGAGAACTTCGACCGCAACCTCGCCCTCGCCGACGAGGTGAAGGCCCTGGCCACCGAGGTCGGCGTCACCCCCGCGCAGATCGCGCTGGCCTGGCTGCTCGCCCAGGGCGACGACATCGCCCCGATCCCCGGCACCAAGCGGGTCGGCCGCGTCGAGGAGAACACCGCCGCCGACGCCGTCACGCTCACCGCCGAGCAGCTCGACAAGCTCGGCAGCCTGCCGCCCGCCGCGGGCGACACCCACACCGAGGCCCAGGCGCGGATGCTCGAACGCTGATCGTCCGCCCACCATCTGGAGTAACCCCTGTCATGCGTGCAGCAGTGATGTACGGAGCCGGCGACGTCCGCGTCGAGAACCGGCCCGACCCGAAGATCGTCCGGCCCGCCGACGCCGTGGTCCGCGTCGTCGCCGCCTGCGTGTGCGGCAGCGACCTGTGGCCGTACGGGGCGATGCCCGCCGTCGACACCGGCCGCCCGATGGGACACGAGTTCCTCGGGGTCGTGGAGGAGACCGGCGCGGACGTGACCGGCCTGCACGCCGGTGACCTGGTCGTCGCCCCGTTCACGTACAGCGACAACACCTGCGACTACTGCGCCAGGGGCCTGCAGATCTCCTGTCGCAACGGTGGTCGCTACGGCTTCGCGGGCGTCGACGGCGGACAGGGCGAGGCCGTCCGCGTCCCGTATGCGGACGGCACCCTGGTGAAGCTCCCGGTGGCCGCCGACTCGACCCTCCTCCCGTCCCTGCTGGCCCTGTCGGACGTGATGACCACCGGCCACCACGGCGCGGTCACCGCGGGCGTCGGCCGCGGCGACACGGTGCTCGTCGTCGGCGACGGCGCGGTCGGCCTGTGCGCGGTGATCGCCGCCCGGCGGCTGGGCGCCGAACGGATCGTGCTCGCGGGCCGCCACGAGGAACGCACCGGCCTGGGCCGCGAGTTCGGGGCCACCGACGTCGTCGCCGAACGCGGCGAGGAGGGCGTCGCCCGCGTCCGCGAACTGACCGGCGGCGGCGTGGACAAGGTGATCGAGGCGGTCGGCACCCGCCCGAGTCTGGACACCGCGCTCGGCGCGGTCCGGGACGGCGGCACCATCAGCCGGCTCGGCTTCCCGCAGTACGAGGAGGGCCCGATCGGCCCGGCCCCCTTCATGCGCAACATCACCCTGACCGGCGGCGCGAGTCCCGCCCGCGCCTACATCGAGGAACTGCTGCCCGAGGTCCTGGACGGCACGATCACCCCCGGCCGGGTCTTCGACCGCACCTTTCCCCTGGACCAGACCCCGGCCGCGTACCGGGCGATGGCCGACCGCGAGGTGCTCAAGGCCCTGATCACCCCGTGACCGCGCTCAGCCCTTCAGCAATGCCCTTCAGCAATAAGGACACCCCCCCATGCACCACGTGACCTTGAACAACGGCGTCGAGATGCCGCTCCTCGGCTTCGGCGTCTACCAGATCCCCGCCGAGGACACCGAACGCGCCGTCTCCGACGCCCTCGCCGCCGGCTACCGCCTCCTCGACACCGCAGCCGCCTACGGCAACGAAGAGGCCGTAGGCAGAGCGATCAAGTCCGCCGGCCTCCCGCGCGAGGAACTCTTCGTCACCACCAAACTGTGGATCCAGGACGCCCCCGCCGAGGACAACACCCGCCGCGCCTTCGGGACCTCGCTCGACAAGCTGGGCCTGGACCACCTCGACCTCTACCTGATGCACCAGCCCTTCGGCGACGTCTACGCCCAGTGGCGCGCCATGGAGACCCTCAACCAGGAGGGCCTGGCCAGGGCGATCGGCGTCGCCAACTTCTACCCCGACCGGCTGCTCGACCTGATCGCCAACAACGAGACCGTGCCCGCCGTCAACCAGATCGAGACCCACCCGTTCTTCCAACGCGCCGACTACCAGGCCCTGATGAGCGGACACGGCGTACGGATCCAGTCCTGGGGCGGCTTCGCCGAGGGCAGGAACGACCTGTTCACCAACCCGCTGCTGACCGAGATCGGCGAGGCACACGGCAAGTCGGTCGCCCAGGTCGTGCTGCGCTGGCTGACCCAGCGCGGAGTCATCACCATCCCCAAGTCCGTACGGCCCGAACGGATGGCGGAGAACATCGACGTCTACGACTTCGAGCTCACCGACGACCAGTTGGCGCGGATCGCGACCTTGGACACCGGCAGCTCCCTGTTCTTCGACCACCACGACCCGGAGATCGTCACCTGGCTCGCGGGGCGCCGCCTCGACGCGTGACCGCGGTGCCGATGGGCGTCGGTCAGGACGATCGCGGTGGCCTGGCGTCCCGGACGGCGCGGCGGGACGCACCAACCCGTCGTACGGGCACCTGGCTGATGGGCTGTCTCGGGTCGCCGCGTTCCAGACGGGTCCCCCAGGCGCGGACCTGCGCCCGGTCGGCGTGGACGGGGTTCCAGAGACGTACCGTGTCGGTGGCCGTGACCTCGTGCGTACGACCCCGGACGCCCCGCAGCAGCCACCGGCCGCCGGGGCCGCGCACGGGCCGCCCCGTGAAGGTGCCGTCGGTGGTGTCCGCCTCCCAGACCAGGGCCTGGGCGAGAGGCCTGGCGACATCGTGGTCGAGCCAGCGGGTGCCGAACTCCTCACCGGTCAACGCGCTGCCGGTGGCGAGGAGTTCGGCGAGGGCGCCCCGCTCGCGATCGGCCTGCGCGGCGAGACGCGGGAGCCGTAGCCGCAAAGCGGTCAGCTCCAGGACGTACATCCCGTTGAGGTGACGCATCCCGTACGACGTCACCGCCTGCCCCCGGTCGGTGCGGACCTCCATACCGACGGAGCCGTCCGGGTGCACGGCCAGGCGGGCCGTGTGGAAGTGGAGATACACCTCGCGGGCTCCTTCGGGCAGGAACTCGTCGGCGATCGAATCCAGGGCGGCGCGTGCCGCGGTGGCCGCCTCGGGCGGCAGTCCTGACAGTGCCCGGCGGTGCCGTCCCAGTCCCGGCATCCCGGCCGCGGCGCTCAGGGCGGTGACACCCGCCCGCACCGGGAGAACGTCCCGCTCATGAACGCCCGGAAGCCGCCGGTCGCGGCTGCGGCCCAGGACCTGCGCGGCCACCAGCCCGATGAGGGCCGGGTCCCCGGTGAGGCAGGCCGCCCAGGCGGCTCCGGCCAGGAGCTTCGCCTGGTCGAGGACGAACGCCTGCCTGCTGAGCTCCGATTCGGTCATACGGTCGTCGGGACGGCTCGTGTCCATGCGCAGCAGGGCGCCGACGACCTCGGGAGCGACCGTGAGCAGCTCCAGCCGCTCACGGACCTGCCCGAGCCAGGACTGGGTAGGGCGGTAACTGTCGAGGGTGAGCAGCACCGCGAGCAGGTCCAGCACACCGGGTTCGAAGACCAGCGTGCCCAGTTCGGTCAAGGCCCGGTTGCTGCCGTTGTCCCCGCCGGGGAGCACCTGCGGCAGGCGCTTGAGGACCTCGCGGTCGTACGGCAGGTCCAGCAGGTCGGCGGCCTCCTCGACGGAGAGATGCCAGCGGCACTGCTCGAAGCGGGCCGAGCCGTGGTCGTCGAGGGCGCCCAGCAGGACGGCCCGCAACCGAGGCCGGTAACGGGCCCGTTCGGACGGCTCCCGCTCCCGCACGGCGGCGAGCGGCAACCCCAGGCAACGGCACACCCGGTGGAACCCGTGGGGGATGCGGTCGGGGACGCGAGGGGAGTTCGGGTCGGGGTTGGGGTCGGGGTTGTGCTCGAACTCCGGCAGGGCGAGGTCGAGCAGTTGCTCGGCCTCCTCGGCGGACCAGCCGCAGGCGTGCCGCGTCAGCGCGGCCTCCAGGCAGATGTCGGCCCGGGTGTCGTGCGGGTCGCTCAGCAACGCCAGCCCCAGCCGTCGGCGGTCCCGGGGTTCGAGGGAGTCGACGAGACGGTGGCTGTGGCTCCACTGGGAGGGGGCGACCGGGGCCAGGACGATGCCGCGCCGGACCTCCTCGCCCACCCTCGGACGCTGCCCGAGGTCACGGAGTCGCGCCCGTGCCGCGGCCTTCCTCAACGCCGCGGGCAGCGGCGGCACCACGGCATCGTTCCGGACCCGATGGGGAAACGACCGGTCTCTCACCCACCACGGCCACATCGGCCCCACCTCCGTGGAGGTGCCCTTCCCCACCCGGTGCCGGAATATCCTCGCCGGCTGCTCGTCCCTGTGACCAACTGGCTTGGGTGGCAAGGTGGTTGGGGGCCGCGGTGGCCAGAGACGGACGGGCTCGACGTGCCGGCGATGTGGCGTTTGCTCATCCCGGAGTAAGGGTTCCGGACCACGGGTACAGGGCGTTGCATGGGGGAGTTTGCGTGGGGGCTGGAGTCCGCACGGGTCGCCGAAGTGCTGGTGGCACGGACGGACTCGCTGCCCGGACGGCGCGGCTCCGGTTACCGGGTGGCAGACGCGTATGTGCTGACCGCGGCCCATGTCATCGCAGACCCAGCCGCCTCTGTACGGGTGCGGTTCGGCGCCGACCAGCCGGGGGAGTGGAGTTCGCCGGCCCGCAGCGTGCTGCTCGCTGAGACCGCCGACGTGGCGCTTCTTGAGCTGACTGATGTCCCCGACGCCCATCGCCATGTTCGGCCGCCTCGCTATGCGGCCGTCCCCGACAGCCCCGTCACGCTCTCCTTCACGGCGGTCGGCTTCCCGCGCTTCAAGCTCCGCAGGGGTGCCTCGGCCGCTCCCGACGACGGCTCGCCGAGCCAGTACCGCGACACCTGCCATCTCTCGGGCACCATCTCCGTCCTCTCCAACCGCCGCGAGGGCACCCTCGAACTCGCCGTTCTCGCCCCGGCCGGCGCACCGGAACCGGGCCGTTCCCCTTGGGAGGGCATGTCGGGTGCCGCCGTGTGGTGCGACGGGGCGTTGACCGGGATGGTGAGCGCCCACCATCTGGCGGACGGACTGGGGAGGTTGGCGGCGGTGCGGGTGGAGCGGTGGTATGCGGCGTTGTCCACGGTCGAGTTGGCACTGTTGGCCCAGCACGCGGGCCTGCCGCCTCTTGACGAGCTGAGTCCGGCCGACGGTCCTGCCGGGCCCGTCCCGCTGCTGTCCCGCCTGCCTTCCGACGTACCGCTGCGCGACCTGGCGGAGCTGGTCGACGCGCTGACCGAACTCCCCACCCTGCGCAGCCCCGGAGGCATGGCTCTGGTCCTGGAGAGCATCAGCTCGCAGATAGCCGCGAACAGCCCCCGTGATCCCCGGCTGCGGATGGACATCTTCGGTATCGTCCGAACCTGTCTCCGCTATCCGGGCACCCTCGACCAACTGCTGGAGGCGGTGCGCCTGTTCGAGGGACCGTCGAGCACGCGGGAGAGCGTGGACCGCGCGGCGGAGAGACTGGCCAGAGGCCGCCACTGACCACCGGGCAGTGAGAGGCTGACTCGATCTCGTGTCACGGCCGACAGGCAGGGTTTCCCCCATTGGCCCGTTGAGTCATGATGGTTGAAGGACCGGGACCGCCGACTCATGCGCATGGGAGGGGACTTGGCAGCCGTGGAGGAAACGATGCCTGCCGTCGAGTCCGGTCTCGTCGATCTCTCGGGAGTCTCTTTTGAGGCGCTGCGCTCCATGGACGACATGGCCGTCATCGAGTCGCTGTGCGACCTGCTGCGGTACATCGACGGCCCGAAGGCCATCACGGTGTCGTACAACCCTCCCCGCTCCGACTGACTCGACCGAGGGGACCGGCAGGGTGCGGTGGAGGTCGCGTGGCCATTGACGCCACGACATCGAGGAGCCGTCTGCCCTTCCATCGGCTTTCGGCTGCCGGAGCCCTGGCACTCGCGCGGGGCGAGGGCGACGCCGCAGCGGTGGGCGAACTGCTCGGCGCGGAGCGCAGCCGCCGCCTCCTGTTGCTGCGTGCCCTGGACGACGGACTCGCCCACGACCTCCCGGACGAGGGCACGACCATGCCGTACGCCGAAGCGTGGGAGTTGCTGGAGCGCGTCCAGCGGCAGGCACCCGAGGTGTTCGAGAGCGTTCTGATGGCTCCGACCACCGGCATGTGGGTGTCCCTCACTCTGCGTCGGATCAGAGGCCGGTCATACGAGGACTCCCCGCTGTGGGTGGTCGCCGGATATCTGACCGCGCTCGCCGCCGCCGCCGGGATTCGGGCTGGCCTGGAATTCGAGATCACCGTTCCCGTACGGCGCGGCCTGGTGCAGTTGCCGACAATCGGTTGCGCCCTGCTTCCGACGTCGGAGACCTGGAGCACGGCACGGGTTGTGGCGGGCGCGGGCCGGGTACGCATCGCGGGCGCGGACGGCGAGGCCGAGGTCGATCCGGTACGGGACGGGCGCGGGCCGGCGTGGCTTCCGGTACGTCGGCTGAGGCTCGGCACCGGCGCGTCCGCGAAGGAACTCGTGCTGGACGAACTCGATCCCTACCGCACCTACCCTGGGCCGAGTGAACCCTGGCTGCTGTCCGCGGAGGAGGCGGCGGAGTGGGAATCGTTGCTCACCGAAGCCTGGAAGATGCTGCTGCGCGACGCACCGGTGAGCGCCGAGGCGATGCGGCTGGGGCTGACGTCGGTCGCGCCCACCTCGACCAGAGAAAGGTTTCGGCCGTATAGCGGGACGGCCGGCGACGCCTTCGGCGGAGTCACCGCGTCCCGTCCGCACGACCCCGCGCAGCTCGCCGCGACTCTGGTGCACGAGTTCCAGCACACGAAGCTGGGCGGGCTGATGCATTTGGGGGCACTGAGCGAACCTGCCACCGACGGTCGGCTGTTCTATGCCCCCTGGCGTGACGACCCCCGTCCGCTGAGTGGCCTGATGCAGGGCATCTATGCCTTCCACGGTGTGACCCGTTTCTGGCGTACTCACCGGTATGCCGTCGACGCCGTCCACGCGCCCATGGCCCACTTCGAGTTCGCGCTGTGGCGCACCCAGGTGTGGGACGCGCTGAGCCAGGTGCGTGACGGCGACGGCCTGACCCCTCTCGGTCGGCGTGTCCTGGAACAACTGGGGGAGTGTCTGGAGCGATGGCTGGAGGACGAGGTGCCGACGGCTGAGCTGAGGCTGGCCGAGGAGGCCGCCGCGGACCACCGTGCTCGCTGGCGCACCCACCATCTGCGGCCACCCGCCCGTGTGGTGGAGCAGGCCGCACAGGCCTGGCAACGTGGCGACAAGCGTCCCCCAGCCGCGCTTCAGGACGCGAAGCCCTTGGTCGTCCCGGACACCGAGGTGCGGCTCCTGGACGGCGCGGCAGTTCTGGCCAGACACGTCCTCACCGACCCCGACGGCCACTGGAGGCACTTCGCCGGCGCGGGCGGCGTGGAGGGCGCGGACGAGGCCGACGTCCTACTCGCCTGCGGTGACCGGGCCGCGGCCTTCGCCGCCTTCGCGGCCCGGCTGTCCGCCAAAGGTGCCCCGGTCGTCGCCTGGGTGGGTCTGGGCCGCTCCCTGCCGCCGGACCAGGCTCCCGCCGCCCGGCTCCTGCTCCGTTTTCCGGAACGGGCCCGCGCTGTCCAGGACGCCTTGGAAGTGATGACGGGCAGGGGAGCCGACCCGGTGCGGCTGGCGGCCTGGCTGGCGGACGGGGACAGGACACGGCGTAGCTCAGTGTGAGCGGCGGGATTCTTCGACCGGCGGGACAGCTCCGTGTATCGGCCCGAGCGCGAGCCGGTCGCGGAGCCCCCGTGTACGTCGCCTCCTCACAGCGGCAGCGGGTCGATGTCGCAGTTGGCCCGCTCACCTTCCCTGAACTGCACGGTGGCCGGGTGCGGAGTGCTCGATCCGCGCTGCAGACGGGGGTCGTCGAGGGCGCGTTCCATACGCTCCAGGGTGTCCTCGCGCAGCGCGCTGCCCTGCTCCTCGGCGCCGGTCGCGATGAGGTCGAGGGCCAGGTTCCCGGCGCAGGCCAGGGTGGTGGGGTGGTCCTCGCCGAAGGTGATCCGGCACAGTTCGAGCGTGGCCTCGCCGCTGCGCCGAGCGTCCTCGTGCCTGCCGAGCGCGGCCAGGTCGCTGGCGAGGTTGACGGCGCAGACCACGGCCAGCGGATGGCCCTCGCCGAGCCGGTCGGTGAGGGAGACCAACGCCGCTTCGTCCAGGCGGTGCGCCTCCTCGGCCATACCGAGCAGCCGCAGTGTGACGGCGAGGTCGACGTCCGCCGACAGGACGTGCGGGTGGCGCGGGTCGTAGACCTGCCGGTATCCCTCGCAGACCTTGACACCGCGGGTCCGGGCCGCCTCCAGGTCGCCGGTCTGGCGCAGTGCGACCGAGAGAGTCAGCGCGGCGGCCAGCGAGAGGGGATGTGCCTCGGGGTAGCGGCGCCCGAACTGGGCGTGTGCGTCGGTTGCCAGTTCGAGCGAGCGCGCATGGTCGCCCTCTTTGCGGCAGGACTCGCTCAGCTGGCGCACAGCCTCGATCGTGGAGGGGTTGTCGAGCCCGAACGCCTCCCGGTACGCGTCCTGGACGGACTCGTGCAGCTCGCGCGCGCCCACGTAGTCACCCGTCTCGCGCACATCGATCGCCAGGTTGTACTCGGTGATCAGGATCCGTCGGTCGTCCTCGCTGAACAGACGGCGTTTCAGGTCCAGTGTGCGGCGGTCGAGCTCCAGGGCCTCGCGGAACTCACCGGTCAGGCGCAGGCTCACCCCGACGTTGTGGGCGATGTTGAGCGTGGTCGGGTCGTCCTCGCCGAAGGCCCTGCGTGCCCGCTCGTAGGCGATCCGGTCCAGTTCGGCGCCGGAAGCGAATCTGCCCTCGGCGCGGCGTACGGCGGCTTCGAACTGAAGCGCGTCGAGCGCGTCCTCACGGTTGTCGTCACCGTCGGCGGGAGCGGTTCGCTCGTAGACCCGCTTGAGATGGGCCGCCAGTCGGGCCGCTTCGTCGAACTTGCCGACCGCCCAGGTCACGAAGCCCAGCCACTGCCCCATCAGGAGCGTCTGCTGGTCCTCCTCGCCGAAGATGTCGCGCCACACGTCCCAGGCCTGTTCGGAGAACTCCAGCGAGAGCTCGTGGTCGCCCCAGTAGTACAGGTACTTGGCGATGTTCCGCACCAGCTGGCGTACCCAGGGCTGGTCGGACTTGATGGCCTCGGAGGCGATGACATGGCTGTAGAGCTCCGCGTACCGGGACCAGCTCGTCGGGTCGGCGGGAGCCTTCGGGTCGGAGGCGGCCATCAGGGTATGGGCGCCTTGGCGCATACGGGAGCGCTCCTCTGAAGACATGCGGTTCTGCAGGACGAGTTGGACCAAGCGGTGCATCTCAAGGGAGTTCGTCCGGTGGTCTATGCGTGCGAGCGAGTAGCGGTTCACTTCCCTTATCGCGCGTGACAGCCTCATCGGGTCGTTCAGCGCCGCGTCGAGTGCCGGAGAGATGCGGCTGTTGCCCAGGCCGGAGAAGATCGACCGGGAAATGGGGTCCGGGGCGAAGTAGGAGCACATCTGGAGCAGTTGCAGCGCGGCCGGGCTGCCCGTCTCCAGGTGGTCCAGGGAGACGTTCCACGCGGCTGCGACGGGCAACTGGTAGTCCGGCGGCGGCGCGACTTCAAGCAGTTCCACACGCTTGCTCTCGAACAGGCGCAGGTACTCGGAGGCGGGCATACCGGTCTCCGCCCGCCACGCCGCGGCTTGTTCCAGGGCCAAGGGCAGGTCGCCCAGCGCCTCGGCAAGCGCGTCGGCCTCCACGTCCTCCAGCGGCGGACCGGAGCGGCGCAGGAGTTCCTTGCTCTCCTCACGCGAGAACACGTCCACTTCGAGCGAGCGGCCGACCTGGCCCCAGCGTCGGTTGCGGGAGGTGACGAGAATGGTGCCGTCGCCGCCCGGGGGAAAGTAGTGGCGGACCTGTTCCGGGCTGTCGGCGTTGTCGAAGATCAGCAGCCAGCGGTCGTACGGCCGTCCCTCGCGCAGCGCTTCCCGAACAGCGGGGATCGCGATGTTGGCCTCGGCCGAGGTGACCAGCCCGAGCCGCTGGGCCAGCTCCACCAGGGCCTGGGCGACCTGGCCGGGTCGCTCCGCGGGGATCCACCACACGACGTCGTACTCGCTCTGATGGCGGTACGCGTACTCGATGGCCAGCTGGGTCTTCCCGACGCCGCCCATACCGTGCAGTGCCTCGGGCAGCACCGCGGTCGTGCCCTCGCGCAGACGCTGGTCGAGCAGCTCCAACAGGTCTGCTCGGCCGGTGAAGTTGAAGTTGCGCGGCGGTAGATTCCCCCAGACGCGTGGCTGTGCAGTACGGTCCCCCTCCACGCGCTGGGTTGTTGTAGACATGCGGGACGCTCCTTCGGATGCGGTCGGGGGAGGGGACGCGGTATCACGACCGTTCCCGGCCGTGGGTGTGACGGATGGTGTGCTCGCGATCCGTTCTTGTGGGCTTTCGTCCAGGTTGGCGGCATGGCGTCGATCGTGCTTGCTCAGTGCCTCCTCAAGCAGTGCCGCGCGCTGTGCGTACCTGCCCGACAACGCGCGCAGAGCGGTCAGCTCCACGCGCAGGAAAGCGCCATTACGGTGGGTGACGCCGGGCATTGCCCCGCTGTCCAGCGGCGCCGCCGGGGACGGAAGAAGATCGCTGGTCGCCGGGTCCCCTGCAAACAACGCGCGAATCTCGCGCAGGATGCGGGCGGTGTCGCTGCGTCGGCCCAGTGCGAGCAACTCCGCGCGGATGCCCGAAGCGAAGCTGTAGATCAGATCCGCCGGGCCCTCGCCGTCCGTTCGGGTGAGCCGGACCAGGTCGCTCATCAGCAACTCGGAGACATGGACCGGACCCGTGTCCGGGGTGGTGGCGACGACCGCGCGGATGGCCGGCAGGCTCAAGGGAGCCGCGGCCAGCCGGGTCGCCAGCGCGAACGCGGTAGGGCTGGCGGCGGCGCGGAAGTCGGAGACGCGTGCCATGGCGGGCAGCGTGCCGCGTGCGTCGGGCGCGCTCTCGGCCCAGGGCAGCGCGCGTGCCGCGTCCGGCCGGCGCTTCCACTCCCGCGCCTGGATCGCGGACAGATCCAGCCACTCGGGTTGTGGTCCTGTAACCAGACGGAGCAGTGCCTTGGCCCAGCGATCGGTGAAGGCGAGCACTGGTACGAGCACCGGGGTGGCCTCGGACTCGGCGGGCTCCTCCGAAGCGACCCGGGTGTCCCGCTCCCGCCATGTCCAGTCGTTGTTCGGCGCCCATGCGTGGGGAGCGCGGATCTGGACACGGCAGACGTCGAGGCCAGTGCGATACCACAGATGCTGGGGGAGCAGGTGTACCAGGGCGACCGGGCATGAACGGCCCCAGTTGTGCAGCAGCGGTTCCAAGGTCCGTAGCCGCCAGCCGGCTGCCAGTCCGTCGGTAAGGACCAGTACCAGCCGACGTCCGTTCGAGGAACCGGTCCTGAGGGGATTCCTCTTGGTCACCCGCGCCGGGTCCGTCTCGTCGGATCCCCGCAGGGGCACCACACGCACCCGGACGAAATCCCCGGCCCGCCGTAACTCCTCCGCGAGGTCGTCGACGAGCTCGGTCCACACCCTCATGGACGGATATGTATCGACGACGAGGACCGCCTCGGCGGGCTCGGATCCGTCCGGTTGCCCCAGACGGCTCAGGACATGGGCCACCTCACGCCGAGCCCGGGCTGTCTGTGCCGGTCGTTGACCGTCGTCATCGTGCATGAGGGCTCTCAATCCGTCGGTGTGACGGCGTGAGGGGAGCGGAGTCGCGCAGACCCCGGGTATGCGTGACATCCACGAGTGAAGCCTTGCAGTCCATTTGGTTCCTGAACAAGCACGGCGAGTCCACGGACGGGTTCATGCAACGCGCGTGCAAGAGCACACTAATGGCGGGGGGATCCGGGTGGAACCGGTTCGGGGCGAGGGGCGCGCACTGGTTCATCTCCCCGGCGCGAAGGCGCCTCCCGGGGGCGCGTCGGCACTCTCCGGATGCATGAGAACTCATCTTTTGTCGCACCCCCTTTCGCCGGTGACCTGTACGAGCGCTGGGTTTACTGCTGCACCGAAGTGTGGTCGGGCCCCGGCGGCCCCGGTCTGCGCTCCGGGTCGTCGAACAGGATCGCCAGATGGCGTCCCACGTGGTTGTCCCATCCCTCCGGTCCCTTGGCCAGGGCCGCGCCGCGCCATCTTTCGAACCATTCCTCCAGGCTGCCCAGGGCCCGTTCCTGGAGGATCTCGGAGACAGCTTCCTTGAAGGCGGGGTCGGAACAGTCACCGCGGTGCCAGATCATCGCGGGTATACCGGCTCGTAAGCCGGCCATGAACTCCTGCCGACTGGTGGTGGAATCACCGCCCGGAGGTTCGCTGAGCACCAGACAGACCGTTCTTTTGTCCGCCTTCAGCAGCCGCTCCAGATGGAACTGCGAGTCACCCCGGCGGCTCTGGTGCACCCTGCTTTCCGCCGGCTTCTCGTTCAGCTGGTCCCACTTGTTGTGCCAGGGCCGGTGCCAGGCGGCTCTGCGCAGCCGCTCGAAGCTCCGCAAAACGATCTTGTAATCCATTGCCAGAGGCGTGGGGGAGTCCGAGCGGGACTCCTTCTGCCACCACTCGACCGGCTCGTCGAGCAGTTCCCACGGCAGGATGAACTCAAGGACGATCGGCTGGCGCAGATCCGACCAGCGTTCCTCGGTCTGCTCGATGAGGTTCTCGACTTCCGAGGGCAGTGCGTCGCGGCGCAGATGCAACGTCTCACCCGGGACGGGATGCCAGCCCTCTGTGTCCGACTGCCACCAGTGGGAGAGAAAGTACGCGCCGGGATCGACGCCGTCCGGCTCAAGTTGGATCATGAGATATGCGTCCGACACCACCGAGAGCGGCTCCCTGACATGCCACTCGGCCATCAGGTCTTCCGTCTTCGACATCCGGGCCAGCGTGCGGATCCAGCGGCGCACGTGCTCGGCGGCCTCAGGCTTGCCCTCGTCCATGAGCCTGCGTGCGGCCAGGGCGAGGAATGCCAGGCTCACCGGCGGCTCGTCGGTCGCCGAGTTGTTGCCCGCCAGGTGGAGGAACACCGCCCAGCCGGTGTCGCACCGTGGAGGCAGTTTCTGAATGCGTGAGCTGCTGGCCTGACGGGCGAGCCCCGTCATCTCGGACGGCGACCGCATCTCCTGCAGGATGGGCTGCAAGGGGTGCAGATCGGTCCATTCGAAGAAGTTGGCGGCTTCCCATTCGTCCACCAGGCGGCCCAGGGCGTTGACCGAGGTGGTCCTCTGTTCCAAGTACTGCAGACACCGCAGCAGGCAGGGCATTCCGTCCGGGAAGTCGGCGCAGAAGTTGACGAGTTGGAGCAGCCAAGGGCGCAGGACCTCGCCCCGCGTGAACTCCACCGGGGAACCGAGTTCCTGGCCGAGCATGGTCACGAGCAGGTTGATGCTGGTCGGATGCCGCACGGTGTCCGACTCCTGCAGCACGGTGACGACATCGGCCTTCAACTCGTTCATGACCCGCGCTGCGTTGCGCCGCCCCTCCACCCCCGTGACCTCCCGATCGCCGCCTGCTGTCATCGAGCTCGACCTGATGGTGCCGACCCAGGGTACGGCGCCGCGTACTGTCCGTCAGGATGTTGATGAGCCGCATACCGCACTATTGGTGCCTCGTCCTCAGCGCTCGCCCTCCTCTTCGTCTCCCACGATGTGCACACTCTGTTGACTGCCGTCCGGAGCGATCAGCTTGGGGTGCAGCGTGAGATGGACGCGATGGGTCTGCGAGGACTCCCGCTGTCCGTCGACCCCGGCTTCGACGACCCAGAACCGAACTTTCCCGCCCGCCCCGCCGCGGCGGCCGACGGCGACGGTCGCCTCTATCTCCACGGGACCGAGTTCGAACCGCACGGGCCCCGGTGCTCCGTCCGCCAGCGCGGCGTTGAGCTCCTGGCGCAACTCCCTTACCAATTCAGCAAGTTCAATCAAAAGGCCCTCCCGAAGGGGAAACTACCCGGCTTCGAGGGCGACCATCCGCGGCGGAATCTCGCCACAGGTCACCCGCCCCATGAAGACGATTCGAGACCACTCGGTGGCCGGGGCAGGTCGATCGGCGACGGACGCCTCGGCGCTACGCCTTTGACCGACTTTGTGCGATCTTCCGCCAGAGGTGGTCGCCGAAGCAGGAGAGGTCGCCAACTCCGGGCCTCGGCCCCCGTGTTCACCGTTCGACCGCCACAACGGTGACGTCCAATGCGCTCGAAAGCGCGCTGCGATGGTGAGTGCCGCCGCACGTGCTCCGCGAGCCCGGTTCGAGGAAACGTGCGAGGCCATCACGAGCCTGCTCGGGTTCGAAGAGCTCTGATGCAGGCTCTCGGGAGCGGCGCAGGCCAGGGACCACCCGGGACTGCTGCCAAGCGTGGTTGTCAGTGCCCGGCCCTAGTGTGCCCGCGTGACGACATTTCGATCCGGCTTCACGCTGTGGAAAATGGTCCGGACGGCACGGGAACTCACTGAGGATGCGCGCGTCCGGGAGCGCGTCGACGCGGTGCTGGACATCATGGGCGGCCTTGGCGGGACATACGGCAAGGGCAGACCCCTGGTGAACGCCTTGGAGGATGTGGCCCAAGAGCCCATCCTCCAGGGAGACTTCGCATTGGCCCAGCGTCTTCAACGCGTCGCGGCCTATGCCGGTGGTGAGCTGTTCCTCGACATCCTGGAGCACCACTACGACGACGAAGCTCGGCAGCGCGGCGAGGAGCACATGCGGAGGATGGCCGCCCTGGGGGCCGACAGGGCGGTCGCCGCTCTGGACGTCCTGTGCCGTGACAAGCCCGACGCAAGCGCCGCCGACGCCCGTGACCTGTTCCGCGGCATAGCCCAGTCCGTCGACTACCTGAGCCTCGGGGACGGGGAAGGAGGGATCCGGCTCTCCGCCAAGGAGGCGAGGCGACTCCAGGAATACGGCACATGGAAATGGTTCTCCGCAGCCTGCCTCGGCCCGCCTCCGCCGAGGCCGCACGGATGATGAGCGACATCCTGGCCGATGTCGATGCGGGCATGCTGGCCCAGTTGCTCGAACCGAGGGCCAGGCAGGTCGGCTTGGCTGCCCTGCGTGCCGCGGTGGAGGCACCGGACAGCTCCGAGAGCACCCTCCACGCCTGTCTGAAGAACCAGGAGTGGATCTTCGGCGGGGCTACGTGGCTGAGCTGGCACGCCGGCAGTACACCTCGGACACCATCCTCGACATCCCTCTCCTGCGCGGCGACGGCTCCCTCCACGTGGTGGAACTCAAGCGCGCCAACATCAAGGACCTGGTCATACGACGCTCCGGCCACCTCATGCTGGGCGCCCCGGCGCACCGAGCGGTCCCCCAGGCGCAGAACTACCTCCGGGCCATGGACGAGAACCGCCCGGGCATCCTGGCCGAACACGGAGTCGACATCCGCCGGGCGTCGGCGACGGTCGTGATCGGACACCCGCGGTACGTGACCGGAGGCGTCACGTCCCAGGAGATCGCGGAGACGCTGCGGACCTACAACACACACCAGTCGCGCATAGAAGTGATCACGTACGAGACCCTGCTGGATTCGGCCGCCCGCATGCTGGCCCTGTCATCGGCACGTCAGGACGCAGACCCCGACCCGGAAGAGGAGCCCGCCCCATGAATGACACACCACCCGCGATCGAACCGCTCCTGGCCCGCTTGTGCGGCGGCCAGATCACCGACAAGGACTACGTCGGATACTTCATGAACGACCAACGCCGGCTTCGACGACAGCCACCTCGCCCGGCTGACCCACATCGACCTCACCACCGTGGGACAGGAAGTCCCCCGCATCGCCCGCTCGGCGGTGGACCGGGCCGTCGCACGGCTGGAGGGCAAGGGGCTGGACGACACGGAGGTCGTCGTCACACCCCACCTCGTCACCCGCGGCACCACGGCTCCGCCTCGGGGATTCTGACCTGGCTGCCTTGTGGGAATCCCCCTGTGGGCATGGGCAGTTGCCCTGTCGGCGACAAGTGCGGGCGGTCCGGTGAGGGAGGGCGGCATCGGTGGCCGTGGCGGTGGCACCCAGGTAGTCGCACCGTGGTGCAGGCGTGCGCGGCGGTCGCCTCCGCGGCGACGAAGAGCATCGCGCCTGACAAGACATCCCCATGGCAGCCTGTGTGCACCCTTTATCCCCCTCAGCATTAGGCATGTGCACATGCTGGGGCTTCCTGTGCTCGGCCTATGTCACGCATGGTTGATCAAGCGACAGGGAACGGAGGTTTCATGAGTTGCGATTGACCACATCCGTCAGAAGTCCGCACAACGGGGAACTGCCGGTGATCCGGTGCACCGTCAACCGCATATTGCCCGCGGCCAGTGCATCGACCGAGCCGGGTGCGGCCCGGCCGAATTCCTGACGGATCTTCTGACGGGTCCGGTGCGGCCCGAATCGAATGACGTCAGTGGTCGCGGCTGCCATCACTGGAGCGTCGACACTGAAATAGCTCAGTGCCACTGATTGGCCGCACAGTTGGTGCATGAGCCGTGGGGCGTGAGCGATTTCGAATGAATCGCGGCACATTCCGGCGGGTGTGTCCCCATTGCCTCGATAGTCATTTCGATTCAAAACCGTCATGCCCCTGGTCGCTTGTGTTGCCCGTCTCGGCAAACTTGCACACTCTCCTGCGAACGGTGGGGCGCGCAGATTTACCGTGCAGAGGCAAGACATCACAGTTGCCCACTGCTGGGATTCCACTGCTGGGATTCCAAGGAAAGGATCTGAGTCAATGACTACTGCAACCCTCCCGGTCTTCGACACCGAACTCTCGGAGTTCGACCTGGACATCGCCATCATTCAGACCGGAACCGGGGACCGCCAGGACCCCGAGGGCGGCTTCACCAACGTGAACTGTACTCCCGCAGGGAACACCTCTGGGGGCTCCGCATTCACGCCTGACGAGGCCCAGCCGATCTGCTGCGCCTAGCAGGAATGTAGATCTACGACGGTTCGTCGTCCGGCATCCGGGCGACGAACCGTCCGTTCTTCCGGCGGCATGAGGTAAGGAGAAAACGTTGACGCAGGCTATGGACTTTCGAGGTTCAGAACCCATTCTCGTCAGGATGGCTGCACTGTCGAGAGGGCAGCTGGGCAACGAAAAACTTCCTTACTCCGCTGAAAACACCTCGTCCACAGACATCGTGAATTACATCAAGTCACTGGTACGGGACCCGGTCATCCGTGAGGCGGTCGCGGTGTCCAGCGCATCGCTGTCCCTGACTTTGAACAAGATCGACCGTGGGGAAGAAGTGAGCCCGCGACGGCTGATGAGCGCCGCCGTGTCGCTCACTAGGTACGTGCTGCGTATCACCGGCAGACCGACACCCTTCGGTTTGAACGCCGGCATCATGCGGGCTTCCATGGGCGACTCCGCAAGCGTGTTCTCCTTCGGATCGGACACGAAAACCGTACGCCCCGATGCCGGTTGGTATCGCGCTCTGCAGCAGGCTCTGCTTGCCGAGCGCGAGATACGTCGGCAGACCGACGTCGTCATGAACAACCTCTGCTTCGTGCGAGGCGGACGTCTGATCGTACCGTTCGTCGTCGGGAACACGGGGCACGAAGGAGCCGAGACCGGTCGGACAACCGGCAACGAACTGTCGATGCGCTACACGAAAGTAATCTCTGCGGTGGAGGAGAATGCCCGCCGCCCCATCGGATATGTAGCGCTTCTCCAGAAGCTTTCGGCAGAATTCACCGACGTCGATGAACTCACTATTGATTCCGCACTCAATGAATTGATCCGCAGTCAAGTTCTGCTCACCTCGTTCGATGCGCAGGACATTGATGAGGGTTCAGTCGGAGACGCAATGGAGATCCAAGAATCCGGATCCCCGATTGCTCACAGCTTGAGCCCTCTTCAAGATGCATTCGAAGCATATGAGAAGGAACCGGCCGGGCGCGGGCTTGACAAGTGGGAAGAATTGAAGACGCGGGCCGCTGCGGTCCCCGTTTCCCTTCCTCGCGAAGCGGCACAGGTCGACCTGCGGCTGAATGCAGAGATCACCCTGCCACGGACGGTGGTGAGTGAAGTCGAGTCGTACGCGGCCACGATGTGGAAAATATCTGTACCGCATGACTCGCCATCAGCCATGCGCGAATACCATGAGGCGTTTGTCGAGAAGTACGGCCTGGACTGTGCCGTTCCGCTCCCTCGGGTCGTGGACGCTCATGCCGGTCTCGGTTTTCCTCGTGGATATTTGAACCCGAGAGTAAGTCACAGCACTCGTATCCCCCAACAGAATCACGCCGGACGGAAAGTCACCGAAGAGGCACGGCTGGTCAAGATCGGTGAACTGGTGCACGGAGCACTCAGAGACCCGCGACGTGAGCTGGTGGTTGATGAGGACATCATCAATATGCTCGCGGACGACGACTCCGATTCCGTGCTCCCGCACTCGCTGGAACTCTGCTTCCAGCTCATGGCGAGCAGCGCGCACAGGCTCAGCTCCGGCGACTTTCACCTGGTGACTTCTCCCATGGTGGGAGCACCCAGTGCCGGCGCCACCATGGGACGCTTCGCACGCATGCTGGAGATCGAGGATGAGGTGACGTCCCTCGTCGACCGCAGTCACGACGGTGTCATCTCCGCGCAAGTCACCTTCCAGCCTCGTACGCCGCGCATGCAGAACGTCGCACAAGTTCCTCAACTCGTCCCGTACGAGATACCGATCGGTCGATTCCCAAGAGACACGCGCAACAGCATCGACTGGCGTGAACTCTTCCTGGTCGCGGATCGGCGGGGCCTTCGCCTGCTCTGGGAGAAAACCGGCCAGGAGGTGATTCCGGTGGTCCCTCACATGCTCAGGCTTGATACCGAGGCACCCAACCTGGCTCGTTTCCTGTCCGAACTCCGGTACGCGTCCGAGCGAAAGATATGGCAGCCGTGGAAGTGGGGTCAGTACAAATCGCACCCCGTCCTGCCCCGCGTGACGATCGGCAGGGTCGTTGCCTCGCTGCTCACCTGGCGTCCCAGCCAGAGGATGATCGCGTCCGCCTCGGATCCCGCGGCATGGGAAGCGGCTGTGGCCGAGTGGCGTCACGACTTGGAAGTGACCGAGCATGTGCGTGTATCCGTACGGGACCAGTCCTACGACCTCGACCTCGGCCAGAGATTCCACCGGGAAATACTGCGCCGGAATATGACCAAGAATAACCTGACGATCACCGAGGACCCGAGGAATATCGGGTCGTACGGATGGTCGGACGGTCGCAGCAACGAACTCATCTTTCCGCTGATCGTGAATAAGGATTCCCGCCGCGGCACTCTCGCGGAGCTGGCCGACATCGAACGATCGGAAGAACACACGCACCCGCTCGACAGTGAGTGGATTTTTTTGCAGATATCTGCCGTGCCGGAGGTGCACGATCGCATCCTCGCCGAGTTCGAGCAATTGCTCCAAAATATAGCCGAAAGTATCGACAACTGGTTCTTCATTCGATACTACGCGCCGGAACCGCATATACGCCTGCGCCTGCACGTTGCTTCACCGGAACTGCGGGACCGCGTATGGGAGCCACTCCTTGCGTGCATGCGTCGGCTCAGGGAAACGGGCCTGGCCCGAGGTTTTACTCATTGTGAATATGAACCGGAGACGGGACGCTACGGGGGAGCCGAGGCACTGCCCCTTGCCGAGCAGGTGTTCTGTATCGACAGTCGGATCGTGCTGGCCGAGCTGGCTCGTATGAATGCCGGACAGGTTACCGTGGACAGAAATATCCTTCTGGTCGCGAACCATGCTGCGCTCTTGGATTCCCTGGGCCCATGGAAATGGGCGGAGTGGGCCGGGGGATTCCTGCCGAGGGATACGAGCGGGTTGGTGACGAGGAATGAGATCGCGGACGCGGCAGCGATCTCCGTGCCCGGGCAGGCACCCCAGCTGCTCGAAAACGCCACAGGTATTGAAGGGATCCGGCAACTCTGGCAGGAGTCTTCGCATGCACGGGAGCTTGGATCGCTGCTTTGCCGGCAGCCGATGAGCGAGGTGGGAAGACGCCGCCGGGACGTTGCGCTCGGTGGTCTGCTGCATATGCAGCACAACCGGTTGATGGGTGCAGATGTCCAGAACGAAAAGAAGTGTCTGACTCTGCTCGGTCATGTGGCAAGACTTCATGGGAGTCGAGCCAAGTATGCAAACTGATTCCGCCACGGGAACCTTTCCTCAAGGAACCTCGCCGAGCCAGAGAGCCGCACTCGACGTGGCCGACCTGCTTGCCGACAGGCTGTCATCGCCCGATCAAGTGACCATGAACACCGGACTGGTCGGCGCTCCGAGTTCTGTACATTTGAATTGGTCTCCCGTGTCACTTGCCCGTGGATACCCTGGTATCGCACTCCTTTTTATCGGCCGTGCGCACAGGGACAGCGGCAGCATGGCGATAGCGCATCAGTACCTTCAGCGATCCGTCGACGCGCTCAGAGAAAAGCGAGCGGTCGACTTCGGACTGATGGGCGATCTCTGTGGCCTCGCATTCTCGCTGGAGATGGCACGTCGGCTCACCGGCGGGTACCAGAAGGCCTTGAAGACACTTGACCGTGAGATTTGCGCGCGAGCGACGGCCATGTGCGATTGGATCGCGGCGGAACCAAGTGGCGAGGTCTGGCGCTTCGACGTGATCAGCGGCCTCGCTGGAGTAGGCAGATACATGCTGCTCAGAGCGGATGAACTCGCGGAGGACCTGCATGGAATCCTGCGATGTCTGGTGCGCATGTCAGAAGATCTGAACTCGCATCGGCCCAGCTTCTGGTCCCCCTCTCCTCCTTCTTACTCCACGTCGGATCAGGATCTGTTGGCACGAGGGCATCTCAACCTCGGACTGGCACATGGCATTGCCGGCCCCCTGTCCTTGTTCGCGCTGGCGCGCGCGGCGGGACACGAGGTTCCGGGACAGCTCGATGCGGCCGAGCGGATTGTCTGTCTCTATTCGGAAATTACCCTGTGTGACGAGTTCGGATCCTTTTGGCCGCGGTACTTCTCCCGTGACCAGTGGGAGAGGAGAACTCCGGTGGCTGCTCGCACCCACGCTTCCTGGTGCTATGGCGTCCCGGGGACGGCCAGGGCTCTCCAGATCGCTGCCCAGAATTTCGCGAGGGACGATTGGCGCGACCTGGCACTGGACGCGACGACAGGGCTGATCGGATCGCCTGTCTCATCGTGGCACATCACCGACAACGGCCTCTGTCACGGCTGGGCCGGTGCGCTCCACCTCACGGGTCTTCTCATGCAGGACGGCTCGGTGTCGGGTGCCCGAAAGCTTCAGGAAACGATCGCGGAGATCCTTGTGGAAACCTTTGAGGAGCGGTTCCCCTTCGGGTTTCGTTCCCAGGTGGTCAATCATTCGGAAGGCGCCGATTACCCCGGGTTCCTGGAGGGATCTGCAGGAATCGCTATAGCTCTGGAGAGCTACGCCAACCCGGCAGAGGAAGCCATCCCCTGGGACGCGGCTCTGCTGGTTCGCTAGCCGATTTCCCTACCCCTGACCTAAGCGAATTCGAGACCGTTGAGGGAATGCGAAATGAAGCCGGTAACACTGAAGACCGAGAACCTGATACTGGGTCAGGTGCAACTGGCCGACCTGGATGCCATCGTGGCAGCCTGGGCGGATCCGGAGATCAGGCGCTGGACCACTGTTCCTGTGCCCGGAAATCTTGAGCAGGCGCGTAACTTCGTGCTGAACACGTGCGAGGGCGGCTGGAAAGCCGACCATCACTACGTCTTCGGAGTGCGCACCAAGAATTCCGGTGATCTGGTGGGCTGTTTCGGCATCTTCGGGGTCAGCACAGTCGGGCGAAGCGAGTCCATGGCCTATATCGGCTGCTGGACCGTAAAAGAACAGCGCGGCAAGGGCTACACGACTGAGGCCGTCCGTGAGGTGTGCAGATGGGCTTTCAGTGACCTGGGGCTGGTTCGCATCGAGGGCGTGGGAGAAGTCGGAAACGATGCTTCCATGGCAATGGTACTGAAGGCTGGATTTCAGCTTGAGGGCACTTTGCGTGGCCGCTTGACACAGGACGGGACTCAGCGCGATGCGTGGCTCGCCGCTCTTCTGCCGCACGATCTCGGACTGCTGTCAGTCATTCCCTACCTTTCCCCCGTGGACTGACCGGCTGCTCGATTCACGTCCTCTTCAAGGCCCCACTGTGGAACAACGTCAGCGGAGAGAGAACCCGTCGTGTCACATCCTCCTTCTCGAACCACACGCATTCTCATCTGGCATGAGCTGAGGTCCCACGCGTGGCAGTTCTCTCTGGGAATACTTCTGGCGCTGATCGCAGCTGCTGCCACGTTGTCAGTGCCTCTGTTCGTCCGGAACATCATCAATGGATTTGCCGACGGTCGTTCGGTCGTCATGCCCGTTGTGTCGATGTGCCTTCTGGTCGTCGCGGGATCCTGCGCTCAAGCGGTATCGGGCTACCTCGTCACGCGTTCCGGGGAACTAGTAGTACTCAAACTGCGCGGTCGGCTCGTCCAACACGCACTCCGTCTGCCTTTGTCGAACATCGCCACGGAGGGCACGGGAACTGTCTCTTCCCGTATTACCTTCGACGTGTCTCAGCTTCGCCATATCACCGACGTCATGGCTCAAATACCCGTGGCAGGTGCTGCCTTGCTCGGGTCCGTAGTGGTCATGGCATGGCTGGACTGGGTTCTCACGCTGGTCACCGCGACCTCCATGGCCGTTGCTCTCGGAGTCATCTTCACTGTGCTGCGCCGGGTGAAAGCGAACTTCTCCGGGCAGCAGGCAGCCGTAGGTAAACTAACTCACAAAATAACTGCCCACCTGGGTGCCCTCACGGCGATCAAGGCGTTCCGGGCGGAAGCGCTCATTTTCAATAAGATCAACGCGGATGCCGACGAACTCCGAGTCCTCGCCCTGAAGGGAAACCGGCTTGAAGCACTCATCCCCGCGTCGATAGCGCTCGGGAATCAGATCGCCATGGTCGCCGTCATCCTGGTGGGGGGATATCGCCTTGGGGATCACCAACTGACTGTCGCCTCCTTCGGCGCGTTCCTGATCTATGTTTTCCAAGCCTTCGGCCCTGCTACGACACTGGCCGGCTCACTCACCAGACTCCAGGCGGGTCGCGCCGCCAGGGAGCGGTGTGAACAATTGCTTGGCATGCCGGGAGAAGAAGATGTGGCTGTTCAGCGTCCCGCTCCCGGCCCGCTTGTGGATGCTCCTGCAGTGTCTTTCAATTCCGTCTTTCATTCCTACCCCGGAGCAAGCGATCAAGCCCTGCGAGATGTGACCTTCTCCATCCCCAGGATAGGACTCACGGCTGTCGTGGGCCCTTCGGGCGCAGGGAAAAGCACATTGCTCGCGCTTGTCGACCGTCTTTATCGGCCGGATGCAGGACGGATCGAAGTTCTGGGGCATGCCATCGAAGAATGGCCACTCAGTGCACTTCGAACCAACGTGGCCTATATCGACCAGGCATTCACGTTGCTGGAGGCCACCGTTCGAGAAAATGTCCTGTTGGGTGGTCCTCCCGACATGCCGGACGACGACATACTTGCCGCCCTTGACGCAGTCGGCCTGTCCAGCGTGATAAGAGCCCTTCCCTCCGGACTCGATACCGTCATCGGCCGGGAAGCAGACCTGTCCGGTGGGCAACGTCAACGATTGGCGCTGGCTCGTGCAATGGTCTCGGATGCGCAGATCGTGATGCTTGACGAGCCGACCAGTCAGCTGGACGGGATGAATGAGAAGCTCTTTCGCGCCATAGTTGACGACCTGTCGGTGAAGCGCACCGTAATTGTGGTCGCACACCGACTCTCGACTGTCCAGCATGCCCATCACGTTGTCGTGATGGGGAATGGGAGCGTAGTCGACACGGCAGATCATCCGACACTCATGGGCCGATGTTCTGCCTATAGAGAGTTGGTGGCCGGCCAGTCATCGGACGTCGACATCATGCGGGACCTAATCCACTGAAAACAAAGGGAGGAAGTGAATCCCGGAGGGTAGTGCAGAAAAGCCTCATCCCCCGCCTGAACAGTTATTCCATGGAAAGGTAAGACCGTGACTGTTGCAACTCTTTCGACCCTCGATGCCGATCTCTCGGAGTTTGACCTCGACATCGTCATCAGCCCCACCGGAACTCCGGGTGTCAAAGGCCCCCAGGGCGGTTTCACTGACGACTGCCCCGGTGGGCCCATCTGGCAGACCTCCTCCACGGGATTCACACCCGATGAGGCTGCCCCGGTCTGCTGTGCCTAGTACAAAGCAATAACTCCTGGACGGTTCGTCGTCCATCACTCGAAAGGTGATGGACGACGAACCGTGCTGTCCTCAGCCCACGGCGTACGCGTTGTACACCGTGGTCGTCGAACTGTCGCCGTGGGTGTCGGTGACGGTCGAGCGCAGGCCGACGCGGCCGGAGGCGGCCGGGTTGTGGACGGCGGTGGTCCACTTGGCGCCGGACAGCTTCGTGGTGACGGCGTGCCAGGTGGAGCCGTTGTCGGTGGTGTATCAGGCACGTACGGACTTCACGCTGTCCGAGAGTCGGCCTCTCGTGCTGTCGCCCGTGCCGTTGCGCTGCATGCCCGGGTCGACGGTCGTGGTCGACCCGGCGGCCGCCTGGTTCCTGGAGTTCAGTGCCTCGGGCGAGAACCGCGTGATGTAGGCACGGATCTGCTGGTTCTTGCCCGCGTCGGCGTAGAAGTGCAGGGAGAGGCTGGAGGAGGTCGACAGCGAGCCGGCCGGCAGATGGTCGCGGTGACCGGTTTCGGTGATCGTGTACCAGCCCGGCCCCGGGATCCGCGGCTGCGCGCCGATCTCCTGCGAGGGGCTGTACTTGTGCGAGTAGAGCGTCCTGCCCGCGTGCGTCAGCTTCACCGTGCCGGAGGCCAGGACCCCGCCCGCCGTGAGCGTGGGGTCGGCGAACGGGTGCCGCTCCCGAAGTACAGCTGGTGGTACCAGGTGTACGGCGCGCTGGAAGTCGAGGATGTCCATGGACGACGAGCAGTCGTATCCGCTGGCCGGCTCGCCGTTGAACGAGAACCGCGACTGTCCGCTGTCGGGACCGGAACGCGCGTACACCTTGAGGGTGGTCAGCCCCGACTTCCTGAGTGCCGCGGACACCCCGGCCGGGACGCTGCGGCTGTGCGTGGCGGAGGCCAGTCAGAAGTCGCCGCCGGTCGTCGACCGCGGTTCGTACGTGGTGCCGTAGGCCAGCTCGTACGCCTTGCTGCTGTTCGGGATGACGTACAGGTCGCCCGGTGCGGCCGACATGCTCATGGTCGCCGGGCTGTTGTCGGTGGTGCAGACGGCCGCGCTGCCGTGCGGTCGTATCCGCTGCCCGGGGCGGGACTGATCGAGACCTTGACCGGACGGCCCTTTCGGGCGTCGAACGTGGTCGTCGTGGCCCCGGAGACCTTCACGCTGCGGCCGCCGCCGACGCCGTCCTCGCCGTTGCCGCCGGTGAAGGAGGTGGCGAGTTCGTAACTGCCGTCGGGCAGCGATGTCTTCTTGTTGCCGTCGATGAAGCGGAAGTCGTTCGTCCTCGTGTTGTAGACCGCCACCTGGGCGTAGACCGGCTTGCCGCTCCGGTCCGAGGTCCTGACGGTGAGCGAGCCATTCGCCGCGGCCGACACCATGGAAGCGCCGGCCAGGAGAAGCGGCACGAGCATGGTGACGACACTCTCGACACTCGCGGCTGCCGTGGTTCGCCGCATCAACTCCCCCCCCCCATAGGTGCGCGGCATGAACACGACACCTTAGTGTGCGGGGTACAGACTTTTTGCCCGCCTCTGCGTTCCTGCTTGTGACCGCCATGGGGGTCGGACTCGCGGAGAAGTACGGCATCATCGGCGACGGCTGAACCCCGCGCTCCTGACGACATCGGCCCCGAAAACCGGAGACGCAACGACCGTGGCTCTCTCACGACACCGCACCATGGCGCGGCTGACGTTCACACTCCTCGCCACAGCGGCGGCCGCCGGCTGCCAGTCCGCACCAGTTGCAGCGGACAAGCCGCCGGCAACAGCCACAACTGGTGCAGCGTCCACGGGAAGTGAGAAGAGCTGCCCGACAACACACGCCTCCGGCCGGCGAGTCGGTCTCGCGACCCCGCCCGAGGGGGTCTCCTGGCAGATGTTCCGCACCGTCGCCGTACCTACGTCTCCCACCCTGGGGCCGAAGAGGACCGCCGGGGACATCGCGCGCTGCTACGCGCACAACTCCGCCGGTGCGCTTCTCGCCGCCTTCCAGATCGGCACCCGCTTTCCGCTGTCGCCGCAGTGGAAGGCTGTAGTGGCAGCGCAAACCTACGGCGAGGGCCGAGAGGGCTACGTGAGTGCGCGCACCAGGCGCGAAGCCGAGGCAGGCAAGCCCTCCTCGCCCGAACCCGGCACGATGCTGCAACCGGCCGGGTTTCGCTTCGACAGCTACTCCGATCAGCGTGCCGTCATCTCCGTCGCCTACCGGCAAGCCGGAGGTGCCCTTATTCAGGCCAATACCGCCACCGTGCAGTGGCAGGGCGGATCCGGCGGAGACTGGCGCTTTGAAATACCTCGGTCCCCCGGCCCCTTCCAGAAACTCGACAGCCTCAAGGGCTACATCGTGTGGGGAGCCTCGTGATGGGCCACGGGGGTGCCTCGAACGCTGCGGCCGACATGTGCGAGTTCCCCGACCTGCCTGGACGCGCGGCTTGTTCCGTCCGGGTCCGTCGTGCGAGCACCTGACCAGGCGGGGCACTGACTCCGGCAGCCTGTCAGCTGATCGCTGACGCTCGCGGCTTCAGTCTGTTGCCGTCGTTGCCGTCGTTGCCGTCAACTCACCGGCTCCTCACACCTCCTGGATCGGTACGCTTCCGTCCGGAGGCGGGAATGCTCAATGCGGTGACTCTCGGGGCCGGTGGTGCCATCTGCCTGGCTCTTGGCATGTGGTTCGTCTGGCGGCAACGCCGCAGGCACGCCGGCACCCTCGCGGGCTGGGGTGCACTGACCCTCGGAGTAGGGCAGTTGATAACGGTCCCTGACGGTCACGGCGGCCGGAAGCGCCGGAAGCTGCCTCCGATCCGCCCATGACGAGTCTCGTCTGAACGGTCGTGAACGGCGACAAATGAGACGGGAACCGAGACGGGAACCGAGACGGAGCGGGGCGACCCTCGCGCCCCGGTGGTGTCGGTCCCTCGTGCCGTCATCCTCGCGTGTTGGAGATCCCCTGGGACACGGCCACGGAGATCCATCGTGTGCTCTCCGCCGAGCAGGAATGACCGATGTTCAGCGTGCTACTCCGCTCCGGCCACACCATCCACTACGTCGTCTACCGCGACTTCGACGGAGACCGAGGGGAGCACGGGTTCGTACCGCTGTCGATGATCGGCGAACTTGTCGACTACGGAGCATCGGCGATCCCTGCCACCGCGACTCAGACACGGTACGCGCCCGCCGGTACGCCGTGGGCGACGCCGTACGGAGTCAGGGCGATGACGCCGGTGCCGCGTGACGGTGTGTCGGCGGTGAGGTCGAGAGGGCTTGGGGTGCCGAGGGAGCGGGCGATGTCCGGGGCGAGGTCGTGCGCGGTCCAGCGCCACTCGTTCTCGTCGTCCTCGCTCTCCTGCGCGGCGTCCCAGTCGGGGTGCAGACCCAGTTCCGTACGGCGTGTTCGTTCGTACGGCAGCGGCTCGCCGAGGGTCAGCAACTCGTCCTCCGCCTCGCCGGTTTCGGCGTAACGCCGGATCACCGTGCCGTGCTCGGCGACGAGCCAGGCGGAGCCGTCGCCCTGGCCGCCGTAGTAGTACGCCTGGGCCCGGCCGTAGCGGGCACTCAGCTCGGTGCACAGGCGCAGCACGTCCTCGCGGCGCTCCTGGCCGTGCGGGTCGCACCAGGCGCCGAGGACGAGGGTCCAGCCGGCGAGTTCGGGGGTGACGAAGACCCGCTCGTAGCCGGTGTGTTCGTCCGTGTCGCAGCCGTGGCCGTCGGCGTCGACGATGTCGTTGCCGAGCGCGAAGGTCACGGGTCGTGGGTCGGTCAGGCCGAGGGTGCGCATGATCCCGGCCTGGTCCCCGCCGGGGACGGCCATCCAGAAGTTCCAGCAGGCCCACAGCGGTTCGGGCCGGTCGTCCGGGAGCTTGATGCGGATGAGTCGCTCGATCGCGGCGGTGTCGGCGGGCGACAGAGCCGGTTCGCCACCGAGTTCGGCGAGTACGGTCAACGCCCGCGCCCGCTGCCGGCCCGGCCCCTGTTTCCGGACGCGCCGGAGCAGTGGAATCACGTGCTCGCCGGTGCGGATCAGGGTGTCCTGGGCCTGCCGGGCGACCTCCTGGTCCGGGTCGCCGAGCAGCGGCAGCAGGACGGCGGCGGACCGGCCGGCCTCGCCGCAGTGCTCGATCCCCCGGACGGCCAGTCGGCGCACGAGCGGCACGGGGTGGGCGAGGGCCGCGGTGTAACGGCCGAGAACGGCCACTCCGAGTTGGGAGAACGCGAAACCGACCCGCTTACGGGACTCATCGGTGGACGCGGAGACGAGCCCCCGGAGTAGACCGTCGAACCCCGCGTCCCCGATCCGCCCGAGTACGGAGGCGACCGGCAACCAGTCCACCGGGGACTCCGCGTCCATCACCTCCCGCACCAACTCCTCCACCCCGTCGGCGCCGAGGGTGACCAACGCGTCCGCTGCCGCCTCGTACCGGTCCGGCGTGCCGAGGTCCCGTATCAGGCCGGCGTTCACCACGTGCCCCTCCGACAGGGTCGACCGGACTTCCGGGCGTCATGATTCCGCAGGGGTCTGACATCGCCCCAGCGGCCTCGCTGTTCGCACGTCTTTCGGGCAAGCCGTTCGTAAAAAGAGCGGTCGGCCGTGCGGCCGGTGCCACTTGCCCGCTTCCGGGCCGTATGACAGCCGTATGACGACCGCCCGCCGGCAGCAGGTCTGTTTCGACCCGGCGCATCATCCGGTGGCGGTGGGCCCGGCTCAGCGGCTGGAAGGCGCGCCCTTCCCTTCCCGGGCGAGCATGCCGAGCAGGATGACGTCGAGGGCGCCGTCAAGGCGGTCGCGCAGGTCGAACGGAGCGGGCTCCGCCCGGATCCAGCGCAGGATCGTGGAGAAATAGCAGGCGGCCAGCATGGCGCCGATCTGTTCGGCGTCGACGCCTGTCCGGAGCTCGCCGCGCTGCCGCCCCTGCTCGACGATCTTCGCCAGTTCGATTTCGAGGGACGGGTCGTGCAGGAGGCTGCCGACCCGGGCCGCGGCGTCCATCAGGATGGTGGTCTCCGCCCGGGAGGCGATGTTGAGCTCGGCCATCTCCCGGAGGTAGCGGCGCAGCCGGTCGCCGACCGACAGGTCCTGCGCCGGGGACGAGCCGAGTATCTCCGCGACGCGCGCCCGGCGGCGGGCGCCCCACTCCTCCAGGAAGCCGACCTTCTGGGAGAAGTGGTTGAAGACCGTGGCCCGGGCGACGTCGGCGGTCTCCGCGATCTGCTCCATGGTCGTCGTCTCGTAGCCCTGGGAGACGAACAGGTCCAGCGCGGCGGCGTAGAGCTGGTCGCGCACCTGCCGGCGCTTGCGCTCGCGACGTCCGGCGGGCCGAGCGTCCGCCGCGGGTGTGGCTCCCGCCTCCGGGATCTTCATGGCGCTCAGTACAGCACAGGCGTGCAGGAGTCTTGACCGCCGGAGCCCTCGTATTTAGATTGCAGTCCATTGATGGACTCCAGTCCATTGATTTCCGGTCCATTGACGGACTCGAACTGGAGGCAACGTGGCTTCCCTGGTTTCCCCCGTGCGCCCGGTCGACCTGGGCCGTGGTTGTCATGCGTGGATCCCGAGCGCCGGCGGCTGGGGCATGAGCAACGCCGGGCTGGTCGCCGGCCGGGGCGAGTCCCTGCTCGTCGACACCCTCTTCGACCTGCGTCTGACCCGGGCCATGCTGGACGGACTGGCACCGCTGACCGGCACCGCGCCCATCTCGACCGTGGTCAACACCCACGGCAACGGCGACCACTGGTTCGGCAACCAGCTCGTGGCCGACGCCGAGATCATCGCGGCCCGCGGATCCCTTACCGACATGCGGCAGGCGGGCCCGGACGAGGTGCGGGCGCTGCTGGCCGAGGACAGCGACGCCGGACGGTACGCCCGCCGGATCTTCGCTCGCTTCGACCATCGCGACGTCCGACCCGTCCTCCCGAACCGGGTGTTCGACGGCGAGACGGTCCTGGACATCGGGGGGACGGAGGTCCGGCTGATCGACGCGGGCCCCGCGCACAGCGCCGGAGACACGATCGTCCACGTCCCGGGCGCCCGGACCGTCTACACCGGTGACATCGTCTTCGCCGGCTCCACCCCCCTCGTCTGGCACGGCCCGTTCGCGTGCGGCCTGGCCGCCTGCGACCTGCTGCTGAGCCTCGACGTGGACACCGTCGTGCCCGGACACGGCCCGGTCACCACCAAGAAGGCCGTCCGGGCCGTCCGCGACTACCTGTCGTACGTCCATGAAGAGGCCACCGCCCGGTTCACCGCCGGGATGCCGGCCGCGGACGCGGCCCGGGACATCCGCCTCGGTCCCTTCGCCGGCCTGGAGGAGAGCGAACGCCTCGCGGTCAACGTCTACACCGTCTACCGCCAACTCGACCCCGGCCTGCCCCCGCTCGACGGCCCCCAGCTCTTCGGCCGCATGGCCTGCCTCGCCTGCCCCTGAGCCGCGTCCACCGCGCCGGCCCCCACCGACTGACGGCCCCCACCGACTGACGGCCCCCCTCGACTGCCGGCTCCGTCGCCGCACCCCTCCCCGCCGGCCATGACCCGCACCCACGAAGGAGGAGACATGGTCTCCAGCCCCGCCTACGACCCACCCGCCGCACCCTCCGGCCCACCCGCCGACCCGTCCGGCACGCCGGCCGTCCCGCACCCGGGCACCATCGTCGCCGGATGCCTGGCGGTCTGCCTCGCCCAGATCGGCCTCGTCCTGCCCGCCGCGATCAACGGCGTCATCCAGCGCTCCCTGGGGACCTCCGGTGCGGAACTCACCTGGATCACCGACGCGTTCCTCGTCCCCGCCGCGGTCCTGGCGCTGACCTTCGGTGTCGTGGGCGACCTGTACGGCCGTAAGAAACTCCTGGTGGGCGGCGCCCTCCTGGCGGCGGTCGGCTATCTGGTCTCCGCCACTTCCGGCTCACCGGCGCAGCTGATCACCGGACAGGCGCTGTCCGGCATCGGCGCCGCGGCCCTCTTCCCCGCCTCCCTCGCCGTGATCACCGCCGGGACCCCGACACCGGCGGCCCGCGCCCGGGGACTCGCCTCCTGGACCACCGCGCTGTCCCTGGGCGCCCTCATCGCTCCGCTGCTCTCCGGCGCGGTCGTCGAACACGCCTCCTTCCACTGGGCGTTCGCGGCCGCAGGCGTCCTGGCGGTCGTCACCGCGGCCGTGGCCTGGCGGCTGGCCGCGGAATCGAGCGCACCCGAAGGCCGCTCACTGGACTGGCCGGGGCAGATCACCATCGCCCTCGCCCTGCTGGCCCTCCTCTACGGCATCATCCAGGGCCCCACCGACGGCTGGGGGTCGGTGACGGTCGCCGGCTCCTTCGTCGTCGCCGCGGTGATGCTGGGGGCGTTCATCGCGGCGGAGTCACGCGGCACGTCACCGATGCTGCGCCTGGAACTGTTCCGCAGTCCCGCGTTCTCGGCCTCGGCCGCCATGGCGGTGATCGGCATGTTCGGTTTCCTGGGCGGCGCGTACGACCTGAGCATCCGGCTCGGTGTCATCCAGCACCAGAGCCCGCTGCGGGTCGCGGTGTCGTTCCTGATCATCCAATCCGTCACCCCGCTCATCTGGCCACTGCTGGTCCGTCTGCTCCAGCGGGTGGGCCCGGGCCCGATGCTGGTCACCGGCTTCGTCTCACTGGCCGCGGCCCAACTGTGGCTGCGCGCGGTGCCGGTGCACGAGACCGGGATACCCGCCCTGCTGGGGCCGCTCGTGCTCAGCGGCGTCGGCTTCGGACTCGTCGTCGCCGCTGTCACCGCCGCCGCCGTCAACGCCGTACCACTCCACCTCACCGGCATGGCCGCCGCGACCACCAGCCTGGTCCGCGACCTCGGCCAGACCCTCGGTCCCGCGGTCGTCGGCGCCGTCGCCCTCGCCACGGCCACCCACCAACTGACCGACAGCCTCGGCGCGGCGGCACTCACCCCCGCCGAACACGGCACGGCCACGGCCGTACTCGACGCGGGCGGCCCGCTCGCGCTGCACACCGCCGACCTGGGTCCGCTCAGCGTCAAGATCGCCCCACTCACCGAACGGGCCCTGGCGGCCGGATACGGCGATGTCCTCCTGCTCACCGCCGGAGCCTGCGTGACCGCCGCCGTGATCGCCGCCGTGAGCCTGGGCGTCAGGCCGCGCGGCGCCGCCCCGGCCCGGCCGGAAGGGAGCCGGTCATGAGGTTCGCGACCTTCCTGCACGGCGGCCGACGGCAGTCGGGAGTCGTGGTGGACGACAAGGTCCACCCCTTCGAAGTCCCCGCGGAACTCCTGGAGTTCATCAAGGCGGGAGAGGACACCCTGCGCACGGCGGCGGAGGACGCCCTGGCCGGCACATCCCCCCTGCCCCTGGCGGACATACGACTGCTCCCTCCTCTCCAGCCGCCCACGGTGCGGGACTTCGTCACCTTCGAACGTCACGTGGAAGGCATGGCGCGCGGCCACGGCGACACCGTCCCCGAAGAGTGGTACGCGGCCCCCACGTTCTACTTCACCAACCCCTACGCGATGCTCGGCGCCCACGACGACGTACACGTCCCGCCCGGCTGCGAGCGCTTCGACTTCGAACTGGAAGTAGCCGCCGTCATCGGCAGGGCCGGCCGCGACCTCGGCCCGGACCAGGCCCGCGAGCACATCATCGGCTACACGATCCTCAACGACTGGTCCGCCCGCGACCTGCAGGGCCGCGAGATGAGAGTCGGCCTGGGCCCGGCCAAGGGCAAGGACTCCGCCACCACCCTCGGCCCCTGGCTGGTCACCGCGGACGAACTCGAACCCCACCGCACGGCCGACGGCTTCCTGGACCTCCACCTCACCGTCGCGGTCAACGGAGCGACGGTCGGTCATGACCGTCTCGCCAACATGTCCTGGACCTTCGAGGAGATGACGGCCTACGCCTCCCGCGGCACCTGGGTCCGCCCCGGCGACGTCCTGGGCTCCGGCACCTGCGGCAACGGCGGCTGCCTGGCCGAACTCTGGGGCCGCCACCGCATCCTGGAACCACCTCCGCTCACTCCCGGAGACACGGTCACCATGACCGTGCAGGGGATCGGAAGCATCAGCAACACCGTCGTAGAAGGCGTGCCGCCCATACCCGTGCCACGCGCACGTCAGGGACTCCGATCCGGGGAGACGGGGCCTGCCGCACGATCGTGATCAGTTCCGCGGCCAGGCCGGCTCAGGAGTTCTCGGGCCACCCTCGATTTCCGGTCCGCAGGCGCAGTTGGCGCACGAAATGCTCGGCCGCGCCACGGCGTCCGCCCTCGGACCGGAGGTCCGGCTCGTCCGCGGGGTGGTGACGTCCCCTCAACGAGGCTCAACGAGGCGATGTCGGCCGCGTCGTCGTACGGGACGGGCAGCGGCTGGACAGCTCGGTCGTCTTCGATCTGCCGCTCACGGACACGCACGGCGGGAGCATCGCCGCGGGGGACCTCGCGGTTGCCCTTCGCGGCGCACTGGCCGACTGCTCCGAACGCGAGGTCGAGCAGGCGCCGAGTGATGCCTTTGGGATCCCTGTGCTCGACGCGTTCGCCGCCGTCCACACCTTCATGGCGCAGCCACGCTTCCACCTGGCGGACGCGCTGCACGCCGCAGCCGCGGCCTTCGCCGTCCTCCCGGAACCGGACGAGCCCGCAGAACTACGGCTGCGGGGGTTCCTCCTTCTCGACGAGGCGACGTACCGTCCGTACCTGGACACGCCCGAGTCGGAGGACGCGCCGCCGTTCGGTGCCGACCTTCCTCTGCGAGACGAGGACGGTTCAGTCGTCGTCGGCGTGACGGCAGCGCACGCCGCGCTGCCGGTCCTTCTGCCGGGAGAGTTGGAACGCCTGGGGAAAGACGTCCACGACCCCTACTGCCGTGCCGTCCACGACTTGGTGGACTGGCTCACGGGCCGCTGACCGAACGGCTCCGAAGACCGGTCCGCACAGGTCGAGTTCTGCTCCGGCAGCCTTTCGGTTGCCGGAGCAGGGCTGTGCACGCGACACGTCTGTGGTCAGGACGTCAGCCGAGGGTTGGAGCTGTCCCGCAGGCATCGTGGCTCCGAAGCTCCCCCGGCCGGGCGGCCCCGCAGGTTCAACTGCAAGGACTCCCGTCCGACGCCGTTCTCCTGCCGATCATCCTGGTACGCCTCGCGATCGTGGACCGACGTTCGTCCCGTCCCGTCCCGGACCGCCGACATGCCGCCGAGCCGCTCCTGGACGGCTTTCGCCGCCTGGCCCTTCTGGTTGTCGGAATCCCTGACTGCCTCCACCTCGGTCATCACCGAGCGTCCAGGACGTCTTGCTTCGCGCAGGTGGCGGATGGCGGGCGGCAGTTTGCGTATGCGACTTGCTGTCCACAGGGGTGCCTGGCCCCGGCTTAGGGCACACGGAGGGCACGGAACCCTCGAATTGGACTAGACAACAAACAACCCCCAGGCCGCTGACCTGAGGGCAAATTCTGGAGCGGGTGACGAGAATCGAACTCGCACTCTCAGCTTGGGAAGCGACGGCGCTCGGGCCGGTACATGGCTTCTGAACTGCACAGATTCGTTCTGTCGCTGCAGGCGTGAGTGCTTGGTGGCACCGCTGCTGACCGTGATTGTCCGCTCTTACGGGCACGCTGTGGGCATGGGGGTGGACCAGTAGCCGGGCCGTGCAGCGCGCAACGCCTGCGCCGACCGAACCGCATCGTCTGTGGGTCTGATCTGGAGGGTCCGTCGCGACTGCATACACCGGAGCTGACAGGTGGACCCGCAAATGTTGGTGACGTATTCTTCTATGTACATCACCAACATTGTGTGGGAGGCGCGGTATGTCCGTGACCCAGATCGACATCGACGACGACGCCCTGGAGCGCGCCATGGCTCTGGCTCACGTCCGGACCAAGAAGGAGGCGGTCAATCTCGCTCTGAACTTCTACGCCGAGCAGCAGGAACGCGCGGCGCGCATCCGCCGTCACTTCGAGCGTGCGCGTGAGTGGGGTGCCGTCGAGGACGCCGAGCGTCTGCACAGGGCGGAGAAGCACAGCCGGTGATCTACTTGCTCGACACGTCCGGCCTGGTCCGGCTGCTCCGCGAGCCGAAACTGCAATCTGCCTGGTACGAAGCGATCGACGCCGGGGCCGTCGCGTCCTGCTTCGTGCAGCGCGCCGAGTTCCTGTACAGCGCCCGAGACCGTCGCGAGTACGACGAGATCGCGGAGATGTTCTCCGACCTCTATCCAGATGCGGCGGTACCGAAGCACGCCGGACGGTGGATCAGCGCGGTGCAACACCGCATGGCCCAGGCCGGGGAGCATCGCAGCGCCTCGGCGGTGGACCTCCTCATCGCCGCTACCGCCGCCCACCACGGCTTGGCCGTTCTCCACGACGACGCCGACTACCGCGCCATCGCCCGGCACGCGTCCGACCTCACCGAGCACAACATCCACGACGTCGTCTGACGTGCTTTTGCCGCCCGACGCCTTCCTGACCTTCCCCTCGTAGCGTAGAGACCCTGACTGCAGGGGAAGTTGAATCCGACCCGTCCCATGGACTGGGTCACGCCCAGGCGGCGGCAGGCCCGCCGAAAGCGCCGGGAGACGTACTCGCTGCCGCGGTCGCTATGAAAGATCACGCCTTTCACGTCGCCGCCGCGGGTGGCCGCGGCCATGTTCAGGGACGCGACGACGAGTTCGGCATCATGCCGTTCTCCCATCGCGTAGCCGAGCAGGCGGCGGGAGAACAGGTCGATGACGGTGGCGAGGTAGAGCTTGCCCTCGCCGGTGACGATCTCGGTCATGTCGCCGCACCACACCTGGTCCGGGGCGTCCGCGCTGAAGTCCCGGCACACGAAGTCCGGGGCGGCGGCCCGTCTACCGGGGCGGGTCAGCCCGCGCCGACGTCTCATCTTCCGTCCGGCCGGACCGAGTTCGGCCATGAGACGGGCGACGGTGTTCACCGAGACCCGCCAGCCGTCGCGGACCAGCAGGAGCCAGACCTTCGGCGAGCCGTAGGTGCCGCCCGAGTCCGCGAAGATTCCCTTGATGGCGTCGGCCAGCTTCCCGCGCCGGACCTCGCGGGCGGTGGTGGGCTTGTCGCGCCACTTGTAGAACCAGGACTCCGACACTCCCACAATCCGGCAGGCCAGGCGGTGCGGAACGTGGTGTTCGGTCCTCTGGTTACCGATGAACGCGGCCAGGGCGGCCGGGTCCGTCCCGGTCACTTCACCCAGAGGACCATGCATCGCTTGAGGACATCGCGCTCCATCTCCAGCTCCCGTATCCGGTTGTTCTTCTCGCTCATCTCCCGCCGCAGCCGCTCCAGTTCGCCTCGCTCGCTCTCCCGCATCCGCCCTCCCGCGACCTCCGGCGCCGGCCGGTCCGACGACGCCGTCCCGTTGCGGCGCCAGCGCGACACCCAGCTGTGCAGCGTGCCCGCGTTGATCCCGAGCTCCTCGGCGACCTCCGGAACCGGCTTCCCGGTCTCGATCACGATGCGTACAGCACCCTCACGGAACTCGGCGTCAAACGTCCGCTTCTCGGTTCCCATGAACCTCAACTTCTCCTGCAATCACAGACTCCACGCTACGAGGGGAGGGACAGGTCGATCATTGTGGACCATTGCCGCCGATCTACCGGCTCTGAGCCTCGGTTCTTCGGCTGCTGAGGTTCGGCACTGGTCGCTGCTGTTCGTGGTCGTTGGTGTCAGCCGCCGCAGGCGGTGTTGACAAAATGCCCCCGGCTGCTACTGGAGGCGGGAGAACTGATGAAACAACTGCCGGGAAGCACGGGAGCGCTGCGCGCGGGTCCGGGAACGGTGATCGAGGGGCGGGAACTCGATGGTTATGAGCTTTTCGGCGGCGAGGTCCTGCCCGTCGAGGACCCCGCCGAGCGGCCCGTCTTTCGCAACATCACCTTGCGCGGTTGTGCAGTGCGCGATTGCTTCTTCGAGGGGGCTCTCCTGGAGGACGTCCTCATCGACGGCCTGACCGCGCCCCAGACCCCCCATCAGCGGGTGCTGGCGTGCGCTTTCCACCGGGTCGCGCTCCGTGGGCGCATCAGCAATGTCACCCTCTTGCCGGACCTCGGCCTGTCGCATGCCGGGCTGCAGCCCCGGTATCGGCGAGCGAACGGAGAACACTGGGTCGAGCTCATCTCCGAGGGGGACTGGGCCCTCGACATCTCCGGGATCACCAGCGGCCTGGACTTCCGCAGTGCGGTACCGGCCCGTCTGGTGCGCCGAGATCCGGAGACACAGGTGGTGGTGACGGCAGAGCAGGCGGCCGACGCCGACTGGCGGAGCGTGCCGGGCCTGGAGAAGTCACTGCTGGGCGTGCACATCAGGCTCCTCCAGATTTCGGACCACCGCGACACCATCCTCATTGCCGACAAGTCCGCCCCCGACCGCGCACGCCAGGTCGGGATGCTGCGCGAGCTCCAGCGAATCGGCGCCGCGCAGCCCGACTAGGGCTCTCTTCCCGACTGCCTCCACCACCATCCTCCCCAGCTCCCATCCCGTCCGCCGTCGACCCACACACTGTGGAGCGGGCGTGGTTCATGGCGTCCAGGTGGAGCGCGCCACTGTACGAACGACCTGGACGCCATGGGCCGCGTCTGCTCGGCTCTGCCTGGGTCGACGGTGGACGGGATGGGAGCACCCCGCGCACGCCCCTACGGACCCGCAGCCGCGTACGGCGCCCCCTCCATCCCGGTGCCGGCTGATCCCCCGCCGGAGGCATGTTCTGGCCGTGGCTACTGCATGTCCAGGTCTCTACTCGGGGCCGTAGCTTGCTGCGGCCCCAGGGCTTGGCCCCGGCGCCGAAGGCGCAGAGGGGCCGGAGCCCAGGGGCCAGCCCGCGCTTGCGCGGGCACTTGAACCAGTAGAGAAAGTTGTAACTCAGTAGGTCGTATGGGGCTGTTGTGGTCGCCTGGAGTTGGCGCTGATATGGATCACTCACGGCGTCCGGTACGAAAGCACTGGGGCACTCCCGTCTGCAGAGGCGGCGAGAGAGTCCGAAACGAGTAGGCAGTCGCCGGTGCCCTTTGAAGTGGTCAGCGGCGCCTGGTCACACTCGTTGTACGTATGCGGCTCGCCACTCAGGTGACGGGTCCGATCCCAGCTCTGTCCAGTACTCCCGGCCATCAACGATCGTCCCGCCCCGGACCGTCCAGAACGACACCACGCGGTGGACCCCCATCGCGTCGTGAGGGACTTCCACCTCGGAGACCACCACCTCGCCGTCCGCCACGATCCGCAGGACCTTGATCGCCCACCCTTCTGGATACTCCGACGCCGGTGTCCGGGCTGTCGTACTCCCGGCCTTCCTCCACAAGGACGTGAAGCAACACCTTGCGTGGTTCGCCGAGAAGGAACCGGACGGGTTGCTCTTCGTCGGCGAGAAAGGGGCCCCCTTCCGCCGCACCTCCTTCGGCCGAAAGTGGCGTCGGGCTCGCACGGTCGTCGGCCTCCCGGACGGCTTCCGTTTCTACGACCTCCGCCATACCGGACACACACTCGCGACCCGCTCGGGCGCCACCCTCAAGGACACGATGGTGCGCGCCGGCCAGTCCTCCGAAAAGGCCGCGCTGATCTATCAGCACTCCGACGAGGAGCGGCAGCGCGACCTGGCCGCCGGACTCGACGACATGGTCCGCGCCGAACGTGCGAAGAACCACAACGACAACAGCGCACACCACAAGGAGGAGCCCACCGGCAGCTAGCAGCGCCCCTACGGCGCGGTTGTGGTGCGCACCCCGCCCACTGGTCCAGACAACAAAGAACCCCCGGGTCATCGACCTGGGGGTTTCGCATGGAGCGGGTGACGAGAATCGAACTCGCACTCTCAGCTTGGGAAGCTGATGTTCTACCACTAAACTACACCCGCGAAAGACGCCGGTTGAGCCGGTGTCGAATGCCTGGTCACTCTACCTCATGCCCGGCCGGCGGCGCTGAAGCCGTGGGGTGACGGTCGTGTTTCGGAGGGTGGACGCGGCTGCGGGGGGCCGGAGTTGGGGCGTACGGTGGAGGCGTGGAAGAGGGTCCGGGTGGGACGGAGTGCCGCCTGGAGAGTCGTTCCTTTCATCCCGTAATGTGGCATTTGGCGTCCGGCGAGCAGCAGCCGGACGCGGCTCTTGGGGAAGGGACTCATGGACTTGATGGAGCGCACCGTCGTCCGTTGTGCCGATGGGCACGTGTTCAGCACCGCTTCGTTCCCGATGCAGCAGGCCGAGCGGCTCGGCCCCGGACGGCTCGTCCGGTGTCCACGGTGTGCCCGGCTCCGCAGCGCGGTGCCGGTGACCTTGGAGAAGCAATAGCGGTGACACGGTAGGCAGTCGCTGGCGCGCGGGTCCGTCCGATTGTGGTCGGTCCGCGCGTCTTGCGTATCCTCGGGGCGTGCTTCTCTCAGACAAGGACATCCGGGCCGAGATCGACGCCGGGCGGGTCCGGATCGATCCCTACGACGAATCCATGGTGCAGCCGTCGAGTGTCGACGTGCGCCTCGACCGCTACTTCCGGGTGTTCGAGAACCACCGCTACCCCCACATCGACCCCTCCATCGAGCAGGCGGACCTGACGCGGCTGGTGGAGCCGGAGGGCGACGAGCCGTTCATCCTCCACCCTGGCGAGTTCGTGCTCGCCTCGACCTACGAGGTCGTCTCCCTGCCCGACGACCTCGCCTCGCGACTGGAGGGCAAGTCCTCCCTCGGCCGGCTCGGGCTCGTCACGCACTCCACCGCCGGCTTCATCGACCCCGGCTTCTCCGGGCACGTGACACTGGAGCTGTCGAACCTCGCGACACTCCCCATCAAGCTCTGGCCCGGCATGAAGATCGGCCAGCTGTGCCTGTTCCGGCTCACCTCGCCCGCCGAGTTCCCCTACGGCAGCGAGCGCTACGGCTCCCGTTACCAGGGCCAGCGCGGCCCCACCGCCTCCCGCTCCTTCCTCAACTTCCACCGGACGCAGGTGTGAGCATGGGAGACACGGACATGGACATGGACATGGACGTACGGGAGAACCTGACCTACGAACGCTTCGGCGTCGCCGTCCGCGAACTCGCGCAGACCATCGCCGACGACGGCTACGAGCCCGACATCATCCTCAGCATCGCCCGCGGCGGGGTATTCGTCGCGGGTGGACTGGCCTACGCCCTCGACTGCAAGAACATCCACCTGATCAACGTCGAGTTCTACACCGGCGTCGGCACCACCCTCGACATGCCCGTGATGCTCGCGCCCGTCCCCAACGCGATCGACTTCTCCTCCAAGAAGGTCCTGATCACCGACGACGTCGCCGACACCGGCAAGACCCTCAAACTGGTCCGCGACTTCTGCATCGACACCGTCGCCGAGGTACGCAGCGCGGTCGTCTACGAGAAGTCGCAGTCACTGGTGAAGTGCGAGTACGTATGGAAGCGCACCGACGACTGGATCAACTTCCCGTGGTCGGTCGAACCGCCGGCAGTCCGGCGCGCGGGCCAGGTTCTCGGCGCCTGAGAGTGGTAGTCGTTCCTTCGGCCCTACGACGACGGTGGGCTCCCGGTACGCACCGGGAGCCCACCGTCGTCGTAACCGAAGAACCGCTAGAACGTGCCCAGTTTCACGATCGACAGCAGGGCGATCAGCTGGATCGCGGAGGCGCCGAGGGCCTTGGGCCAGGGGAGGTCGTGGGAGCGGCTGACCATCATGGTGAGGAGGGCGCCGGCCGCTACCCAGGTGGCCCAGCCGAGGGCCTGGACGAAGGTCGCGTCGCCGCCGAAGAACATGGCGAAGACCAGGCGGGGGGCGTCCGTGAGCGACATGATCAGCATGGAGAGGCCGACCGTGGGCTGCCAGGCTCCGTCGCCGCCCAGTTGGCGGGCCAGGGTGTGGGTGACCACGCCCAGGACGAAGGACGACAGCACCAGTGCCACGGCCGTGATCAGGACGATCGGGACCGCGTTCGCGAGCGTGGCGTTTATGGCGTCCTTGCGGGCGCCGTCGAAGCCGAAGACCGCGAGCAGGCCGTAGAGGAACGTCACGATCAGGGCGGGGGCCCACATCGTGTAGTCCCGCATCTGGAGGAACGTCTGCTGGGGTGCGAGGACGATGCCTCGCAGCAGGTCCTTCCAGTGCAGGCGGGGGCCCACCGGGCCCGCGGGGGCCTGTGCCGAGCCCGCGCGGTACGTACCGCCCTGGGTGTACGGGTCCTCACCTACGGAGAACGCCTGGGTGTTGCCCGGGTTGTTCGCCGCGTACGGGTCCGGGGTGGTCGGCGGGTGACCGCCGTGGCCGTATCCGCCGCCGTCGCCGAAGTACTCCGGCTCGTCGCCGTAGCCGCCGTTGCCGGCGTTCCCCTGGGACCACTGCCGGCCGCCGCCACCCGCGGGGCTTCCGTACTGCGGTTGCTGCTGCGGGTACGGCTGCGGCGCCGCGGGGTAGCCGTACGGCTGTCTCTGCGGCGCTCCCTGCGGTGCCGGGGGAGCCTGCTGCCCGTACGGAGGTTGTTGAGGGCGCGCTTGCGGGGCCCGGCCGTCCCGGCCGCCGCGTCCGATCCTGAATCCAGCCACGTCATCGAACGTACCTGGTTCCGCAGAGTCACGGGCCGGGCCGGGGGTTTCGGGTGGGGCTTTGCTGCCGAGCTGTGACATCCCCTAAGGGACGTAGGGGGAGGGCGCGGATCTCCGCCGGGCCCGTGGCGTACGGCCGCAGGACCGGCGGAGAAGAGGAGCTGGGGTCTAGTCGGCGAACAGTGCGCCGAACTGCGGTGTGCCCGCCGTCGAGACGCCCGCCGCGCCCGCGGAGATGGCGCGGGAGCCGGTCGTCACGATCTTCGTGCCGTTGGAGGGCAGGTAGGTCACCGCGCCGTCGGCGCTGTTCTCGTACGAGCCCACGATCAGGTCCGCCTTGCCGTCGCCGTTGACGTCGTCGAGCTTGACGTCGGCGCCGAAGAGGTCGTTCTTCTCGTCGGCGCCGGGCACGCCGGCCGTGCTCTGGGCGAAGGACTGGACGCCCGTCGTGGTGTTGACGCCGCTCGCCGAGCCGTAGATGACCGTGACCATGCCGGCGTTGGTGGCGGCGCCGAGGTCCTCGTTCGGGGCGGAGGCCACGACGTCCTGGTAGCCGTCGCCGTTGACGTCGCCCAGGTCCAGGTCCCAGCCGAAGGCGTCGCCCTTCTCCGAACTGCCGGGTATGTTCCCGGAGTTCTGGGTGATGCCCGTGGTGGCGGCGGGGCCGGACGCGGAACCGTAGGTGATGTTCACCTTGCCGCCGGTCGCCGAGTCCGGGACGGTCGTACCGTCGCTGGTCGTGGCGTCCCAGCCGGCGCCGCTGACGATGTCGCCGTAACCGTCGCCGTTGATGTCACCGATGCCGGTGACGACGCCGGGCTTCAGGGTCCGTACGCCCGCGATGCTCAGGCCGCTCGCAGCGCCCGGCACGTAGTAGTTGGTGTTCCAGCCGTTGGACGTCTGCGTCTCGAAGCCGTCGACCACCAGGTCGGTGCGGCCGTCGCCGTTGACGTCACCGGCCGTGAGGTGCTTCGGACCGTACGGGAAACCGGTCGTGCCGGCGTGGATCGGGGGCTTGATCGTGTAACGGCCGCCGGGCTTGCCGGTGGAGCTGCTGAAGCCGCCCTTGTAGACATAGACGGTGGCGGCCGAACTGCCCACCGCCAGGTCTGCCTTGCCGTCGCCGTCGAAGTCGCCGGCGGCCAGGGTCTGGCCCCAGTTGTCGTGCCCGGACACGGCCGGGTCCGGTACGTCGCTGCTCTTGCCGGTGAGGCCGCTCTTCGACCCCCACAGGATCGCGAGGGCGCCGCCGTCGGTGTCGGTGCCGACCTTCTCGTACGGCGAGCCCACGGCGAGGTCGTCGTAGCCGTCGCCGTTGAAGTCGGCGTATGCCGTCGAATAGCCGAAGTAGTCGCCCTTCTCGGCGGTGCCGGGTACGTTGCCGGAGTTCTGGCTCAGCGTCGAACGCTTTGTGGACGACACTCCGGTGGCCGTTCCGTACAGGGCTACGACCTGGCCGGCGTCGGCCTTTCCGGACACGTAGGCGCCGGGCGCGGAGGCGACGATGTCACCGATTCCGTCGCCGTTGAAGTCGGCCTTCGCGATTTTGAAGGAGTCGGCGGCGGTTGCTGTCGTCACCGAGAGGGTGAGCAGACCGCCCGTCAGCGTGGCCGCGGCGGCCGTGGCGAGGGCGAGTCGCAGGTACTGCTGCATGCGGGGTCTCCTGGCATGCGGGGGATGCGTGGCGGGCATCCGCGTCGATGGGGTGCGTACCACCTGTGTTTGCTGGGAATTGCCCTTGGCTTCATGGGTGGTTGGCGATCAGGAGACCCTTGGTGGGGCGTAAGGGTTGTGCGTGATCTCGGTACATCTCCGATGTTGGTGTGGGGGGAGGGGGAGGGGGGTGGGGTGGTGCTTGCGGGTGTTGTGAAGTGGCCCAACGGTGACTTGTAGAGCCACATCCGCTGTCGCGTCATGACGTACAGACGTTCTTGAGCTCGTCCGCTGCCGCGTCGATCTTGCTGGAATCCGGGGTCGTATCGCCGTTCAGGATCGCCTTGTTGTAGTCGGAGATCGCCTTGTCCAGATCGGCGACCGCCTTGTCGACCTTGCTGTCGTCCGAGTCCGTGTTGATCTTTTCGAGGTTCTTGTCGATCGTCGTGATGGATTCGTCGGTGCGGGTCGGATCCTTCGCCGCGTCGACGCCCGCGTCGTGGATCGCCTTGAGGCTGTCGGAGATGGTGTTCCAGTTCTTCAGACAGTTCAGGGAGTCGGAGGCGTCGGAGGTGTCGGTCGGGTCGCAGGCCGTCAGGAGTCCGGCCGTCAGGGCCATGGCTGCGGCTGTCGTGGCCATGATGGCCGTACGGCGGACGCGCGGGCGATGCGTGGTCAGGCGATGCGTGGTCATGGGAAGCCTTTCGGGTCGGAGCGGGTTCGGTGGGTGACCGCGGTTGTGGATCGGACCGTCAGGCCCAGGGCTCGTCCGTCGAGGTGCGGGGCGACGCGTTGGCCGGTCCCTTGCGGAGGTTGGAGATCAGGCCGCCCGCCGCGCCCAGGGAGACCAGGCCCATTCCGGCCGCCGTCGCGATGCCCTTGGCGCCGTCCATGGCGAAGTAACTGACCACGGCCACACCGCCGTTGAACAGGAACAGGAACCACAGGGTCGAGGTCTTCGACAGAAACGCCTTGATCTTCGGCTTCTTCGCGATACGCGAGCCCGTCAGTATCGAGACGGCGATACCGGCGAAGGTGGCCGCGGTCTTCGCCGTACCGTCGAGCACGGTGCCGGAGGCCGTGCTCGCGGCGAGGCCGCCGACGAAGAACGACCACAGCAGCAGGTTGGCGATGAACGACTTCACGGTGGCGAGCAGCGATTTCACGGGATTTCCTTCGGGGATCGGTGAGGAGGAGGCGAGGATCGGAGGGGCTTGATCTCTGACCTCTACGATTCCGTCGCGCGCTCGCCGTCACGAGGGACCGTTCTCCCGGATGCATGGTGTAGCGCGCTACACCATGGGGTTGGTGGTGGGGGCAGGGGGCGCAGAGGGCGCGTTTCCCTCAACAAGTCACATGGCGGCGGGAGTTGGGCGGCGTACGAGTGACTCGTCGGCTGGGTCCTCTGGGCTCGGACCGGCCGCACCGGCCTGACCGTGGCGTGTTCCCGGGTCGGCGCCCGTTGCTCCGAGGGGGACGACAACGCCCCGCACCCTCCAGTGAGGGTGCGGGGCGTTGTCGTAGCGGACCGGCTTGTTACTTGACCGGCTCGGGCTCCGGGGCGTTCTCCGGTTCCGCGGTGCCCGCCGGGGGCTCGTCGTCGGCCGGCTTCTTGACCGAGTCCAGGAGGAGCTGGGCCACGTCGACGACCTGGATGGACTCCTTGGCCTTGCCGTCGTTCTTCTTGCCGTTGACCGAGTCCGTGAGCATGACCAGGCAGAAGGGGCAGGCCGTGGACACGATGTCCGGGTTCAGGGAGAGGGCTTCGTCCACGCGCTCGTTGTTGATGCGCTTGCCGATGCGCTCTTCCATCCACATGCGGGCGCCGCCCGCGCCGCAGCAGAAGCCGCGTTCCTTGTGGCGGTGCATCTCCTCGTTGCGGAGGCCGGGGACGCTGGCGATGATCTCGCGCGGGGGCGTGTAGATCTTGTTGTGGCGGCCCAGGTAGCACGGGTCGTGGTAGGTGATCAGACCTTCCACCGGCGTCACCGGGATCAACTTGCCCTCGTCGATCAGGTGTTGGAGCAGCTGGGTGTGGTGGATGACCTCGTAGTCGCCGCCGAGCTGCGGGTACTCGTTGCCGATGGTGTTGAGGCAGTGCGGGCAGGTCGCGACGATCTTCTTCGCGGCGCGAGGCTTCGCCGACTCCGGCACCACCTTGCCGTCGTCGTCCAGTTCCTCGCCGAACGCCATGTTCAGTGCCATGACGTTCTCCATGCCGAGCTCCTGGAACAGAGGCTCGTTGCCGAGCCTCCGCGCCGAGTCGCCGGTGCACTTCTCGTCGCCGCCCATGATGGCGAACTTGACGCCCGCGATGTGGAGGAGTTCCGCGAAGGCCTTCGTCGTCTTCTTGGCGCGGTCCTCCAGGGCGCCGGCGCAGCCGACCCAGTACAGGTACTCGACCTCGGTGAGGTCCTCGATGTCCTGGCCGACGACCGGGACCTCGAACTCGACCTCCTTGAGCCACTCCAGGCGCTGCTTCTTGGCGAGCCCCCAGGGGTTGCCCTTCTTCTCCAGGTTCTTGAGCATCGTGCCCGCCTCGGACGGGAACGCGGACTCGATCATCACCTGGTAGCGGCGCATGTCGACGATGTGGTCGACGTGCTCGATGTCGACCGGGCACTGCTCGACGCAGGCGCCGCAGGTGGTGCAGGACCACAGGACGTCCGGGTCGATGACGCCGTTGTCTTCGAGCGTGCCGATGAGAGGGCGTTCGGCTTCCGCCAGAGCCGCGGCCGGTACGCCGGCCAGCTGCTCCTCCGTCGCCTTCTCCTCGCCCTCCATGGACTTGCCGCCGCCCGCGAGCAGGTAGGGCGCCTTGGCGTGGGCGTGGTCCCGGAGGGACATGATCAGGAGCTTGGGGGAGAGCGGCTTGCCGGTGTTCCACGCGGGGCACTGCGACTGGCAGCGGCCGCACTCGGTGCAGGTGGAGAAGTCCAGCAGGCCCTTCCAGGAGAACTGCTCGACCTGGGACACGCCGAAGACGTCGTCGTCGCCCGGGTCGGTGAAGTCGATCGGCTTGCCGCCCGACGTCATGGGCAGCAGCGCGCCCAGCGAGGTGCCACCGTCGGCGTTCCGCTTGAACCAGATGTTCGGGAAGGCCAGGAAGCGGTGCCAGGCGACGCCCATGTCGGTCTTCAGGGCGACCGTGATCATCCAGATGAAGGAGGTCGCGATCTTCACGCCGGCGAAGAGGTACGTGAGGTTCTGGAGGGTGGAGACGTCCAGGTGCCGAAGGGCCGACACCACGGGGTACGAGATGAAGAAGGACGCCTCGTAGGCGTCGACGTGGTGCTGGGCGCCTTCGAGCGCGTGCAGCATGAAGATGCAGACGCCGACGATGAGGATGACGGCCTCGACGAAGTACGCCTGGCCGAAGTTGGAGCCGGCGAAGCGGGACTTGCGGCCCGGTTTGTTCGGCTTGCTGAGCTGGCGGATGACGATCAGGGCGAGGATGCCGACGACGGTCATGGTGCCGATGAACTCGACGAAGACGTTGTACGGCGCCCATTCGCCGATGACCGGCAGCAGCCAGTCGGCCTGGAAGAGCTGGCCGATGGCGTTGACGATCGTCAGCAGCAGCGAGAAGAAGCCCACCGCCACGAACCAGTGCGCGACCCCGACGACGCCCCAGCGGTTCATCCGGGTGTGCCCGAGGAACTCCTTGGCCACGGTGACGGTGCGCCGGCCGGGTTCGTCGGTGCGGGTGCCCGCGGGCACGTTCTGGCCGAGTCGCATGAAGGTGTAGATCTGCAGGACGGCACGGGCGAACAGCGCCACACCGACCACGATCAGAACCAGCGACACGATGATCGCGGCGAGTTGCATTTCAGGGCTCCTCGGGCCTGCGAGGGGTCATTACCAAACCAAGAACATTACTAAGCGGTAACTTAATCGGTCCGACCGAGATTACCCCCATTCTCTGTCGCACTGTAGCCAGCGGTGCGGTGATCTATGTCGCTGAGGGTCGCCTTAAAAACCTGTGACGGTCCGATCGTGTTATTCGTACTGAATTGGTACATTTGCGTCTAATTTGGAACCGTGCTCTACGGGATTCTCGCCGCCACGACCGCCCTGCTCCTCTCCGCCCTCCTCGCCGCGCTGCTCCGGGTGCCCGCCCTGCGCGCCCGGATCCTCGACCGGCGGCGGCGCACGCGCCCGGTACCGCTGCTCGGGGGACTGGCCGTCGTGATCGCCGTCGCGGCGGTGACCTGGGGGTGCGACTGGACCGGCGTCGCACCGCTGGGCGACGACGTCGCCGGCCTGCTGACCGCCGGGTCCGCCGTGGCCGCGCTCGGACTGGTCGCCGACGTGTGGCGGCTCAAGACGCGGTTCCTGGTGCTCGGTACGGCGGTGGCGGCGGCCTGTGTCGTGCCGTACGGGGAACTCGGGGTGGTCGGCGGGCTGCTGGCGGCGGCCTGGATCGTGTTCGTCGCCGCCGCCTTCAAGGGGCTCGACCACGCCGACGGGCTCGCGGGGACCGTGGGGGTGGTCACCGCCTTCGGGGTGGGGGCCTGTGCCGCGATGGAAGTCATGGACGGGTTCGCGGTGTTGTTGAGTGTGCTGGCCGCCGCGCTCACCGGGTTCCTGATGCACAACTGGCATCCCGCGCGGATCGCGCTCGGTGCCTGCGGGTCGCTGTTCACGGGCTTCGTGCTCGCCTCGGCGGCCGTGGTCACCCGTGCCGGGCACGACCTCGCGTCCAGTGCGGGCGTGCTGTTCGCGCTCACCGCCGTCGCGAGCGCCGACGCCGTCCTGGTGCTGCTGTCGCGGCGGCTGGCCGGGCGGGCGCTGCTGCGGGGCGGCCCGGACCATCTCGCCCACCGGTTGCGGCGGTTGGGGCTCACTCCGCAGGGGGCGGTGGTGCTGCTCGGGATCGGGGCGTTCTCCGGGGTGCTCGTCGGGGTGCTCGTGCACAACGGGTGGGCGGGTGAATCCGCCGTGATGTGGGTGGCGGGCGGGGCCCTGGTCGTCGTAGGAGGGCTGCTGAAAGTCTCTGTCTACGGGGTGCGGCGGGCCGGGTCGTCGCAGGTCGGGGCGCGGTTGCGTGTAAGGAACGGATAAGAGTTGAGCCTACTCGACTCAGCTCTGTTGACCCAGCGGTGAGTGTCGTGCACACTTGAGTCCGTTCCACTCAAGTCATTGCTGGAGGAATCAACCATGGCACGTGCGGTCGGCATCGACCTGGGCACGACTAACTCCGTCGTCAGCGTTCTTGAAGGCGGCGAGCCCACCGTCATCACCAACGCAGAGGGCGCCAGGACCACGCCGTCCGTCGTCGCCTTCGCCAAGAACGGCGAGGTGCTCGTCGGAGAGGTGGCCAAGCGCCAGGCGGTCACGAACGTTGACCGGACCATCCGTTCCGTGAAGCGCCACATGGGCACGGACTGGAAGATCGAGCTGGACGGCAAGAGCTTCAACCCGCAGCAGATGAGCGCCTTCATCCTGCAGAAGCTGAAGCGCGACGCCGAGGCGTACCTGGGCGAGAAGGTGGCCGACGCGGTCATCACCGTCCCGGCGTACTTCAACGACTCGGAGCGTCAGGCGACGAAGGAGGCCGGCGAGATCGCGGGCCTGAACGTCCTGCGCATCGTGAACGAGCCGACCGCCGCCGCGCTGGCGTACGGCCTCGACAAGGACGACCAGACGATCCTCGTCTTCGACCTCGGTGGCGGCACCTTCGACGTGTCCCTCCTGGAGATCGGTGACGGCGTCGTCGAGGTGAAGGCCACCAACGGCGACAACCACCTCGGTGGTGACGACTGGGACCAGCGGGTCGTCGACTACCTGGTGAAGCAGTTCGCCGCCGGTCACGGCGTGGACCTGGGCAAGGACAAGATGGCCCTGCAGCGTCTGCGCGAGGCCGCCGAGAAGGCCAAGATCGAGCTGTCCAGCTCCACCGAGACCTCGATCAACCTGCCCTACATCACGGCCTCCGCCGAGGGCCCGCTGCACCTGGACGAGAAGCTCACCCGCGCCCAGTTCCAGCAGCTGACGGCCGACCTGCTGGAGCGCTGCAAGACGCCGTTCCACAACGTCATCAAGGACGCCGGCATCTCCATCAACGAGATCGACCACGTCGTCCTCGTCGGTGGCTCCACCCGGATGCCCGCCGTCGCGGAGATCGTGCGCGAGCTGACCGGCGGCAAGGACGCCAACAAGGGCGTCAACCCGGACGAGGTCGTCGCCATCGGCGCGTCCCTCCAGGCCGGTGTCCTCAAGGGCGAGGTCAAGGACGTCCTGCTCCTCGACGTCACCCCGCTGTCCCTCGGTATCGAGACCAAGGGCGGCATCATGACCAAGCTGATCGAGCGGAACACGACGATCCCGACCAAGCGGTCCGAGATCTTCACCACCGCCGAGGACAACCAGCCCTCCGTGCAGATCCAGGTCTACCAGGGCGAGCGCGAGATCGCGGCGTACAACAAGAAGCTCGGGATGTTCGAGCTGACCGGTCTGCCGCCGGCCCCGCGCGGTGTCCCGCAGATCGAGGTCTCCTTCGACATCGACGCCAACGGCATCATGCACGTGACCGCGAAGGACCTCGGCACCGGCAAGGAGCAGAAGATGACCGTCACCGGCGGCTCCTCGCTGCCGAAGGACGAGGTCGACCGCATGCGCCAGGAGGCCGAGCAGTACGCGGACGAGGACCACCGTCGCCGCGAGGCCGCCGAGTCCCGCAACCAGGGCGAGCAGCTCGTCTACCAGACGGAGAAGTTCCTCAAGGACAACGAGGACAAGGTTCCCGCCGACGTCAAGACCGAGGTCGAGGCCGCCGTCGAGGAGCTGAAGGCCACGCTGAAGGGCGAGGACACCGCCGAGATCCGCACCGCCACCGAGAAGGTCGCCGCGGTCTCGCAGAAGGTCGGCCAGGCCATGTACGCCGACGCCCAGGCCGCGCAGGCCGCCGGCGGCGACGCCCCGGGTGCCGAGGCGCCCAAGGCGGACGACGACGTGGTGGACGCCGAGATCGTGGACGACGAGCGCAAGGACGGTGCCGCGTGACGGAGGAGACCCCGGGCTTCGACGAGAAGCCCGACGTCCCCTCCGGCGCCACCCCCGACGACGCCGAGCCGCAGGCCGCCTCCCCCTCCAGCAGTGGGGAGGGGGCGGCCCCGGCAGGGGACGCAAGTGCTCAGATCGCCGGTCTGACGGCCCAGCTGGACCAGGTGCGCAAGGCGCTCGACGAGCGCACCGCGGACCTCCAGCGGCTCCAGGCCGAGTTCCAGAACTACCGCCGCCGCGTCGAGCGCGACCGGATCGCGGTCAAGGAGATCGCCGTGGCGAACCTCCTGACCGAGCTGATGCCCACGCTCGACAACATCAACCGCGCGCGGGAACACGGTGAACTCGTCGGCGGTTTCAAGTCGGTGGCGGAATCGCTGGAGACCGCCGCGGCGAAGATGGGACTGCAGCAGTTCGGCAAGGAGGGCGAGCCCTTCGACCCGACGATCCACGAGGCGCTCATGCACTCGTACGCGCCGGACGTCACCGAGACGACCTGCGTGGCGATCCTGCAGCCCGGGTATCGCATCGGCGAGCGCACCATCCGCCCCGCGCGGGTGGCCGTCGCCGAGCCGCAGCCCGGCGCGCAGGCGGTCAAGGACGAGTCCGAGGCCGCCGACGAGAAGGACAACGGCCCTGAGGAGGGCTGACGCACACACCGGGCGGGCAGACACCGGGCGGAAGGAGGGACGTCGAGGATGAGCACCAAGGACTTCATCGAGAAGGACTACTACAAGGTCCTCGGCGTCCCCAAGGACGCCACCGAGGCCGAGATCAAGAAGGCGTACCGGAAGCTCGCCCGCGAGTTCCACCCGGACGCCAACAAGGGCAACGCCAAGGCCGAGGAGCGCTTCAAGGAGATCTCCGAGGCCCACGACATCCTCGGTGACCCCAAGAAGCGCAAGGAGTACGACGACGCCCGCTCGCTCTTCGGCAACGGCGGCTACCGCCCGGGGCCGGGCGGCGCGGGCGGCGGCAACTTCAACTTCGACCTGGGCGACCTCTTCGGAGGCGGCGCCCAGGGCGGTGGCACCGGTGCCCCCGGCGGCTTCGGCGGCGGCATCGGCGACGTCTTCGGCGGCCTGTTCAACCGGGGCGGCGCGGGGACGACCCGTACCCAGCCCAGGCGCGGCCAGGACATCGAGTCCGAGGTCACGCTCAGCTTCACGGAGGCCATCGAAGGGGCCACGGTCCCGCTGCGGATGTCCTCGCAGCAGCCCTGCAAGGCCTGTTCGGGCACCGGCGACAAGAACGGCACACCGCGCGTGTGCCCGACCTGCGTCGGCACCGGCCAGGTGGCGCGCGGCTCCGGCGGCGGCTTCTCGCTGACGGACCCGTGCCCGGACTGCAAGGGCCGGGGCCTGATCGCCGAGCACCCGTGCGCCGAGTGCAAGGGCAGCGGGCGCGCCAAGTCGTCGCGGACCATGCAGGTCCGGATCCCCGCGGGGGTCACGGACGGCCAGCGCATCCGGCTGCGCGGCAAGGGCGCACCGGGTGAACGGGGCGGTCCCGCGGGCGACTTGTACGTCATGGTGCACGTCGACACGCACCCCGTGTTCGGCCGCAAGGACGACAACCTCACGGTGACGGTCCCGGTGACGTTCGCCGAGGCGGCGCTGGGCGGCGAGGTCAGGGTGCCCACCCTGGGCGGGCCCCCGGTGACGCTGAAGCTGCCGCCGGGCACCCCCAACGGCCGCACCATGCGGGCCCGCGGCAAGGGCGCCTTCCGCAAGGACGGCACCCGGGGAGACCTTCTCGTGACCGTCGAGGTGAGTGTCCCGAAGGACGTCACGGGGAATGCTCGTGACGCACTTGAGGCGTACAGAGAGGCCACTGCGGGTGAGGACCCGCGGGCGGAGCTGTTCCAGGCCGCGAAGGGAGCATGAGAGAGATGGACGGCCGTCGACGCAACCCGTACGAGCTGACCGAGGAGACCCCGGTCTACGTCATCTCGGTGGCGGCCCAGCTCTCCGGCCTGCACCCGCAGACGCTGCGCCAGTACGACCGCCTCGGCCTGGTCTCCCCGGACCGCACGGCCGGGCGCGGCCGGCGCTACTCGGCCCGTGACATCGAACTGCTGCGCACCGTCCAGCAGTTGTCGCAGACCGAGGGCATCAACCTGGCCGGCATCAAGCGCATCATCGAGCTGGAGAACCAGGTCGTGGCGCTCCAGCAGCGCGTCGCCGAACTCCAGGCGGCGGTCGACGGAGCGGCGGCGGCGATCCAGCAGCGGGAGGCGGCGGTGCACGCTTCGTACCGGCGCGACCTGGTCCCGTACCAGGAGGTCCAGCAGACCAGCGCGCTGGTGGTGTGGCGGCCGAAGCGGCAGTCCTCGGACTGACGCGCCGACAAACTGTGAAGGAGCCCGGAGGCTCACCCGCCTCCGGGCCCCGTCCCGGTTGTGCGATCTTTGCCCACTCATGAACTCCCGTTGAGTGGAGGGTCGGTAAAGAGCGTTTGGATGGGGTTCCGCAACGTCTCCACATACCAAACGGAACGTGGCGTTGCCATCTCGTTAAGTAGTTCCGCTTGACGCCGATGGCCGCAGCCGCGTTGGCTTTTCAGTCACCTGGGTTGCAATGCTGCGCCCACGTCCGGACGGCACCAGAAGTGAGCTCACCAATGCGTCGTATCGCCATATCCGTGGCCGCGTCCTCGCTGGCCCTGCCCCTGGCCGCCTGTGGCGTGCTCAACTCGTCGGGGAGCAGCTCGGACGCCACCCCGGCCAAGGGCAACGACATCACGGTGGGCGTCCTCATGCCGGAGAAGACGAACACGCGGTACGCGGAGTTCGACTTCCCGATCATCAAGTCGACGGTCAGCGAACTGACCGACAAGAAGGGCAAGGCCGAGTACGAGAACGCGGGCGGTGTCGCGAGCGTCCAGGACACGCAGATGCAGAAGATGATCGACCAGAAGGTCGACATCATCATCCTCGACTCCGTCGACTCGCACCTCATCCTGCCCATGGTGAAGAAGGCCAAGGCCGCCGGCATCCCCGTCATCGCCTACGACCGCCTGGCCGAGGGACCGATCGACGCGTACGTCTCCTTCGACGGCGAACTCGTCGGCGAGGTGCAGGGCCGCTCCCTGGTCGAGGCGCTCGGCAGCGACGTGGACACCTCCGACAAGGTCGTCATGATCAACGGCTCGCCGACCGACCCCAACGCCGGGGTGTTCAAGGCGGGGGCGCTGTCCGAGCTGCAGGGCAAGGTGACGGTCGCCGCGAGCTACAACACCAAGGCCTGGGACCCGGTCATCGCCCAGAAGGAGATGACCGAGGCGATCGACAAGCTCGGCAAGGACAACATCGCCGCGGTGTACTCCGCCAACGACGCCATGGCCGGCGGCATCGTCAAGGCCCTGCAGAACGCGGGCGTGACGAAGATGCCGCCCATCACCGGCCAGGACGCCGAACTCACCGCGGTGCAGCGGATCGTGACCGGCGAGCAGTACATGAGCGTCTACAAGCCCTACCCCGACCTCGCCGAGGCCGCCGCGAAGATCGCGGTCGCCAGGGTCCAGGGCAAGGACATCGAGTTCGACGCCCTCACCCGTGACTCGGTGGACAGCCCCACCAACAAGAAGATCCCGGCGCAGCTGGTGTCCGTGGTCGCGCTGACGAAGGACAACATCAAGACGACGGTGGTCGCGGACGGGATCTACAAGATCTCCGACATCTGCACCAGCAAGTACAAGACGGCTTGCGACGCGGCCGGGTTGAAGTAGCGGGGGTTCGGTCGGCGGCGCCGACGGCGCGGACCCGCCCGTCGTCGCTGCCCACGTACGCGACCCCGCCGGCCACGGCGGGCGAGGGGCGTACGGCCCCGCCGAACGCGCTGAGCACCGGCACCACGGCTCCGGCGGTCACCCGGTCGACGCCTTTGGCTCCCGGGGCGGCGGCGCCCCTTAGGGCGGCGTACGCAAGCGCGGCGCGTCGAGGCCGAGTTCGTGTGTTTCGGCCCGAAGTCGGGTCTCAGCCCTGGGACTTGACGTGCCGCAGGAGGGCGGCGAGTTGCTCCGGCGCGGCGGCCAGGATGACGTCCGGGGTGTCGCTCTCGCGGAGGCGGATCGTTTTGTCGGGGGCGGTGGCGAGGTAGAGGCAGTTCTGGTCGGGGGCTCCGCTGAACGAGGACTTCTGCCAGTGCGGTTCGGACATGCGGGCCTCCTAGAGCGTGTAGAGCAGGTGCTGGATGAGGGAAAGGGAGTCCTTCACCGAGTGTGCTTCGGGGGCCAACGATACGTCGACGGGATCAAGGGCGTTGTCGGCGAGCCGGGCGAACAGCGAGCTGTACTGCTCCAGTTGGGTCGGCTCGCGCAGGTAGTCGGTGCCCGTCGCGCGGTCCAGGACCACGGTGCCGAGCCGCGACGCGCGGGGGACGGCATGGACGAAGTTCCCGCTGAGTGCTGCGTACGCCTGCGCGCTGAACGGATAGACCTGGATGGTCACGTGGGGGAAGCGGGCCAACTCGATGAGCCGCACCAGCTGTTCGCGTACGACCTGGGCGCTGCCGAACCTCATGTGCAGCGCCGCCTCGTGGATCACGGCATGGACGGAGGGCGGGTTCCTGTCGGTCAGGATGCTCTGCCGTTCCAGGCGGAACCTCACGGCTTCGTCGATGTTCCCGAAGCCCAGCTCGGGGCTGTTGAAGATGGCCCGCGCGTAGTCCGCGGTCTGGAAGATCCCGGGGATGAACAGGGACTCGTGCACCCGTAGGGCCACAGCCTGGGCTTCCAGTTCGGCGAGGTTGAGGCCGCCGGAGCCCAGGTGCTTCTTGTATGCGCTCCACCATCCCTTGCCGGTCGCCTCGGACATGGACACCAGTGCGTCAATATAGGGCTTGTCTGTGCAACCGTATGTCTGGCACAGCTCCAGGAGTCGCTCGGTCAGGATCGATGTACGGCCCAGCTCGATGTGGCTGAGCTGGGCGCGGCTCATGCCGATCCGCTGGCCTGCTTCAGCTGCGTTCAACCCCGCTTGTTCGCGCAGTTGTTTGAGCTCGAAGCCCAGGCGGTGCTGACGTTCGCTGATGGTGGTGCGTAGTCCCACTGTTACTCCTTGGCGGCTTCGTCGAAGTCTGCACTGCGCGGAGTGGTTGGTCCATCGACTTCTGCGAACAGGTTGAGATGTATAACCCTTTGCCTCTACGGTGAGTGCGGAGTCGGTTACACACCGAGTCCGCTCAACTCCCCCTGCCCATAAGCCGACAGAGCACCCGCACGCCGGGCGTCGCCATCGCCGGGCACGGACCCCTCGTACACCGGAGGCCAAACCCATGGACCCAGCCCGCCGCGCACCCCACCGCCCCGCCCAACTCACCCACGACTACAGCCTCTTCGCCCCCGCCGACGCCACCGCACCCCGCGTCTGCCGGGACTTCGTACGCGCCGTCCTCTTCACCCACGACCGCGAACCCCTCGTCATGCCCGCCGCCCTGTGCACCTCGGAACTCGTCACCAACGTCCACCTGCACACGAAGGGTTCCGCGATGATCCGCCTCCGGCTCGGCCCGGCCTGCCTCCGGGTCAGCGTCTTCGACGAGAGTCCGGACCCGCCCGTGGTCGCGCAGTCCACCGCCGGGGCGATCACCTGCTGGGGGAGGGGGCTCGCCCTCGTCGAGGAGATGGCGGACACGTGGGGAGTCGCGGGCGAGAGGGCGGGGCGGTTCGCGAAGGGGGTGTGGTTCGAGCTGGGTGGGTTCACGGGCGCGCCACCTGTCCGCATGACAGATCTTTCGGCGGACCTTGCTTGGCCGTACGCTGGAGACAGAAGCTGATTCCTGCGAGTTTTCCGCACAGAATGTGTTCTGACCTCAGAAGGGAGGTGATGGGCTGTGCTCCTGAGTTTCCGGATGGCGAACCATCGATCCCTCAGGGAAGAGCAGCAACTGTTGCTCGCGCCGGTGTATGACGCCGACCGGCCGGAAGGTACGGAGCGGCCGGCGGTCCCGGTGGTGGCGGTCTTCGGGGCGAACGCCGCAGGCAAGTCGAACGTGGTGGACGCGTTGCGCTACATGGCCCGCATGGTGCGCTCGTCACATCGTGAGGCGGAGCCGGGCGAGAAGATCGAGCGGTTCCCGTTCGTCCTGGACGAGGAAGCTGTGCATGAGCCGTCGTGGTACGTCGTGGACCTGCTGCTGGGCGGCACCCGGTACGCCTACGGCTTCAGTGTCGAGGACGAGCGCGTGCTCGACGAGTGGCTCTACAGCTACCCGCACGGACGCAAAAGGGTCGTCTTCCAGCGCAACGACCAGGATTTCACCTTCGGCGACACCTCACCGCGCAAGGAGCTCGACCTCGTCCGCAAGATCACCGCGCCGAACGTGCTCTTTCTGACCATCGCCGCCCGCTCCCAGCAGGAGGCGGTGCTGCCGGTCTACGAATGGTTCTTGCGGGCGCTTGCCTTCGAGTCGGGAGACTTTCGGACCAGGCGGCTGATTCTGCGGCGCATCGGCCGAATGCTTGAACACTCCGAACAGGTGCCGGCGATCGTCGGTCTTCTTCGCGCGGCGGACCTGGGCATCGTGGGGGTCGGAGCAGAGTGGGAGGAGGGCACGGGGGAGTCCCCCCGCCAGCGGGATTTCGCGATCCCCCGAGTCTGGGTGGAACAACAGGCCCGCCGAGGCACGGTCCGTCTCTCCTACGACGACCAGTCGGCGGGCACGAAGGCCCTGCTCGCGTACTCGGGCCCCGTGCTGAACGCACTGCGGGACGGAGGCCTCCTGGTCGTCGACGAGATCGACTCCAGCCTCCACCCACGGCTCACCGCTCACCTCATCCGGCTCTTCCAGCATCCGGCGACCAATCCGCGCGGGGCGCAGCTCCTGCTGACCACCCACGATGTCAGTCTTCTCGGCCGCAGCGGGGGCGAGGACATCCTCAAGCGGGACCAGGTGTGGTTCGTGGAGAAGGACGAGTACGGCGAGACGGCCCTTTTCCCGCTCTCCGACTTCAAGCCACGCCTGGAGGAGAGCCGGGAGCGCCGTTATCTCGGCGGTAGTTACGGTGCCGTACCGGTGCTCAGCGAAGAACTGTTCGCGGCAGCGGTCGCTCTGCGGGAGGGTACGGGTGGCGAGGACCCCGAAGAGTAGCGGGCGCCGTCGCCCGGCCTTTGAATCGGACCTGCGGCGGGTGGCGGGGAAGCGGGAGGCCAGACTGAGGCTGCTGGTCGTGTGCGGTGCCCAGGTGACCGAGCGGGACTACTTACGTGGACTGGTCGCCCACGTGGCCAATCCGGCCGTCACCGTCAGGATCACCACGAAGTCGTGCTCTCCCTCCCAGCTCGTCAAGTACGCGGAGGTACAACGGGACTTGTCCCCCGCCGACTTCGACGAGGTGTGGTGTGTCTTCGATGTGGACGAGTTCCTGGATGTACCGCGTGCGATCGCGATGGCCAGGGAGGCGGGCGTCGAAGTCGCGGTCTCCAACCCCTGCTTCGAGCTCTGGCTCATCCTGCACTTCGCGGTGCACACCGGGTACGCCGGGACATACCGCGAGTTGCTTCCTCACCTGACCCGGCACCTGTCCCGGTACGACAAGTCCCGGCTCGACTTCCGCCACTTCGCGGAAGGCTGGCGTGACGCGCTGACAAGGGCGAAGCCGCTCGCTCCGCAAGGCAAGGAATACGAGGTCAATCCGGCGACTGGGATGTGGTCACTGGTGGAGAGGATCGCCGGTCAGCGGTGAGGAGTTCATGTGCCGGCGAAGGGGAGCACTCGTGATCGAGACCGATGCCGAAACCGACCCGGACCAGTCCGACCTGGACGCGATCCTCTGGCGGGCGTGGAAGAATCTGGAGCCGCCAGACGGCTGTCGCGCCGAGATCATCGAGGGCGCCCTTGAGATCCAGCGCATCGGCCGCGTACGCCACGGTCTGATCGTCAACCGGCTGCGTGATGCGTTGCCCACGAGCGGGTCCGGGGACGGGTTCGGCGCCTATCAGGGACTGGCCGTTGTCCACGAGCGCAGTGTGTGGATCCCGGATCTCGTGATCGCACCACTGGAACTCCAACCGTGCGCGGATCCCGAGGACTTCGGGGTCGCCGCCTCCGCCGTGTGCCTCGTTGCCGAGGTTGTCTCGCGCGGCAGGCGCCACCAGGAACGTGACCGCGTCCGCAAACGCCGCGCTTACGCCCGCGCCGGCATCCCCGTCTACGTCATCATCGACGACTACGACGGCCACGGCACCGTTACCGTCGTGAACCACCCCCAGCCCGAAAAGGCCGACTGGAACGGAGTGCACAGCGTCCCCTACGGCACCGAAGTCACGATCCCCGAAGGCCCCGCCAAGGGATTCGTGATCGGCGAGGCGATCACCGGCCCGAAGCGGGGCTGAGACAGGACGCGACCCGGGGGCTACGCCACCCGCGTGAACTCCACCGTCACCTCCGGCGGCCCGCCCGCCACCCCCCGGTAGATCCCCTTGTGCGGAGTCACGTCGTCATAATCGCGCCCCCGCCCCACCACCACATGGGACTCGTCGGGCCGGGTCCGGTTCGTCGGGTCGTAGCCGCACCAGTCGCCCGCCCAGTACTCGATCCACGCGTGGCTCTGGCCGGCCACCGGGCGGTGCAGCTCCGCCTCGCGTTCGGGGTGGAGATAGCCGGAGACATAGCGCGTGGGCAGGCCCAGGCCGCGCAGCAGGGCGATGGTGACGTGGGCGATGTCCTGGCAGACGCCCGCGCCCTGTTCCCAGGCCTCGGTGGCGGACGTGTTCACGCCGGTGACTCCAGGGAGGTACGACACCCGGTCGGCGACCAGCGCCGAGACCGCCACCGCCGTCTCGTGGGGGTCGAGGCCCACGGCCGCCTTCCTCGCCTTCTTCAGCAGCTTCGGCGGGACCGTCGTACGCACTGTGGGGCCGATGAACTCCAACAGGCGGGAGTTCGTGGTGCGTTCGGTCACCTCCTGCCAGGTCGGGGCGGGGGCGAGCGCGTCCGCGGGGGAGGTCTCGACCAGGCTCGACGCCGTGATCGTGAGGTCCGCGTGCGGGTCCATCAGGTCGAAGCCGGTGACCTGGGTGCCCCAGTAGTCCCAGTACGACCAGGTGGGGGTCGTGGGGTTCACCGTGACGCGCGCGTCCAGTGTCGTCTGGCCGGGGAGGGTCAGGGGGGTCATCCGTACCTCGTTGTGGGAGGACACGGCCGCCTGGGCGTACGACACGCGGGTGGTGTGGCGGATACGAAGCCTACGGGTCATCTCAGGCTCCTTCCTGGGCCCACTCGACGGGCCCCTGGTACGGGAAGAACAACTCCGCGACCGCCTCCGCCGAGGCCATGCAGGCGTGCTGCAAGTCCTTGAGGAGTGCGGGGAGTTGTTCCTCCAAGGCGGGTGAGTCCAGGTATTCGAGGCGGGTGCGGAGCCGGCCGATGGGGCGGCGCGCGGGGTCCTGGCGCGGGCGGCCGAGCGCGGCGAGGCACTCCTCGGCCGTCGTCAGCGCGTGCAGCGCGGAGCGGGGGAAGTCCCGGTCCAGGAGCAGGAATTCGGCCACGCGCGGGGTGTCGCCGAAGCCGCCGTAGACCCGCGCGTACGCCTCGTCGGCGCCCGAGGCGCTCAGCAGCGTCGGCCAGTCGGGGGCGTGGGCCGCGTCCAACACCCGTACGGACAGCAGTCGTACGGTCATGTCCACCCGTTCAAGACTCCGGCCCAGGACGACGAAGCGCCAGCTGTCGTCGCGGCTCATCGTGGAGTCGGCGAGGCCGAAGAACAACGCGGCGCGTCTGCGCACGAGTTCGAGATAGGCGTAGGGGCCGGTACGGCGGGCCGCGAGGCGTTGGTCGGCCAGCGCGTGCCAGGTGGAGTTGAGGCACTCCCACATCTCCGAGGAGACGGCCTCGCGGGCGCTGCGGGCGTTCAACCGGGCCGCGCCCAGGGCGCCTTCGATGGAGCACGTCGAACGGGCGTCGAAGGCGAGCTGGTCCAACACCTGCTGCATGTCGACGCGTTGGCCGCCCGCGTCGACCCCGAGGATCGCGTACAGCGACCGGCAGGCCACGTCCTCGTCGCGCCAGGGGTCCTCCAGCAGGCGGTGCAGATAGGCGTCGAGGATGCGCCCGGTGGCGTCCGCGCGCTCGACGTAACGGCCCGTCCACGTCAGGGCCTCGGCTATCCGGGAGAGGATCACGTCGTTCACTGCTGCTGCGCCCCTTCCTGTACGACCGTGGGGTTGCCGTCGGGGCCGAGCTGGCGGGGTGCCACCTCGGGGGGTGTGCCGTCCGCGGTGAGCGGCTCGGGCTGTTCGGTGGGGCCCTCGGCGAGCACCCAGGTGTCCTTGGAGCCGCCGCCCTGGCTGGAGTTGACGATCAGGTTGCCCTCCTGGAGGGCGACCCGGGTGAGGCCGCCGGGGAGGACCCAGACGTCGGTGCCGTCGTTGACGGCGAACGGGCGGAGGTCGATGTGGCGGGGTGCCATGCGTTCACCCGCGAGGGTGGGGGAGGTGGACAGGGCGACGGGGCGCTGGGCGATCCAGCCGCGCGGGTCGGCGGCGACGGCTTTGCGAGTGCGTTCGAGGGTCTTCGCGTCGGCCTTGGGTCCGATGACGATGCCCTGGCCGCCCGCGCCGTCCACGGGCTTGACGACCAGTTGGTCGATCTGGTCGAGGACCGCCTCCAACTGGCCGGGCTCGTCGGGGCGGTAGGACTCGACGTTGGGGAGAATCGGTTCCTCGGAGAGGTAGTAGCGGATGAGGTCGGGGACGTAGGTGTAGAGGAGCTTGTCGTCCGCGATGCCGTTGCCCACGGCGTTCGCGAGTGTGACGTTCCCGGCCTGGGCGGCGTTCATGATGCCCGGGCAGCCGATCACCGAGTCGGGGCGGAAGTGCAGCGGGTCGAGGAAGTCGTCGTCGAGGCGCCGGTATACGACATGGACGGGCACCTCGCCGCGGGTGGTGCGCATCCACACCCGGTTGTTGCGGCACGTCAGGTCGTGCCCCACCACCAGCTGCACGCCCATCAGCCGGGCGAGCAGGGCGTGTTCGAAGTAGGCGGCGTTCCCCGGCCCCGGGGTGAGGACCACGACCCGGGGGTCCTGGGTCCCGGCGGGCGCGGCGGCGCGCAGGGCGGCCAGCAGCCGTCCCGCGTACCCGTCCACGGGGACCACGTGCTGCTCGGCGAAGAGGGACGGGAAGATCCGCGTCATGGCTCTGCGGTTCTCGATGACGTACGACACCCCGCTGGGGACCCGCACGTTGTCCTCCAGCACCCGCAGGTCCCCGGCCTCGTCCCGGACCAGGTCGATGCCGGCGACATGGATGCGGACCCCGCCCGGTGGTTCGACGCCCTGCGCGGCCCGGTGGAAATGGGCCGAGTTGAGGAGCAGCCGCCAGGGCACGACCCCGTCCTCGAAGGCGCGGCAGTGGGAGTACGCGTCGGAGAGGTAGGCCTCAAGCGCGCGTACGCGTTGCGCCACGCCCCGCTGGATCAGATCCCACTCCAGCGCGTCGATGATCCTCGGCACCAGGTCCAGTGGCCAGGGCCGTTCCTCGCCCGCGAAGGCGTAGGTCACACCGCGGTCGGTGAAGGCGCGGGCCATCTGGTCCGCGCGGAAGCGCAGTTCACTCGGCTCGATCGGTTGGAGTGCCGCCAGTACCGGCTCGTAGGCGGTTCTGACCTCACCCGGCCGCACAAACATCTCGTCCCACGCATCGGCCAATGCGTATGCGTCAAATATGTCCGCCATGAGGGGACGTTAGAGGCGGTACGTAACACGACGATCTCTGAGTGATTTCCGGCAGCTCACGCGGAAAGTGATACGGCGAAGCGGCCGGCGGCCGAGGCCGGGTACCCCCCAGCTTGTTGCAAGGTGGCACGCGGAGGTGGGGAGATAGTGAGCGATATCGGTGGTTTTCGGGGCTCGTTCGAGCGGGAGCCGTGTTGCGGAGCAGGTCCGGTCCGCGCATAGTTGCGCTGCAAAGAGCCGGGAACCGGGGGTGGGATGGGCAATGACCGGGCACGGGACGGACGCGCATCCACACGGTGCTGACCGACTCTGCGACGCCGGGGACCTCGTGTACTCCCGGGCCGTACGGCGGGGCCGGGTGCCGCGCACGGACGCCGAACCGGTGCCGTGTCTGCTGGAGCTGGCCCTCCTCCACCCCGACCCCGACGACATGGACTGGCTGGTGCCGACCTCCCCGCAGGAGGTCATGACCCGGCTGCTGCGCGGGGTCTACGACGAGGTCAGCGAGAGCCACCGGCGGGTGGGTTCGGCGGTCGACGCCTTCGAGCGGTACGCCGGTCTGGGCCGCCGTATCGAGGCGTCCGCGCTGGCGTCCGGGGCGCTGGAGGGCGCCGCGATCCGCGTCCTGGACGGTCTCGCCCGCATCCAGGCGGCGATGGACGCCGCGACCGAGGCCTGCACCGGCGAGGTCCTCACCGTCCAGCCCGGCGGCATCCGTCGCGAACCGGAACTCACCGAGGGCCTGCACCGTGCCCTGGCCCTGCGCTCGCGCGGGGTGCGGATGCGCGACCTGTACACCCATGTCGCCCGGCACGGCCAAGGCCTGCTGAACTACCTGGAGCTGATGGGCGACGCGGTCGAGGCACGGACGCTCGACGAGGTCGTGGACCGGCTGATCCTGTTCGACCGGACGGTCGCCTTCATCCCCGCCAACGCCGACCACACCATGGCGCTGGAACTGCGCCACCCGGCGCTGATCGACTACTTCGTCACGGTCTTCGACCGGCTGTGGCGCCTCGCCATTCCCGTCGCGGCCCCCCTCCCCGACACCGGCATCGAGGGCATCTCCCACCGCGAACAGTCCATCGCGGCCCTGCTCGCGGAGGGCCACCAGGACGCGGTGATCGCGGAACGGCTCGGCATAAGCGTCCGCACCTGCCGTGCCCACATCGCCCGGCTGTCGGAGACCCTCGGCGCGGCCAGCCGTACCCAGCTCGGCGTCCGTATCGCCCAGGTGGGCCTGGACGGCGCCGCGGCACGGATGCCGGACCTGCCCGCCCAGCTCACTCCGGCGGATCAAGAATCCCCGACTGCCCGATGAGGTAGCCGAGTTGGGCGCGGCTCTCGCTGCCGAGGGTGGCGGCGAGTTTGGCGATGTGGACGCGGGCGGTGCGGATGTTCATGCCGAGGCGGTCGGCGATGACCGCGTCGGTGTGGCCCTCCACGAGGAGTCCGGCGATGGCGCGCTGGCGGGTCGTGATGCCGTTGAACGAGGGCTGCCGGACCGCTTCGGCCTCGGGGTACAAGGGCGTGGCGAGGTGCCAGAGGCGGTCGAAGACCGTGACGCAGAAGGCGACCAGGGAGGGATGGCGGACTTCCAGGGCCATCGTGCGGCCCGTGTTGGCGGGGAGGAAGGCGACCGTCCGGTCGATGACGATGAGGCGGTCCGGGACCTCGTCCAGGGTGCGCGCCTCGACGTTGCCGCGGATCCGTTCGTAGCGCGCGAGCACGGACGGTGCGTGGCGCAGGGTGTGCTGGTAGAGCGTGCGGATGCGGCCGCCGCGGTCGAGCATGGCCTGGTCGCGTGCCAGCGCCTCGACATGGGCCTCCGGGGCCGTATGGCTGCTGTGGGAGACGTGCGGCTGGATGGCGAGGAGCTCGCCCGAACTCGCGGCCAGCGCCTGGGCGATGGCGGAGCCGATCCGGTCCACGCCGCTCAACACACTGAGCGTGGGGACCTGCTCCGGGCCCGCGCGGCGGCCGTCGATCCGCAACAGAGGCTCGAAGGTCTCCGCGAGCCGCTGTTCGCGCCGGCGCTCCTCGGCGACGCGCTCCTCCATGGCGCTCAGCATCCGGTGGAAGGCGACCTCGGGGGTGACCGGTTCCAGGCGCCGTGGATCCGTGACGGAGTGGGTCAGCAGCCCGAAGTCGAGGAGACAGGGCGCCCGTTCGGCCTCGGAGCCGCTCACCTGCCCTTCGCGCAGGGCCTGTTCGTACACCTCGATGCCCGCCGCGCACAGGTCTTCCACGCCGTGCTCGGGGTGCGGCAGTGTGTTCACTCCGCCGCTCCTTCCTGCTTGAGGATTCCGGATTCCGCGATGAGGTAGCCGAGTTGGGCGCGGCTCTCGCTGTCGAGGGTGGCGGCGAGTTTGGCGATGTGGACGCGGGCGGTGCGTATGTTCATGCCGAGGCGGTCGGCGATGACGGCGTCGGTGTGGCCCTCCACGAGAAGGCCGGCGATGGCGCGCTGGCGGACCGTGATGCCGTTGAGGGAGGGCTGCCGGACCGCTTCGGGGTACATGGGGGTGGCGAGGTGCCAGAGGCGGTCGAAGACCGTGACGAAGTGGGTGAGCAGTGCCGGGTGGCGGACTTCGAGGGCCTTCGTGCGGTCCGCGTTCGCGGGAATGAAGGCGACCGTGCGGTCGATGACGATGAGGCGGTCGGTGACCTCGTCGAGGGTGCGGGCCTCGGCGTCTCCGCTCAACTGCTCGTAGCGGGCGAGGACGGCGGGCAGATGGCGCAGCGCGTGCGGGTACAGGGTGCGGATGCGCCCGCCGCGGTCGAGGAGGGCCTGATCCTGTTTCAGGGCGTCGAGGCTGAGTTCGAGGGACTCGGGGTTCCGTCTGCGCGGCTGGATCGCCAGCACCTCCCGGGACGCTTCGGCCATGACGGCGGCGATGGTCCCCTCGATCTGGTCGAAGGTGCTCAGGACGTTGATCGTCTCGGTACCGGCGGTTGCCGGCCGGTGGCCGTCGATGAGCATGAGCGGTTCGAAGGCCTCGGCCAGTCGCTCCTCGCGGCGCCGTTCGTCCGCGATGCGCGCCCCCGAGGTGCGCAGCAGCCGGTGGAGCGCCACGGCGGGGGCGACCGGCTCCAGCCGGTCCGGGTCCTCGACGGCCGGTTGGAGCAGGCCGTGGTCGAGCAGGCACGGCGCGGTGTCGGCGTCCGGGCGGTTCACCCACCCTTCGCGCAGGGCGCGTTCGTACAGCTGCGTTCCGGCGGGGCACAGGACTTCCACACCGTGCTCCGCGTGGGGCAGGGATGTCACTCCGCCGTTCCCTCCTGTCTGAGAATCCCCGACTGCCCGATGAGGTAGCCGAGTTGGGCGCGGCTCTCGCTGCCGAGGGTGGCGGCGAGTTTGGCGATGTGGACGCGGGCGGTGCGGATGTTCATGCCGAGGCGGTGGGCGATGACCGCGTCGGTGTGGCCCTCGATGAGCAGACTGGCGATGGCGTGCTGGCGTGGGGTGATGCCGTTGAGGGAGGGCTGTTGGACCGCTTCGGGGTACATGGGGGTGGCGAGGTGCCAGAGGCGGTCGAAGACCGTGACGAAATGGGTGAGCAGCGCCGGGTGGCGGACTTCGAGGGCCGTCGTGCGGTCCGCGTTCGCCGGGATGAACGCCACCTGCCGGTCGATGACGATGAGGCGGTCGGTGACCTCGTCGAGGGTCCGGGCCTCCGCGTCGCCGTTCAACTGCTCGTAGCGGGACGTGGCGTACGGGTTGTAGCGATGGGTGTGCTGGTAGAGGGCGCGGATACGGCCGCCGCGGTCCAGCAGGGCCTGGTCGCGGGCGACGGCGATGGCCTCGGCTTCGTCGGTCAGCCGTCTGTCACGGTTGCTGCTGGGCTGGATGGTGAGCAGTTCGTCCGTGGCGTCCGCCAGGGCCTCGGTGATCGCCGTGTTGATGCGGTCCTTGTCGTCGAGGACCGTGAGGGCCGGGGCGTCCGTGGTCGCCGTACCGGAGCCGTCGAGCCGCATCAGCGGGCCGAGGACGGTCTCCAGGCGCTCTTCCCTGCGCCGTTCGTCCGCGATGCGCTCCGCGGACATCCGCAGCAGCCGGTGGAGCGCCACGGCGGGGGCGACCGGCTCCAGCCGGTCCGGGTCCTCGACGGCCGGTTGGAGCAGGCCGTGGTCGAGCAGGCACGGCGCGGTGTCGGCGTCCGGGCGGTTCACCTGCCCTTGGCGCAGGGCGCGTTCGTACAGCTGCGTTCCGGCGGGACAGAGGTTTTCCACACCGTGTTCCGGATGGCGCGCGGATGTCACTCTGCCGCCCCCTCCTGCCTGAGGATTCCGGATTCCGCGATGAGGTAGCCGAGTTGGGCGCGGCTCTCGCTGCCGAGGGTGGCGGCGAGCTTGGCGATGTGGACGCGGGCGGTGCGGATGTTCATGCCGAGGCGGTGGGCGATGACCGCGTCGGTGTGGCCCTCGATGAGCAGTCCTGCGATGGCGTGCTGGCGTGGGGTGATGCCGTTCAGGGAGGGCTGTTGGACCGCCTCGGGGTACATGGGGGTGGCGAGGTGCCAGAGGCGGTCGAAGGTGTTCACGAAGTAGTTGATCAGCGTGGGGTGACGGACTTCGAGGGCGAGGGTGAGGTCCGTGTTGGCGGGGATGAACGCGACCTGCCGGTCGACGACCAGGAGGCGGTCGGTGACCTCGTCCAGGGTGCGGGCCTCCGCGTCGCCGCGCAGGTGCTCGTAGCGGGACAGGGCGACGGGGCTGTAGCGCTGGGTGTGCTGGTAGAGGGTGCGGATGCGGCCGCCGCGGTCCAGCAGGGCCTGGTCGCGGACGAGGGCGAGGGCCCGGGCCTCGGGAGTCGGCCGGGTGTCACGGTTGGTGCTGGGCTGGATGGCGAGCAGTTCGTCCGTGGCGTCCGCCATGGCCTCGCTGATCGCCGTGTTGATGCGGTCCCTGCCGCGGAGGACCGTGAGGGTCGGCGCGTCCGTGGTCGCCGTACCGGAGCCGTCGAGCCGCACCAGCGGGCCGAAGACGGTCTCCAGGCGCTCCTCGCGGCGCCGCTCGTCCGCGATGCGCTCCGCGGACATCCGATGCAGCCGGTGGAGTACGAAGCCGGGAGCGACGGGCCGTAGCCAGCCCAGGTCCTCGATCTCGGGTTGCAGCAGCCCGAGACCGACCAGACACGGCGCCTCGTCGGTGTCGTCGACCCGCACCCGCCCGGCCTGCAGGGCGCGGACGTACAGGCTCAGACCTGCCGCGCACAGGTCGTCCGCTCCGTGCGTGTGCGCATCGGTCACAGTGGGCCGTCTCCTCCCGGCGTGGGGTGGTCCTGGTTCAGGATCCCCGACTGTGCTATCAGGAAGCCGAGCTGCGCGCGGCTGCCGCTGCCCAGGGCCGTGGCGAGCTTGGCGATGTGGGCCCGGCAGGTCCGCACGTTCATGCCGAGGCGGCGCGCGATGGCCTCGTCGACGTGGCCCTCGATGAGGAGCTTGGCGATGGAGTGCTGGATGTCCGTGATGCCGTCGGGGGCGGTTTCGTACGGGGTTCCGGCCTGGAGGGGGACCGCGCGGACCCACATGAACTCGAAGACCTTGATCAGATAGCGGACCAGGCCGGGGTGGCGCAGTTCGAGAGCGACCTGGCGATCCTCGCGTATGGGGATGAAGGCGACGGTCTCGTCGCAGATGATGAGCCGCTCGACGAGTTCGTCGATGGTACGGACCTCGACCTTGCCGCTGGAGATCTGGTCCACGTAGGCGAGGGTCTCCGGGCTGTGCCTGGCGGTGTGCTGGTAGAGCGTCCGCAGCCGGACCCCGCGTTCGAGCAGCGGCCTGTCTCGTTCCAGTCCCTTCAGGAGGTTGCTCTCCAGGCGCCGGCCCCCGGGTTGCACGCTGAGCACCTCGGTCTGGCTCTCGGATGTCGCGATGTTGAGTGCGGCGTTGATCCGGTCCCGGCCCTCCAGCACCGTGATGGCGTGGGTGGACGTGGGGCTCTGGGCGGTGGCGGCCATGAAGGGTTCGAAGGCGTCGGCGAGCTGGATGGAGAACCGCCTGCGTTCCGTGATCTCCCGTTCCACGGGATGCAGCCGCTGTGCCAGGGCGACCGACGGTGCCACGGGGCACAGCCAATTGGGGTCGTCGGGGTCCGGGTACAGCAGGGCGAACTCCATCAGGCAGGGAGCGGCCTCCACGTCCGCTCTCGCGATGCGACCAGCGCGAAGTGCGTTGGCGTAGAGCCGACTACCGTCGTCGCAAAGGTCTGTTACAGCATGGGGATGCCCCGATTGCGTCCCTTTTGTCACGAATTCTCCACCCCCCAGGGTCCTGAACATGCAGGAACATGATGCATCGATTGTGTGGCCATGACGTGCCTGAATGAGCCATCGTCTTATCCGACGGGGGTATAGAGGGGACCATCAAGTGAGGACGAAGCCGACTATGCGTAAGAGAATCCTTCGTTCGGTGCTTGCCGCTGCTCTGTCCGCCGTCGTCGTTCTTGGGGTCGCGAGCGGCCTGGCAGGCAAGTCGAGTCACGTTCAAGCGGACAGTACTTCGAGCTCGGTGTCTGTCGGCCTGGATCACACCGATGACACTTCCTGGAATTGATCCCGATGTCGACTCCTCCGGACGACCGCAGCTTCCGCCGGGAAATGGCCACGGCCTACCGCTCCGGCTGGCACTTCATCGACCTGGCCACCGCCATCCCCCACAGCGGTGACTCGCTCATGGTGACCGTGTTCGGCGAGCCGGTCGTGGTGACGCGGGACGAGGACGAGGATGTCCGGGCGTACCGATGTCTGCGACGGCCCCGGGGGGCGCCGCAGCCGGTGCGATGTGCCATCCGGTACGGAATGATCTTTGTGAATCTTGACCAGAGAGACCATCGGCTGGTGGAAACGGATGCCCCCGACGTCCGGACCATCTCAGCCACCCCCCGCAGTGCCTGACGCGATTCCCCCGTCGTAACAGATCGCTCAGGTGCTTCCCCCCGCAGCGGCGTCACCGTGACCTGAACACGGTGACGCCGCTGCAGTTTGGGCGAAATGTCAGAGTATGGGCCCAGTCGCAGTGGCCTGAAGTGATCGCTTCAGCCTCGCCCCAGCGCCCGCGTCAACTCGATCTCGATCACCACCCGTGACGGGTTCGGCGACGGCGTCCGCCCGTAGCGCCCGGCGTACCGGCGCTCCGCCTCCGCGACCCGCTCGGGCTCCGCGCGGACGAAGGCCCGGCCCTCCAGCGTCGCCCAGCGCCGCCCGTCCACCTGGCACACGGCGACCCGCGCCCCGGGCGGTCCGGCGGCCAGCACGTTCGCCACCTTCCTGCTCGACTTGTCCGCGATCACCCGAGCCAGCCGCGCCCGCGGGTCGTATGTCACTCCGACAGGGACGACATGCGGGCTGCCGTCGGGGCGCGGGGTCGTGAGGGTGCACAGATGCCGTTCCTGCCAGAAGGTGAGGTATGACGGGTCGGGATCGCCCGGGTCGACCGGATGTGAGGCCATGGTTCCGGAACTTAGTCCCCCGATCCGCCCCGTCACTGCCTTGAGTGGAATAGACTCAACTTTGTGCACGTTGACCGAGTCAGTCCGTGCACGAAGGCCGTAGGAGGAGGAGTACCGGAACGTGGACGCCGAGCTGACCAACAGGAGCCGGGAAGCGATCAACGCGGCCAGCAGCCGCGCCGTCACCGCGGGGCACGCCGATCTGACCCCGGCGCACCTGCTTCTCTCGCTGCTCGCGGGGGAGGACAACGAGAACATCACCGACCTGCTGGCCGCCGTCGACGCCGACCAGGCCGCCGTACGGTCCGGGGCCGAGCGCGTGCTCGCCTCGCTGCCCAGCGTGACCGGGTCGACCGTCGCACCCCCGCAGCCCAGCCGCGAACTGCTCGCGGTGCTCGCGGACGCCGACGAGCGCGCGAAGGAACTCGGCGACGAGTACCTCTCGACCGAGCACCTGCTGATCGGCATCGCCGCGAAGGGCGGCGCCGCCGGGGACGTACTCTCCCAGCAGGGGGCCAGTGCGAAGAAGCTGCTGGACGCGTTCCAGAAGAGCAGGGGAGGGCGCCGGGTGACCACACCCGACCCCGAGGGGCAGTACAAGGCGCTGGAGAAGTTCGGCACGGACTTCACGGCCGCCGCGCGCGAGGGCAAGCTCGACCCCGTCATCGGGCGGGACCAGGAGATCCGGCGGGTCGTCCAGGTGCTGTCCCGCCGCACCAAGAACAACCCCGTCCTCATCGGCGAGCCCGGCGTCGGCAAGACCGCCGTCGTCGAGGGGCTGGCCCAGCGGATCGTCAAGGGGGACGTGCCGGAGTCGCTGAAGAACAAGCGGCTGGTCTCCCTGGACCTCGGTGCGATGGTCGCGGGCGCGAAGTACCGCGGCGAGTTCGAGGAGCGGCTCAAGACCGTCCTGGCCGAGATCAAGGACTCCGACGGCCAGATCATCACCTTCATCGACGAACTGCACACCGTCGTGGGCGCGGGCGCCGGCGGAGACTCCGCCATGGACGCCGGCAACATGCTGAAGCCGATGCTCGCCCGCGGCGAACTCCGCATGGTCGGCGCGACCACCCTCGACGAGTACCGCGAGCGCATCGAGAAGGACCCGGCGCTGGAGCGCCGCTTCCAGCAGGTGCTGGTCGCCGAGCCGTCCGTCGAGGACACCATCGCGATCCTGCGCGGTCTGAAGGGCCGCTACGAGGCCCACCACAAGGTCGTCATCGCGGACAGCGCGCTGGTCGCCGCCGCGACCCTCTCCGACCGCTACATCACCTCCCGCTTCCTCCCCGACAAGGCGATCGACCTCGTCGACGAGGCGGCGTCCAGACTGCGGATGGAAATTGATTCCTCCCCGGTCGAGATCGACGAACTCCAGCGCTCCGTCGACCGGTTGAAGATGGAGGAGCTGGCACTCGACAAGGAGACGGACGCCGCCTCCATCGAACGCCTGGAGAAGCTGCGCCGCGACCTCGCCGACCGCGAGGAGGAACTCCGCGGCCTCAACGCCCGCTGGGAGAAGGAGAAGCAGTCCCTCAACCGGGTCGGCGAGCTGAAGGAGAAGCTCGACGAACTCCGCGGCCAGGCCGAACGCGCCCAGCGCGACGGCGACTTCGACACCGCCTCCAAACTGCTCTACGGCGAGATCCCCACCCTGGAGCGGGACTTGGAGGAGGCCTCGCAGGCGGAGGAGGAAGCCTCCAAGGACACCATGGTCAAGGAGGAGGTCGGCCCCGACGACATCGCGGACGTGGTGGGTTCCTGGACCGGCATCCCCGCAGGCCGTCTCCTGGAGGGCGAGACGCAGAAACTCCTGCGCATGGAGGAGGAGTTGGGCCGCCGGCTCATCGGCCAGCAGGAGGCCGTACAGGCGGTCTCCGACGCCGTACGACGCACCCGCGCGGGTATCGCGGACCCCGACCGCCCGACCGGCTCGTTCCTCTTCCTCGGCCCGACGGGCGTAGGCAAGACGGAGCTGGCGAAGGCGTTGGCGGACTTCCTCTTCGACGACGAACGCGCCATGGTCCGCATCGACATGTCGGAGTACGGCGAGAAGCACAGCGTGGCCCGGCTGGTCGGCGCGCCTCCCGGCTACGTCGGCTACGAGGAGGGCGGCCAGCTCACGGAGGCGGTGCGCAGGCGCCCGTACTCGGTGATCCTGCTGGACGAGGTCGAGAAGGCGCACCCGGAGGTCTTCGACGTCCTGCTCCAGGTGCTGGACGACGGCCGGTTGACGGACGGTCAGGGCCGTACGGTCGACTTCCGCAACACGATCCTGATCCTCACCTCGAACCTGGGCAGCAACTTCCTGATCGACCCGCTCACGGGCGAGGACGAGAAGAAGGCACAGGTCCTCCAGGTGGTCCGGGCCTCCTTCAAGCCGGAGTTCCTCAACCGCCTGGACGACCTGGTGGTCTTCTCCGCCCTCGACCGGGAGGAGCTGGGCCGGATCGCCGCGCTCCAGATCGGCCGCCTGGCCAAGCGCCTCGCGGAACGCCGCCTCACCCTGGAGATCACCGACGAGGCCCTGACCTGGCTCGCGGACAACGGCAACGACCCGGCCTACGGCGCCCGACCGCTGCGGCGGCTGGTGCAGACCGCGATCGGCGACCGCCTCGCCAAGGAGATCCTGGCGGGCGAGATCAAGGACGGCGACACGGTCCGGGTGGACGCGTTCGGCGACGGGCTGATCGTGGGGCCGGCGACCGGGAAGACGCTGTGACGTCCGGCGCTCAGTAGGAACTCGCGTCGAAGGTGACGAGGGCGGTGTCCCCAGCGGACCCGCCCTCGTAGTGCACGCTCACCGTCACGGCGTAGGCGCCGGGCGTGTGCGCGTGCGTTTCGCGGAGGGCGTGGACGCACTTGTCGTCGTCCCCGTCGCAGGGGAAGTCCGTGGCGTCCGGGAACGACGCCGTCAGCCAGCCGCGCACCGCCGTGCGAGGCATGCGGAAACTGCCGTCGTACGCCTGGCCTCCCCAGGTGTACGAGGTGCAGTCCTCGTCCCGGGTGCCCTCCGGCAGCGCGGCGCCGGAGAAGTCCATGGCCTCGGCGCAGCCGGCGCTGGTGACGGTGCCGGGAGGGTCGTCACTGGAGGCGGCGTAGAACATCGTGCGTCCGAACCACCAGGCCGCCCCCACGACGAAAACCAGGCACGCCCACCACATTCCCCGGAGCAGCCACCGCGTCGTAGTCCGCATGTGCATGACCGTATCCGGTCAGCCCGTGGCGGACAGACCCGGCAGGGGTTGCCACGCCCCTCCCCGGATGGGGGAGGATGGCGGAATCCGTACGAAGGGAAATACACGGTGAGCATCGACCCGTCCTCGATTCCGAACTTCGGGGGCCAGCCCGAGCCGCAGCAAGGACCGGCGGGCCCCGTCGTCCCGGATCAGGACCTCGTGAAGCAGCTCCTCGAACAGATGGAGCTGAAGTATGTCGTCGACGACGAAGGTGACCTCGCGGCGCCGTGGGAGCAGTTCCGTACGTACTTCATGTTCCGCGGTGAGGACGACCAGCTCGTCTTCTCGGTCCGGACGTTCTACGACCGTCCCCACGAGATCGACTCCAAGCCGCAGCTGCTGGAGTCCATCGACGACTGGAACCGCCGCACCCTGTGGCCCAAGGTCTACAGCCACACGCACGACGACGGCACCGTCCGTCTGATCGGCGAGGCGCAGATGCTGATCGGCACCGGCGTCGACCTGAACCACTTCGTCTCCTCGACGGTCAGCTGGGTGCGCGCCGCCATCGAGTTCGACCGCTGGCTCGTCGAGCAGCTCGGTCTGACCGAGGAGGTCGACGAGGCGGTCGAGAAGCCTGAGGACGAGGGCGACGAGGAGTAACCCTCGGTCCCGTAGCACCCGTAGCACCCGTAGTACTTCTGTGAACGAGAGCCCGGCCCGGTACGCGACCACCACCGTCGTGTGCGGGGACCGGGCTCTCGTCGTTTCCGGAGTTGACGTCCAGGAGGTGTTCGGGTTCGCTGCCCGGATGCCTGGCCTTCGCATTCAACAGCCGGACGACGACGCCACGTTGAAAGACTGGCAGCACGTCCACAAGGTGATCATCCCTACCCGCACCCTCTCCTTGGACGACGTGCGGGAACGCGCCCGGCGCCACCACTTGGAGATCGCCTATCGCGACGACTGCGGTTCGCACTACGGCACGGCTTCGTCGAGACCGAGCGGTATCCACTGCCCGGGGAGACCATCCCCTGGATAGACCTCCGGCTCTCCTGAGAGGCTGCCGGAGGCGAACGCGAGGATGTCGCGGACCGCCGCGCGCAGGCTGCCGTAGTGGCGGTGCACGCCGTCCACCGCCACGGGGGCGTTCACACCCCACACCGTCATCCCGGCGTCCAGCCCGGCCCGCACCCCGGACGGCGCGTCCTCGATGACGAGACAGTCCTCCGGCGCGGCGCCGAGTCGTGCCGCGGCCCGCAGATACGGCACCGGTGACGGCTTGCCCTCCTCGACGGCGGCGGCGTCCACCAGTACCTCCGGCACCGGCAGCCCGGTCCGTGCGAAGCGCCCGCGCACCCGGTGCTCGTAGTTGGAGGTCACCAGGGCCCAGGCCCCGGGGCGCAGGGCGCTCAGCAGTTCCGAAGCGCCGTCGTAGGCCGAATAGACGCCGGAGCGGACGTCGTCGTCCTCCAGTTCGTGCAGAGCGGCCAGGCACTCCTGGGGATCCCGGTCCGGGGCGACCCGGGCGAAGGTCTCCATCGGCCTTGTCCGCAAGGCCACTTGGTGGACCTCGTCGGGATCCAGACCGTACCGCTGTGCCCAAGTCCGCCACACCAGGCGCTGGTTGGCCACGGCGTCGATCAACGTGCCGTCGACGTCGAACAGGACGTACTTCACCGTACCGGTCCCCTCCACTGCTCAGCCCGCCGGCGACTTCAGCCGCCCCACGGCCTCCTCCAGCACGGCCGTCTGCTTGCAGAACGCGAACCGCACGAACGGTGCCCCCGCTTCCCGGTGGTCGTAGAAGACCGCGTTCGGGATGGCGACGACCCCGGCGCGCTCGGGCAGCGCGCGGCAGAAGGCGAAGCCGTCGGTCTCGCCGAGGGGGCGGATGTCGGTGGTGATGAAGTACGTGCCGGCCGGGCGGAAGACCTCGAAGCCGGCCTCCGTCAGGCCCGTCGCCAGGACGTCCCGCTTGGCGAGCATGTCCGCGCGGAAGGCGTCGAAGTATGTGTCGGGGAGGGACAGGGCTTCCGCGACCGCGTACTGGAAGGGGCCCGACGCCACGTAGGTGAGGAACTGCTTCGCCGAGCGTACGGCCGTGACCAGGTCCGGGGTTCCCGTCACCCAGCCCACCTTCCAGCCGGTGAAGGAGAAGGTCTTGCCGGCCGAGCCGATCGACACCGTGCGCCCCCGCATCCCGGGGAACGTCGCGAGCGGAATGTGCTCGGCCGCGTCGAACACCAGGTGCTCGTAGACCTCGTCCGTGATCACCAACAGGTCGCGTTCCACGGCGAGTTCGGCGATGGCGGTGAGTTCCTCGCGGGTGAGGACGGTGCCGGTGGGGTTGTGCGGGGTGTTGATCAGGAGGAGGCGGGTGCGGTCGGTGACGGCGGCGCGCAGTTCGTCGAGGTCGAGGCGGAACGAACCTTCGTGCGGGCGGAGCGTGACCGGTACGCGCGTGCCGCCCGCCATCGCGATGCAGGCGGCGTAGGAGTCGTAGTACGGCTCGAAGGCGATGACCTCGTCGCCCGGTTCCACCAGGGCCAGCAGCGCCGCGGCGATCGCCTCCGTCGCGCCCGCCGTGACCAGGACCTCGGCGTCGGGGTCGTAGGAGAGGCCGTAGCGGCGTTCCTGGTGGGCGGTGATCGCGGTGCGCAGTTCGGGGACGCCGGGGCCCGGCGGGTACTGGTTGCCGCGTCCGTCGCGCAGCGCGCGGACCGCCGCCTCGCGGATCTCCTCGGGGCCGTCCGTGTCGGGGAAACCCTGGCCGAGGTTGATCGACCCGGTCTTCAGGGCGAGGGCGGACATCTCGGCGAAGATCGTCGTTCCGAACTCGGCGAGCCGGCGGTTGAGGAGGGGGCGTGCGCTGGAGGTCATGCCCGTCATCCTGCGCCCAAGCTCTGGACTTCCTCAACTCTGCTTTGGCTGGTGAGACCGCCGGGCATCCCTGCTTCACGCACCACACGAGGCGCCCACGGGGGGCCGCTTCGGGGGAATCGGAAGGAGGGTGACGCCATGTTCTTCTTCGTCATCCTGGCGGTGATCGCGGTCGTCTTCGTAGCGGCGGTCGTGCGCGCGGGCCGCAGGAGCAGGATCGGCAAGGGGTCGGGTCGCCGGGCCGGGGTCCGCGGCGGGGGAACCGCGGCCGGTACGAGCAGCTGGTGGGCCGGGGACAGCGGTTCGTCCTCCGGGGGGCACCACGGTGGCGGCCACCACTCCTGCGGTGGCGGGCACTCCTCCTGCGGAGGCGGCTCGTCGTGCGGCGGAGGGTCGTCCTGCGGGGGCGGAGGCGGCTGCGGAGGGGGCAGCTGACCAGTACGACGGGGGGTGGAGCGCCCGCCGGGAGACCGCTCCCGGCGGGCGCTCCGGCGCGCGCCCGACACGCCTGGGCGTACGCCTTGGTTGAACAGTTGAGCTGTGGAGCCCCCTGAGGGATGGAAACCCCACGAAGTTGGGTAAAAAGACTGTGGCGGCGCCACCGTTCATGATTCCCTCTACCTCACCGACGCAGCCCCTCGGGCGCTTGCAGACACCTTCTCCTGACTGGGCCGACCGGGCCGATGTCCCGGTGTCGGCCGGGGTGTGCCAGACCCCCACACCTCCCTCCTGCCTTTTCTTTGCGTGCTAGCGGAGCCGATCCATGCTCACGACCCTTCAGACCTCCTACACCGACACGCGCGCGGCCGACCTCGCCTGGACCCTGGGGCGTGAGCCGCTTCCCGCGCTGGCCACACTCGACCTGGAACTCGCCGGTGCGCGGCTCCAGTTGAGACTGCTCGGCGCGTCCCACCAGGTACTCCTGGACGAGGAGCGGGGCAGCTGTTCGGAGACGGTCGCGTGCATCCCGGGTTCCAGCACACCGCTGCCGCTCGGGGTCGCCAAGCGGGTCGGCGACTGGGAGTACGAGTTCGCGGCCCGGGTCGAGGTGCTGTCCCCGGGGCAGTTCGCGGGCCGCGCCCAGGAACTGCTGGCCCTGGTCGCCGACCATCCCAACGGTCTGGCGGGCGTCTTCCCCGGCAGCCCGCACGCCTTCACCGCGCTGCTCGCGCAGCGCTACGAGGGCCAGGTGCACTGGCGCACCTGGCACGCCTATCCGCAGGACGGCCAGCTGGTCGCGACGCGGACGAGGGTGGGCGTGCGGGTGCCGGTGGCCCATCCGGTGCCGTCTCCTGTCTGAGGATCCGGTGCCGTCTCCTGTCTGAGGATCCGGGGCCGCGGGGATACGACACCGGTCCCGGCCGTCGTAAACACATTCCACACGTGTGGGTGACGAAGCGTGCCCGTCCCGTGACGTAACGTCGCAGCGTGATCGAACCGCACGCGCCGGCCCGGCCGGGTACCCAGCCGCCGTGGGCAGGCCCCGCGCGGCTGCCCGTACGGCCGGGCACGGGCCGGTTCCTGGTGCTCGCGGGGGTCTTCGTCTGCGCGGCCTGCGGACTCGTGTACGAACTCGAACTCGTCGCCCTCGCCTCGTACTTGATCGGCGACTCGGTCACCCAGGCGTCCGTCGTCCTCTCCGTGATGGTCTTCGCGATGGGCATCGGCTCGCTCGCCGCGAAACGCCTGCGCTGGCACGCGGCGGCCGGTTTCGGCGCGGTCGAGGCGGCCCTCGCGCTGATCGGCGGCTGCAGTGCGATGGCGTTGTACGCGGTCTTCGCCTGGACCGGGAACTGGGGCGGCCCCTGGGCACAGGGTCCGCGCTGTCTCCTGGTCGCCTTCTCCCTCGCGATCGGCCTGCTGATCGGCGCCGAGGTGCCGTTGCTGATGGAGCTGATCCAGCGCATCCGCCGCCAGGACGCGGGCGGCGCGGTGGCCGACCTCTTCGCGGCGGACTACGTGGGCGCACTGGTCGGCGGCCTGGCGTTCCCCTTCCTGCTCCTCCCGTTCCTGGGCCAGTTGACCGGCACCCTGCTCACCGGCACGGTCAACGTGGTCGCCGGCGGCTGTCTCGTCCTCGGCCTGTTCCGCCGCGACCTCACCCGCCGGGGCCGCTGGCTCCTGGTGATCGCCAATCTCACGGTCCTCGGCCTGCTCGCCTCCGCCGCCGTACTCGTCGACGACTTCGAACGGGCCGCACGGCACGCCGTCTACGGCAAGGACGTCCGCGTCGCCCTCCAGACCGACGTCCAGGAGGTCGTCCTCACCGGCGGCGACCACGGCCGCCCCCTCGACCTCTTCCTCGACGGCCGCCTCAGGGTCAGTGGCCGCGACGAGCACCGCTACCACCAGGCCCTCGTGGCTCCCGCGATGAACGGCCCCCACGCACGGGTCCTCATCCTCGGCGGCGGCGACGGCCTCGCGGCTCGCGACGTCCTCCGCCACCGGGGCGTGCTCCGCGTCGACATCGTCGAACTCGACGCGGCGGTCGTCCAGTTGGCCCGCCACGACGCCGCCCTGGCCGCGCTCAACGACCACGTCTACGGCGACCGCCGCGTCCACGTCACCACCGGCGACGCCTTCGACCTGCTGCGCCGGGTCCACCCCGGGACGTACGACGTGGTCATCGCCGACCTCCCCGACCCCGGCATCACCGCCAGCACCAAGCTCTACTCCCAGGAGTTCTACGGCCTCGCCCGCCGCGCCCTCACCGAGCGGGGCCGCCTGGTCGTGCACGCGGGACCGGTCTCCTCCCGGCGCCGCGTCTTCTGGACGGTGGTCTCCACCGTCCGCGCGGCCGGTCTCCACCCCGTCCCGTACCGCGTCGGCGGCCGGGTCTCCGGCTTCGCGGCGGGCCCCGACCGCACGGCCGGAACGTCCCGCTCCCCACGCGACTGGGGGTTCGTGCTGGCGGCGCGGGGGGTGGTGCCGGCGGAGCCGGGGTTGAGGAGCGACGTACGGGCGGCGGAGCGGACCCGGGTGCCGGGCCTGCCGGCATCGACGCTGGTGCATCCGCGGTACTGATCCGACGCCGGTGATTTTTCAGCCGGTCCGGCGTTTGAGGACGAGGCCGTCCAGGCCGAAGCGGGGGTGTGGGGGCGGCAGCCCCCGCGACGCCCGCACCAACACACCACCACTTCCGACCAACGGCACGTGCACCCCCGGTCAACCTGGGTAGGCTCCGCAAGCATGGAGCATGAGGTGCACGTTCCGGTTCCCCCCGAGCGGCTGCGATCCGCGCTCGCCGACCCCGCCCGGGTCGCCCGCGCCGTCCCCGGCCTCCAGCAGGACGCCGGCACCGAACCCGTCGCGGGCCGCCTGAAGGTGCGCGTCGGCGGCCACTCCATCACCTACCGCGGTTCCCTCCGCGTCACCGCCCGGGACGACGGTACGTACGCCGTCGAGGGCGACGCGACCGAGGCCCGCGGCACCGGCTCCGTCAAACTCGCCCTCACCCTGCGCGTCCGCGCGTCCGACGGCGGCTCGACGATCACCTTCGACGGTACGGCGACCGTGGACGGCCGGGTCACCGAACTGGCCCCGGACGCGGTGAGCGCGGCGACGACCAGGCTGCTGGAGCGGTTCGCGGCGAACCTGGGCGAGGAGCCGGAGCGGGCCGACGACACCGACGCCGTGGACGACGTAGGCGCAGACGTAGACGTAGACGACGTAGAAGTTGACGACGCGGACGACGTGGCGGCGGACGACGTGGATCTCGACGCCCCGGAGACGGACATGGCGGGCGCCATCGAGGAACTCCACGTCACCGAGACCTTCGCCGAGACCCCTCAGCCGCCCGCCGAGGCCGCGCACGCGCGCCGCACGATGATCGGCCGCAGCGCGGAGGAGGTCGACCACGCGCCGCCGCGCGGGCGTTACGCGCCCGTCCCCGCGCCGCAGACCGTCTCGGCGAACGCCACGCTCCGCTGGGCGGCCCCCGCCGCCGCGCTGGTCCTGGCCTCGGCGATCGTGGTGAACAGGGTGCTGCGCAAACGCCGTTGAGCGGCCCAGTAGGGTCGTGCCGTGAGTAACGAAGAGATCACGCTGACCGCGGGCGACGCGGAAGTGACGGTGCAGCCTGGCAACGGCGGCCGTATCGGAGGACTTCGCGTCGGCGGCACCGAACTGCTGCGCCAGGGCGAGCGGTTCGGGTGCTTCCCGATGGTCCCCTGGTGCGGGCGGATCCGCGACGGCCGCTTCGTGGACGGCGGGACCGTCCACCAGATGCCCCTCAACTCCCCGCCGCACGCCATCCACGGCACCGTCCGCGACGGCGCCTGGCGCACCGCCCGCCGGACGGCCGACGAGACGGTCATCACGTACGACCTGGTCGAGCCGTGGCCCTTCCCGGGCCGCGTCACCCAGGCCGTCGCGCTGACCGCGGACACCCTGACGCTCACCATGGCGATCGAGGCGCACGGCGACTCGTTCCCGGCGCAGATCGGCTGGCACCCGTGGTTCAACCGCAGCCTCGGCGGCGAGGACGTGCTCGTCGACTTCAGCCCCGCCTGGCAGGAGGAGCGCGGCGACGACCACCTCCCCACCGGCAACCGCATCGACGTGAAGCCCAGCCCCTGGGACGACTGCTTCGGCATGCCGGACGGCGTCGACGTCACGCTCACCTGGCCGGGACAGCTGGCGCTGAAGGTGACGAGCCCCGAGCAGTGGGTCGTCGTCTACGACGAGCAGGAGGCCGCCGTCTGCGTGGAACCGCAGACCGGACCGCCCAACGGCCTCAACACCCTGCCCCGCCTGGTCACCCTGATCGAGCCGCTGGAAGCCACGATGACCTGGGCCTGGACGCGCTTCTAGGCCGGTGGACATCGCCTCTAAGCTGGGCGGCATGACGGACGTACGCGGCGCGCTGCTGCAGCAGATCAAGGACAAGGCCGTGGTGCACGGCAAGGTGACCCTGTCGTCGGGACTGGAGGCCGACTACTACGTCGACCTCCGGCGCGTCACCCTCGACGGGGAGGCCGCCCCGCTCGTCGGTCAGGTGCTGCTGGACCTGACCGCCGACCTCGACTTCGACGCGGTCGGCGGCCTGACCATGGGCGCCGACCCGGTCGCCACCTCGATGCTGCACGCCGCCGCCGCGCGCGGACAGAGGCTGGACGCCTTCGTCGTGCGCAAGGCCGCGAAGGCGCACGGCATGCAGCGCCAGGTGGAGGGCCCGGAGATCGCGGGCCGCCGGGTCCTGGTCGTCGAGGACACCTCCACCACCGGCGGTTCCCCGCTCACCGCCGTCGAGGCCGTGCGCGCGGCCGGTGCCGAGGTCGTCGGCGTCGCCACCATCGTGGACCGGGCGACCGGCGCCGCCGAGAAGATCGAGGCGGGCGCGGGAGTGCCGTACCTCTTCGCCTTTTCCAAGGACGAGCTGGGCCTGGACTGACCGGACGCTCCTAGCATCCGGCCACGTCTGGAAAGATGGGCACGACGACGACGTCGAACCCCAAGGTCTAGGTCAGGGCCGTAGTACGCAGATCGCGAAGATCGCCAACCCGCAGATACCAAGGAGCGGACCATGCCCATCGCAACCCCCGAGGTCTACAACGAGATGCTCGACCGGGCGAAGGCAGGCAAGTTCGCCTACCCGGCCATCAACGTGACCTCGACCCAGACCCTGCACGCTGCGCTGCGCGGCTTCGCGGAGGCCGAGAGCGACGGCATCGTCCAGATCTCCACGGGTGGCGCCGAGTTCCTGGGCGGCCAGTACGCCAAGGAGATGGTCACGGGTTCCGTGGCGCTCGCCGAGTTCGCGCACATCGTCGCCCAGAAGTACCCGGTCACGGTCGCGCTGCACACCGACCACTGCCCCAAGGACAAGCTCGACGGCTACGTCCGTCCGCTGCTCGCGGTCTCCGAGGAGCGCGTGAAGGCCGGCGGCAACCCGCTGTTCCAGTCCCACATGTGGGACGGTTCGGCGGAGACCCTCGCCGACAACCTCGCCATCGCGCAGGAGCTGCTGGCCCGCGCCGCCGCCGCGAAGATCATCCTTGAGGTGGAGATCACCCCGACCGGCGGCGAGGAGGACGGCGTCTCGCACGAGATCAACGACTCCCTCTACACCACCGTCGACGACGCGATCCGTACGGTCGAGGCGCTCGGCCTCGGCGAGAAGGGCCGCTACCTGCTGGCCGCGTCCTTCGGCAACGTGCACGGCGTGTACAAGCCGGGCAATGTCGTCCTGCGCCCCGAGCTGCTCAAGGAGCTGAGCGACGGCGTGGCCGCGAAGTACGGCAAGGCGTCCCCGTTCGACTTCGTCTTCCACGGCGGCTCCGGCTCCACCGAGCAGGAGATCGCCACCGCGCTGGAGAACGGCGTGGTGAAGATGAACCTCGACACCGACACCCAGTACGCGTTCACGCGCCCGGTCGCGGACCACATGTTCCGCAACTACGACGGCGTCCTGAAGGTCGACGGCGAGGTCGGCTCCAAGAAGACCTACGACCCGCGCACCTGGGGCAAGCTGGCCGAGGCGTCGATGGCCGCGCGCGTCACCGAGGCCTGCGCGAACCTGCGCTCGACGGGCACGAAGATCAAGTAACCGGTACGGTCTGCCGCGACCCCGGTGCTACGGCACCGGGGTCGCTGTATACCTGGGGGCATGTCCTCCGATGTGCGCATCGCCTCGCCCCAGGGCAAGTGGATCCTGCTGACCACCGTCCTCGGCTCCAGCATGGCCATGGTGGACTCCACCGTCGTCAACGTCGCCCTGCCCCGCATCGGCCGCGACCTGAACGCCGACCTGGCCGCCCTCCAGTGGACGGTCAACGCGTACATGCTCACGCTGGCCGGTCTGATCCTCCTCGGCGGCTCGCTCGGCGACCGCTACGGCCGCCGCAAGATCTTCGTCCTCGGCGTGGTCTGGTTCGCGGCGGCCTCCCTGCTCTGCGGCCTGGCCCCCAACGCCGGGGTCCTGATCGCCGCCCGCGCGCTCCAGGGCATCGGCGGCGCGCTCCTCACCCCCGGCTCCCTCGCCCTCATCCAGGCCTCCTTCCACCCCGACGACCGGGCCAGGGCGGTCGGCCTGTGGTCCGGCTTCGGCGGTATCGGCGCGGCGATCGGCCCGTTCCTGGGCGGCTGGCTGGTGGACGGCCCCGGCTGGCGCTGGGTGTTCCTGATCAACGTCCCGATGGCGCTGGTCTGTGCCCCCATCGCCGTACGCCATGTCCCCGAGTCGGCGGACGGCCGCGCGCACGGCCGCTTCGACGTACTGGGCGCGGCACTCGGCGCGATCGCGCTGGCGTTGGTGACGTACGCGCTGATCGAGGCGGGCGACGGCTCACTGCCGGTCGTGATCGTCACGGCCGTCGCGGGCGTGGCCGCCGGGGTCGCCTTCGTCCACGTCGAGAAACGCAGCCCCGATCCGATGATGCCGCCGGGCATCTTCGCGTCCCGCCAGTTCACGGCGGTCAACCTGGTCACGCTCTGCGTGTACGCGGCCTTCAGCGGCTTCTTCTTCCTGACGGCGCTCCAACTCCAGGTGGTGGCAGGCTATTCGGCGCTGGAGGCCGGCACGGCCCTGCTCCCCACCACCGCCCTGATGCTCCTCTTCTCGGCCCGCTCCGGCGAACTGGCCCAGCGCATCGGCCCCCGCATCCCGCTCACCGTCGGGCCGTTGCTGTGCGCGGCGGCGATGCTGCTGATGATGCGGGTCGGCCCCGACGCCTCCTACCTCACCGACGTCGTACCCGCCCTCCTGGTGATGGGCAGCGGCATGGTCATCCTGGTCGCTCCGCTGACGGCCACGGTCCTCGCCTCCGTCGACACCGCCCGCGCCGGCCTGGCCAGCGGCATCAACAACGCGGCGGCCCGCGCGGCCGGCCTCATCGCGATCGCCGCGCTGCCGCTGCTCGCCGGGATGGGCTCGGAGGCGTACCGCTCGGCGACCGCCTTCGACCACGCCTTCGACCGGGCGATGTGGTGGTGTGCCGGTGCGCTGGTGGCGGGTTCGATCCTGGCCTACGCGACGGTACGGCGCCCACCCCCGGACTGCCGCCACCCCGAGTGCCTCACCCACGGCTCGATCACGGCCCCGCCGCTGGAGCCACGGGTGGGGAAGGGGCGGCTCGACGCGGGGTAGCGGGGGGATGCCAGGCAATCCCCGCCCCTGGGGGAGACTGGAACCCATGACGATTCACGAGAACCTCCTCGGGGGACCGCCCCCGACCCACCTCCCCGAAGACCCCGGGCCGCGCGACCTTCTCGCGAGCGGGGCGACGCCCGCCGATGTCGCCGCGAAGTATCCGACCTCCTCGCTCGCCTGGGCCCTGCTGGCCGACGACGCGTTCGAGCGGGGCAGCGTCGTGGAGTCGTACGCCTATGCCCGTACGGGCTACCACCGCGGGCTCGACTCGCTGCGGCGCAACGGCTGGAAGGGGCACGGTCCGGTGCCCTGGGAGCACGAGCCGAACCGTGGCTTCCTGCGCGCCCTGCACGCCCTCGCGCGGGCCGCGCAGGCGATCGGGGAGCAGGAGGAGTACGCGCGGTGCAGCCAGTTCCTGAAGGATTCCTCGCCGACGGCGGCCCAGACGCTGGGCTAGTGCCGTAGTCCGGGTGCGGTGATGCGGGTCCGCCTGGTGTGACCAGGCGGACCTTGCGGTCTTGCGGGACGATTGTGCAGGATGCCCGGTGGGGACCGGGGCCCCCGTGTCGGAATTCGGCAGGGGCGGACCGCTACCCGGAGTACGCATCAGGAGACAGCGATGTCCCAGCAGGCTCAGGAAACGCAGGAGCCCGAGGCCCCGCATCTCGACTTCCAGGGAACGACCCCCTACGAGGACTACGTCCAGGCGGACGTCCTCACCCACCTCCAGCACACCCGCTCCGACGACCCCGGAGAGATGGTCTTCCTGGTCACCACCCAGGTGATGGAGCTGTGGTTCACCGTCATCGTGCACGAGTGGGAGACCGCCGCGCGGGCCCTGCGCGAGGACCAAGTGCCGGTCGCGATCGACGCGCTGAAGCGTTCCGTACGGGAGCTGGAGGCGCTCAACGCCTCCTGGCGGCCCCTCGGACAACTCACGCCGGCGCAGTTCAACTCGTACCGCGCCGCCCTCGGCGAGGGCAGCGGCTTCCAGTCGGCGATGTACCGCCGGATGGAGTTCCTGCTCGGCGAGAAGTCCGCGTCCATGCTCGTCCCGCACCGAGGCGCACCGCGCGTGCACGCCGAGTTGGAGAAGGCGCTGCACGAACCGAGCCTCTACGACGAGGTGTTGAGGCTCCTCGACCGGCGCGGCCACACGGTCCCCGGGGCCGTGCTCGCGCGTGACGTGTCGCTGCGCTACGAGCCGTCGGCGGAGGTGGAGGAGGTGTGGACCGCCCTCTACTCCGGTGACCCCGGCGACGAACTCGCCCGGCTCGGCGAGGCGTTGACCGATGTCGCCGAGCTGGTGTGGCGATGGCGGAACGATCATCTCGTCGCCACCCGGCGTGCCATGGGCGCGAAGACCGGGACCGGTGGCTCCGCGGGCGTCGCCTGGCTGGAGAAGCGCGCGCAGAAGAACGTGTTCCCCGAGCTGTGGACGGCGCGCTCCCATGTCTGAACTCGCGCTGAAGGCAGAGAAGTTGGACGCCGCCGATGAACTCGCGGGCGTGCGTGCGCAGTTCGTCCTCGGCGACGATGTGGTCTACCTGGACGGGAACTCGCTCGGCGCACTGCCGGTGGGGGTCCCGGGCCGGGTCGAGGACGTCGTACGGCGGCAGTGGGGCGAGCTGCGGATCCGGTCCTGGGACGAGAGCGGCTGGTGGACCGCGCCCGAGCGGATCGGCGACCGGATCGCCTCGCTGGTCGGGGCCGCGGCCGGGCAGATCGTCGTCGGCGACTCCACAAGTGTCAATGTGTTCAAGGCGGTTGTGGCGGCCGTGCGGATGACGGGCGGCTCGGGGCGGGACGAGATCGTCGTCGACGCGACGACTTTCCCCACGGACGGGTACATCGCCGAGTCGGCGGCCCGGATGACCGGCTGTACGGTGCGGCCGGTGGCCCCGGCCGAGGTGCCGGACGTGCTCGGCGACCGTACGGCGGCGGTGCTCCTCAACCACGTCGACTACCGCACCGGCCGGCTGCACGACCTGCCCGCGCTCACCGCCGCCGTACACGCGGCGGGCGCCGTGGCCGTCTGGGACCTGTGCCACAGCGCGGGCGCCCTGCCGGTCGGACTCGACGAGCACGGCGTGGACCTCGCGGTCGGCTGCACCTACAAGTACCTGAACGGCGGCCCGGGTTCACCGGCGTACCTGTATGTGCGGTCCGATCTCCAGAGCCGCTTCGACTCCCCGCTCCCGGGCTGGAACTCGCACGCCGAACCCTTCGGCATGCGGCCCGCCTACGAACCGGCGCCGGGCGCGCTGCGCGGCCGGGTCGGCACCCCGGACATCCTGTCCATGCTCGCCCTGGAGGCGGCCCTCGACGTGTGGGACGCCGACGGCGTCTCGGTCGGGGCGGTACGGGCCAAGTCCCTTGCCCTGACGGACTTCTTCCTGGAGTGCGTGGCGTCGTACGTGCCGTCCGGGCGGGTGGAGTCGGTGACTCCGGTCGCCCATGCGGAGCGGGGGAGCCAGGTCGCGCTGCGCTGCGCGGACGCCGGTGACGTGATGCGGCGGCTGATCGAGCGGGGTGTGGTCGGCGACTTCCGGCACCCGGACGTGCTGCGCTTCGGATTCACGCCGCTGTACGTCGGGTTCGGGGACGTGGAGCGGGCGGCGCGGGTGCTGGGGGAGCTGGTCCGGTAGGACCTCTGGGAACTGTGTACCTCGATCTAACCGTCGTAGATCACTGGAGCGGTTAGAAGTCGACGAAGTGCCAGTGACGTGCCGGTGACGTGCACCGCAGAACCGTTTACGCCTCACCGAGCGTGACAACCGCGGTCTCCGTGCACGTCACTGGCCTGGTAGCGTCCCGGCCGACGGCCGAATTTCTCCGTGTGTTTCTCTCCTGGTCGCCATATCCCGTCACATCCTGATCCGTCCAAGTCCTCCCCCAGTGCCGAAAGCCTGGGAGGTGCCCCCATCGTCGCTGAGAGGTTGGAGCATGCCGGACGACGCCGCTGCCGCACGTGCCGCCGCAGCCGCCGTGGAAGAGGAGTCGGCCTTCTCGCACCCCGCCGTGGAACCCGACGGCACCGCCGCGTACGGCGACCACCCCGACCAGGTGATCGACTTCTACGCCCCGCACGGCGAGCGGGTGCCGGGCGAACCGGCGCCGCTGGTCGTCGTCCTGCACGGGGGTGCGTGGCGGGCGCCGTACGACCGTCGGCACATCACCCCGTTCGCGGACTTCCTGGCCCGCCGGGGGTTCGCGGTGGCCAATGTCGAGTACCGGCGGGGGTCGGCGCTGCCCGCGCAGGGCGGTACGGGCCCGGTCGCGGGCCGCTGGCCGGAGACCTTCGACGACGTCGCGGCCGCGCTCGACGCACTGCCCGCCCTCGTCCGGGAGGCGCTTCCGCAGGCCGATCCGCGCCGCACGGTGCTCACCGGCCACTCGGCGGGCGGCCATCTCGCGCTGTGGGCGGCGGCCCGGCACGTCCTCCCCAAGGACGCCCCCTGGCGCACCGACGCCCCCGCCGCGCTGCGCGGTGTGGTCGCCCTCGCCCCGATCGCGGACTTCACGGTCGCCGAGAAGCTCGCGGTGTGCGGGGGAGCGGCGGGTCAACTCCTGGGTGGAGAGGCCAAGTTCGCGGAGCGCCTGCCGTACGCCGATCCGACGCTCCTGCTGCCCACCGGCATCGCGACCGCGCTGGTCCAGGGCCGCGCCGACCTCGTGGTCCCGCAGGCGGTCGCCGAGTCGTACGCGGACGCGGCGGCGAAGTCCGGCGAGGTCGTGGGCCTCACGCTCCTTGAGGACGTCGGCCATTTCCCCCTGATCGACCCGGCGGCGGACGCGTGCGCGGTGGTGGCGGAGGAGATCGCACAACTGGCGTGGTGAGCCGCCGACTTCGGCCGACGTCAGTCGGGTTTCCTCCACCCCGGTCATACCCGTAGTACCTGAGAGCTACGGCGCAGGTGAGTTCCCTGGCGGGACGCGGACGACGACCGCGGATCCGTAATTTCCCTTCCAGATCGGCCCGACGGCGGCCGGTGCGGGAGGGGAGACGGACATGGGGGTCGTTGATGCCTGGGCGGAGACCGGTACGGCGGTAGCCGACCCGGCGAAGAGGGGTCCGGCCGGGGAGGCCGAGGCGCCACGCGTCGACCACAACAAGCCGCGCCGTACGGGCAGTTGGCGCCGCGCGCTCCTCGCCGCGCTCGTCATAGGCGCCGTCGTGATCCCCCTGTCGGCCGCGGCCCGGCCCGAGATCCCCGGCCCCGCTCCGGCCGCGCTCGCCCCGCTCACCGCGGCCACGTTGGCCGAGACGTACGCGGCGAACGGCGCCAACGCCGCCGAGGCGTCCCGCATGGCCGCCGCCGACGGCGACGAGCACCGCGCCGCGACGGACCGTGCCATGGCCGACCCGGCCCGGCACCTCCTCGCCTACGACGGCCGCGGCCCCGGCCTGGCGACGGAGGTCCTCGGCGACCTGGCCCACGCCGACCGCATAGCCGTCCTGGTCCCGGGCTCGGACACCTCGCTCGACACCTACGACCGCTTCCGCGCCACCGCGCTGAACCTGCGCCGCCAACTCACCCACGACGCCCCGAACTCCCGTACGGCGGTGGTGTCCTGGCTCGGCTACGCCACCCCGCGCACGGTGAGCGCCACGGTGCTGACCGCAAGCAGAGCGGACCAAGCGGCCCCGCACCTAAGGGAGTTCATACGGCAGCTGCACGCCGTCACCGGCCGCACGGCGCGGATCGCGCTGCTGTGCCACTCGTACGGCACGGTCGTGTGCGGCCGGGCCGCCGCCGGCCTGGACGTGTCCGACCTCGTCCTCGTCGGCAGCGCCGGCACGGGCGCCGACTCCGTTGCGGGACTGCGTACTTCGGCCCGCGTCTGGGCGGCGCGCGGCACCGACGACTGGGTGGGGGACGTCCCGCACGTCAGCGCCGACCTGTTCGGCACGACCGTCGGCTTCGGTACGGATCCGGTGTCCCCGGAGTTCGGCGCCCGCGTCTTCGCGGCTGGGGACGGCGGCCACAGCGACTACTTCTCACCGGGCTCGGCCTCCCTGGCCAACCTCGCCCGGATCGTCCTCGGCGAGACCAAGGAGGTGACTCCCCATGCGTGAACGACTCCGCCGGGCCGCCGTCCGCCTCGACGCCGCGACCCCGCCCGACCGGGACCGTGCCGTGGACGCCCTGCGCGCCTTCGCGATCCTCGGTGTCGTCCTGGGCCACTGGCTGGTGACGGCCCTGGTCGCGGACGGCGGCACCCTGCACACGACGAGCCCGCTGCGGGACATGCCGTGGCTCGCGCCCATCTCCTGGATCTTCCAGACGCTGGCGGTGTTCTTCCTGGTCGGCGGCCATGTGGCGACCCGGGGCTACGCCTCCGCACGCGCTCGCGGCACGACGTACGGTCAGTGGCTAGCCGCCCGGCTGTCGCGGCTGTTCACCCCGGTCGCCGCGGTCCTCGTCGTGTGGACGGTGACGGCACTCGCGCTGCTCCTGTCCGGCACGGACTTCGACACGGTCCGCGCCTTGGTCAAACTGGCGTTGTCCCCGATGTGGTTCCTGGTCGTGTTCGCGGGCCTGACGGCGGCCACCCCGCTGCTGACCCGGCTCAACCCGCTGTGGCCGCTGGCCGTCGTACTGCACGTGGACCTGATCCGTTTCGGGCTCGGCGGCCCCTCCTGGCTCGGCTGGGTCAACGTCGCGGCGGGCTGGCTCGTGCCCTACACCCTCGGCGCGGCCTGGACCCGCGGCGAGCTGGACCGGGCCCGGGCGGGCTGGGTCCTGCTGGCCGGCGGTACGGCGGCGACGGCTGCTCTCGTCCTGTGGGCGGGCTACCCGGCGTCGATGGTCGGCGTCCCCGGCACCACGATCTCCAACCTGGACCCGCCGACCCTGGCCGCCGTCACCTTCGGCCTGGCCCAGTGCGGCCTGGCCCTGCTGCTCCGGGACCGGTTGCGCCGCGCGCTGCGCCGCCCGCTCGCCTGGTCGGCCGTGGCCCTGGTCAACCTCTCGGCGATGACGGTCTTCCTCTGGCACCAGACGGCCCTCATGGCCACCACGGCCGCGACCCTGCCCGCCGGTCCTCTGCCCGGCCTGCACACCCGCCCCGACGACCTGACCTGGGTGGCGGCCCGACTGGCCTGGCTCCCGGTGTTCGCGCTCGCGCTGACGGTCTGCTGGGCGGCGTTCCGGGTCTACGAACAGGGACCGGGACACCGCCCGTCCCGCCGCCCGTCCCGTCTCCCGTCACGCCGCTCACGGGTCGCCCGCGCCCACACCCACCCGCCCCACCCGGCAGCGAAGAGCCCTCGCCGTGCCTAGGGTTGACCGGGTGAACGCAGTTGCCGACGGTGCCGGACCCCCGCACACCGCACCCGTCCTGTTCCCCGGACACCGCTGGCTGCGGTACATCACGTACGCCCTCGTCTCCCTCGCCGCTCTCGGCCTCTCCCTGGTGGGAATGGACGAGATGATGAGCGAGAACCAACTGGGCGTTTTCCAGGGCTTGTTGTCCGGTTTCGCGCAGGGCGTCGCCCTGGTCCTCGCCCTGCGCCGGCCCGTCCCCGCCTGGGCCCTGTCCCTCACCGCCACGGCCTTCACCGCGCTGACCGTGCGTGCCGCCATGGATCCCCTCCCCACCATGGACCCCCTCCCGGGCACGACCCCCGGCCCCGACTGGCCCTGGAGCGCCACCGAAGTCGTCGTCCAGGCCGCCGTCCTGCTGCTCGTGGCCCTGCGCGTGCCCACCCGCAAGGCTCTCGCGGCGCTGGCCGCGACCGCCCTGACGACGTTCGTCATCCAGGGTCTGGTCGGCGCCCGGCACTACTCCTCGACGGGCATGGTCGCGGTGGCCGTCTGCGCGGTGGCCGTCCTCATCGGCACCGCCCTGCGTGGTCGCGCCGAGGCCCGTACCAAGCTCGTGGAGCAGGTCACGATCACGGCGGAGGAGCGCAACCGGCGCACACTCCTGGAGGAGCGCAGCCGTATCGCCCGCGAGCTGCACGACGTGGTCGCCCACCACATGTCGGTGATCTCCATCCAGGCCCAAGTGGCGCCCCTCCTGGTCGAGAACCCGCCGGAGGAACTCAAGGAGAATCTCGCCGGCATCAGACAGAACGCCCTCGAAGCCCTCGCCGAACTGCGCCGGGTCCTCGGCGTGCTCCGCTCGGAGAACCCGGAGTATCCCGACGACCCCTACGCCCTGACCGCCCCCGGCACGGGTGCCGCCCCCGACGCCCCGCAGCCCACCCTCGACCGCCTGGACGCCCTGATAGAGAACACCAGGGCCGCCGGTCTCGACGTACGCGGCGACGTGAGAGGCGAGGTGCGCCCGCTGGCACCCGGCGTGGAGCTGTCGGCGTACCGGATCGTCCAGGAGGCCCTGAGCAACGCGCTGCGGCACGCCCCCGGCTCCACCGTCGCCGTCGAGGTCGCCCACGACCCCGACGGACTACGGCTGATCATCACCAACTCCCGCCCGCAGCAGGCCGCCCCGCCCTCCCCGGGCGCCGGGCACGGCCTGCTCGGCATGCGGGAGCGCGCGGCCATGCTCGGCGGCCACCTGACCGCGGCGAGAACGTTCCAGGGCGGCTTCGCGGTCGTCGCGTTCCTGCCGAGGGACGGCGTCGCACTCCCCGACGAACCCGAGGGCCCCCATGGCCTCCACGGCCCTGACGGCCTCCACGGCCCTGACGGCCTCCACGGCCCTGACGGCCTCCACGGCCCTGACGGCCTCCACGGCCCTGACGGCCTCCACGGCCCTGACGGCCTCC
>NZ_JBITGV010000007.1:336374-437231 GCF_044457385.1 Streptomyces sp. NPDC050548
CTCCACGGCCCTGACCGCCCCCACGGCCCTGACGGCGCCGACGGACCCGATGCCCCCGACAGATCCGCCGCCCCCGGCGCCTCCGCATCCGCCGCCCCCGAGATCATCTTCCCGACAGGAGACGACACCCCATGACGAGCGGCACCATCCGTGTACTCATCGCCGACGACCAGCAGATGGTCCGCCAGGGCTTCACCGTGCTGCTGAACGCCCAGCCCGGCATAGAGGTCGTCGGCCAGGCGGTCGACGGACTGGACGCGGTGGCCAAGGTCGCCGAACTCGCCCCGGACGTCGTCCTCATGGACATCCGCATGCCCGAGCTGGGCGGCATCGAGGCCACCCGCCGCATCACGGACGCGACCCCGCAGATAAAGGTCCTGGTGCTCACCACCTTCGACCTCGACGAGTACGTGTACGAGGCGCTGCGCGCCGGTGCCTCCGGTTTCCTGCTGAAGGACGCGTCCGCGGAGCAACTGGCCGAGGCGGTGCGGGTGGTGGCCGCCGGCGACGCACTGCTCGCGCCGGGTGTCACCCGCCGGCTGATCGCCGAGTTCTCCCGGCTGAACGGCACACCGCGCACCCCGCTCAAGTCACGCGTCGGCGACCTCACCGAACGCGAGACGGAGGTGCTCGCGCTGATCGCGCAGGGCCTGTCCAACGCGGAGATCGCCGAGCACCTGGTCGTCGCCGAACAGACCGTGAAGACCCATGTCGGCCGCATCCTGGTGAAGTTGGGGCTGCGGGACCGTACGCAGGCGGCGGTGTTCGCGTACGAGTCGGGGCTGGTCCGGCCGGGCGGGGGCCGCTGAAGCGCCGCTGAAGCCCGGCCCTCTGGCATACCCGTAGTACTTGAGGGGGACGCCCCAGGACCCTTCTCACAGGTGACGACGGCTACCCGCCCCTCCGCCTACCGTTTTGAATGTGACCGAGACGACCCAGCAGTTGCCGCAGACGGGCGGGGCCAAGCCGCGCAGCCCGGAGTTCAGGCTTGCCGCGGACGCCCTGCGCGGACTGCGGCAAGACCTGTTCCACGACGCCTTCGCCTACCGCCCGTTGCCTCCCTCCACCGCCGACGGCCCGCTGACCCGGCGTCTGAAGGGCCGGGCGCGGGAGTACGCGGCCTGGAGCCCGCACGCCCTGATCACCGCGGCCGGCCTGCTCGCGATGTTCCTCGCGACCAACGACGAGGCCCGCGGCGCGGGCGGCAACCTGATTCTCGGCCTGCTCGCCCTGGTGCCGGTGCTGCTGACCATGGTGCGGCCGGTCGGCGCGTTCTGGCTGTCCATGGCCGCGACCCCGGTCGCCACCGCCCTGGCGACCGAGTTCGACGACGAGTGGCCGTGGCGGGACGGCAGCTTCATATGCCACCTGTCCGTCCTCGCGATCGTGGCGATCCGCACCCGACCGCGCACGGCCGCCTGGATGTGGGCGCTGACCGCGGTCTACGGCATCGGCGCCACCAGCCTCGCCGGCGGGCACGCCTTCGGCTCGGACAGCGCGCAGATGCTGTTCCTCTCCGCCCTGATGCTGCTCGGCGTCGCGGTCTGGCAGATACGCCGGGAGGCCCGGCAGGAGGTGACCGCGCAGCAGACGGTGACGGCGCACGAGCGCTCCCGGCGCACCCTCCTGGAGGAGCGCACGACGATCGCCCGTGAGCTGCACGACGTGGTGGCACACCACATGTCGGTGGTCGCCATCCAGGCGGAGGCCGCGCCCTACCGGGTGGAGAATCCGCCGCCGGAGCTGGAGCGCGCGTTCGTCACGATCCGGGAGAACGCGGTGGCGGCCCTGACCGAACTGCGCCGCGTCCTGGGCGTGGTGCGCGCGGAGGACTACGAGGCGCCGGACGCCCCGCAGCCCACCCTCGCCGACATGGACGCGCTGCTGGCCAATGTGCGCGACGCCGGCCTGAGCGTGGAGAAGGCGGTGACGGGGGCGGTGCGTGAACTCCCGCAGGGCGTCGAGCTGTCGGCGTACCGGATAGTGCAGGAGGCGTTGAGCAACACCCTGCGGCACGCGCCCGGTGCGAGTGCCCGCGTGGAGGTCGGTTATGTGCTGGGCGGGTTGGGCCTGCGGATAGTCAACGGCCCGACACCCGAGCCGAGTCCGGTGAATCCCACCCGCCACCCGACCACCACCCCTCAACGAGGGCTTCGCCCGCCCCCTCCGACTGGCGCGGGCCACGGCATCACGGGGATGCGGGAGCGGGTCTCCATGCTGAACGGCGAGATGACGGCGGCCCCGGCGGACGACGGCGGCTACGAGGTGACGGTGTTTCTGCCGGTCCCGAGTGCGAGCGAAGGTGAGGCATGACGATCCGCGTGCTGATCGCGGACGACCAGATGATGGTGCGCGAGGGCTTCTCGGTCCTGCTGGGCGCGATGCCGGACATCGAGGTCGTCGGCGAGGCGGTGAACGGACGGGACGCGGTCGAGCGGGTGCGTGAACTGGCCCCGGACGTCGTCCTGATGGACATCCGGATGCCCGAGATGAACGGCATCGAGGCGACCCGGGAGATCGTCGCGGCGGACGGCGCGGCGAAGGTGTTGGTGCTCACCACCTTCGACCTCGACGAGTACGTGTACCAGGCGCTGCGCGCGGGAGCCTCCGGCTTTCTGCTCAAGGACGCCTCGGCACGCCAACTCGCCGACGGGGTGCGGGTGGTGGCGGCCGGCGAGGCGCTGCTCGCCCCCTCCGTGACCAAGCGGCTGATCACGGAGTTCTCGAAGCTGGCCGAGTCGCCCCGGCTGATACCGGCCGCGCAGCAGGCGGCGTACGGAGAGCTGACCGAGCGGGAGACGGAGGTGCTGGTCCTCATCGCCCAGGGGCTGTCGAACGTGGAGATCGCCGAGCGGCTGGTGGTCGCCGAGTCGACGATCAAGACCCATGTCAGCCGCGTCCTGGTGAAGTTGGGGCTGCGGGACCGGACGCAGGCGGCGGTGTTCGCGTACGAGGCGCGGCTGGTGAGACCTGGGTAGGGACGGCTTCGGGTACGGGTACCTCGTCGCCGGGGGCGGGTTCTGAGGAGACTCTGATGGAACGCTGAGCCGATTCTGTCCCGGGCTCTGAGGGGACGTTGATCAGCGGCGGACGAATCCGTTCGAGAGTGGTGCGCAGCAACTGGTGCTTCCACCGAATTCCCCCTCTCGATGGAGTGATCCATGGCATTCGCCCCGCGCAAGAAGACCTCCGCCCGGCGCTTCTCCCCCCGTACGCTCGGTGTGCTCGGTGCCCTCACCGTGGGCGCCTCGCTGCTCACGGCTCCGCAGGCACTCGCCGCCGACACTCCCACCAACGCCGAGCTGCTGAAGGCCTGCAACTGGGCCAGTTTCTGCAAGTTCCGCCCGCAGAGCTACTGGAGCTACACCGGCCCGGCGCACCAGGTCGGCAGCACCGCGTACAACTGCGGGAGCCAGACCAACCAGCACCGGATCGACTGGTCGGACACGACCACCGCGGGCAACACGGTCGGTGTCTCGGTCACCGCCGGCTACAAGTTCGCCGAGGTCTTCGAGGTCCAGGTCGAGACGAGCTACAGCCACACCTGGCAGAACTCCCACACCGACACCGAGTCCAACACGGTCAACATCCCCTCGGGCAGCTACGGCTGGATCGAGCGCGGTACCGCGAAGCAGCAGGCCAAGGGGTGGTGGGAGATCCAGTTCAGGGACAAGTACTACGGCCACTACGACTGGTACGTCTACGACTACCAGGAGTCCGGTTTCAACAACGACAACCCCAGCTACGGCTATGTCACCTTCAAGGACAAGCCGATGAGCCTGGCCGATCGCGGCCGGCACTGCTGACGGGCGGCGCGCGATGTCCCGTATCGCCGCTCTCGCGGTCTGCTCGCTCCTCCTCCTGACCGGCTGCGCGACCGCGAACGCGCAAGGCACGCACGTCGGTTACGCGGACCGTGCGGGGCCGGCGGTGATCGGTACCGACGGCTCGACGGAGAGCAGGGTCGTGGCGGCGCTCTACGGCGAACTCCTCACCGGGGCCGGGCAGAAGGTGCGGACGGCGGACGTCTCGTACGCGTCACCGGTCGCCACCGCGCAGGCCGTGGTGGACGGGAGGATCAGCGTCGCGCCCGCCTACGAGTCCACCCTGCTGCGGGCGATGCCGGGCGGGCAGACCATGCCGGGGAACATGGAGGCGACGCTGAGCATGGCGTTGCCGCCGGGGATCGTCGCGCTGCCCCCGGCCGCCGCACAGGGCGGGGTCGTCCTCGCGGTCACCCCGTCCACCGCGAAGCGGCACAGGCTGTACGGCCTGGCGGACCTGCGCGGGGCCGGTACCGGTCTGACGCTCGGCGGTTCCGCGTCCGGCGATCCCGACGCCCCGTCCGTCGCCGTTCTGAAGAAGGCGTACGGCGTCACGCTCACCCCGGCCGGGACGGCGGGCACGGCGGACGTACGGGTGCTGCGCGGCACCGACCCGGCGATCGCCCGGGACGGGCTGGTGGTGCTCGCCGACCCGAAGGCGGTCGTACCGCCCGAGCATGTCTTCCCGTTGATCAGCGCCCCCGCCCTGGACCTGACCGGCCGGACGGCGCTGGCCAGGGTCAACACCCTGCTGACGACAGCCCAGTTGGCGAAGCTCACCGCGTCGGTCGACGCGGGAGAGACCCCGGGCCGGGCGGCGAGGGCCTGGCTGCGCGCCAAGGGTCTCCTGAACCGGCCCTGAACCGGCCCGCAAGGGATCGACCATCAACCCTCCACACAACTCACGTAGGAAAGGCGGTAGTTCCATGCGCACGGTCAGACGCAAGGTGGTCATGGCGATGCTCGCCGCGGCCGCCGCGGTCGGCGGTCTCGCGGCTCCCGGGACGGCCTCGGCGGCGGGCGACAAGTTCGTGACCCTCAGGGTCTGCAGCGGGTCCACCGAGACGGTGAAGTTCTTCTTCGTCGGGGAGAACCAGTACGGCGACTGGATCGGCTCGCAGTTCTGGGAGATCGCGCCGAAGGGCTGCACGACGGCGAGCGGTTACTGGTGGAAGGCCGGGCAGTCGGTCGAGTTCCACCACCGCAAGCCCAGCACCGGCTGGCGCTGGGAGCCCCGGCTCATCTCGTACAACGACGCGAAGGACAACGCGGTCTACGACCTCTGGATCGGCTGACCGCCGGTACCAGCGCCGGCCCCCGCGCTGCCGATCCCCGTACTGCCGGCCCCACCACCGATGCTCCCCCTCTCGGTGGTGGGGCCGGCGTTCACCAGATAGCCCGCGCCCCGCACGGTGCGGATGAGGGACTGGCCGGAGTCGCCCAGCTTGCGGCGCAGGTAGTAGACGTAGGTCTCCACGACCCCGGACTCACCCTGGAAGTCGTACTTCCAGACGCTGTCGAGGATGCTGCCCTTGGAGACGACGCGGCCCGCGTTCTCCATGAGGACCTTCAGCAGGGCGAACTCGGTGGCCGACAGGCGCACCGGCTGTCCGTGCCGCCAGGCCTCGCGGGTGTCGACGTCGAGTTCGACGCCGCCCGCGCGCAGCCGGCGCGAGGCGGCGGCGGGGGTGTCGTGGCCGAGGGTCCGGAGCGGGGCGGTGGCGCGGGAGCGGCGGATCAGGGCGCGGATGCGGGCGCTGAGCTCGGTGAGGTCGAAGGGCTTGGTGACGTAGTCGTCGCCGCCCAGGGCCAGTGCGCGGCACTTGTCGGCGACCGAGTGGCGGGCGCTGAGGAAGAGTACCGGGGTGTTGTCGCCCGAGGCGCGCAGCAGCCGGCAGACCTCGGTGCCGTCCAGGTCGGGCAGGACGAGGTCGAGGAGTACGGCGTCGGGCCGGTGGTCGCGGACGGCGGCCAGGGCCTCGGCGCCCGTGGCGACGGTGTGCGCGTCGAAGCCGAGGAAGCCCAGGGCCGTCACGAGTGGCTCGGAGATACCGGTGTCGTCCTCCACGACGAGGACGGAGGGGCGGTGGGGGGAGCGTTCTCGGGTCACGTCTGACGCACCTTCGGTCAAGGGGATCTGTCAGGCCTCACTCCCCAGGCTGACGATCGAAGGGTTGTCCACGTAGCCCCTTCGATCACTCCAGACAAACAATCACCGCTGTTCACAGGTGTTGTGGTAGGGCGCGTCGGGGATGTCCGCGGCCCATGCGGCCCGGGTCAGCGAGGTGCCGGCGCGGGCGCACACCCGGGTGAGGACGGCGGCGGCGGAGACGGCGTAGCGCTGGAGCGGAACGTGGTCGCCGGCGACGTAGAGGGTGCTGTTGTCGGGGCTGAAGGCGAGGGAGCGGATCTTCTCGCCGGGGGTGGGCAGGGTGCCGCCGAGGGGTTGCCGGGTGGCGGTGTCCCAGAGCTGGACGGTGCCGGCGTCACCGGCGACGGCGAGGGTGCGGCCGTCCGGGCTGAAGGCCAGCGCGCTGACGGCTTCGGGGGTGTTGGTGACGGGGGCGGGGAAGACGTTCGGCAGGATTCCCGCGCGGTCGCGCAGCGCCCCGTCCCACAGGGCGACCCGCCCGGTCAGGTCACCGGCCGCCAGCCGGGAGCCGTCGCCGCTGAACGCGAGGGCGCCGATCCTCCCGCTCTGCCCGAGGGCCTGTGCGGTGACGGGTCCGGTGGGCAGGGCGACGGTGTGGCTGTTGCCGACGAGGAGCCGGCCGTCGGGCCGGACGGCGAGGGTGCCGCTGTCGAAGTCCTGGAGCACGGCGGTCCTGCGCCGCCGGGCGGTGTCCCAGACCTCGTCGGTGACCTTGGTGACCTCGGGGGCGCCGGTGGTGTCCGGGACGGTGCCCGCGAGACCCGTCAGTTTGCTGAGTTCGGGCAGGTCGTCGAGGTCGGGCAGCACCACGGCGGCCGGGGTGCTCCAGGTGCGCGCGGCCAGCAGGGTGCGCCCGCCCGGGCCGAGGGCGACCGCGACCGCGGGCCCCGACGCCGACGCCGAGGGGGCGGTGGCGAGATCGACCGTGCCGTGTTCCCGGCCGCGCGCGACATCCCAGAGGGTCAGCCGCTGGGTGGCGGGGTTCCGGCCCGGTGCGGTCACGCCGTAGGCGAACGTGTCGCCGTCCGGGCTGAACGCCATCAGCGACCTGGTGTCCGCCGGCCCGACCGGCTCGCTCCCGGCGCGGGCCATCGGGAGGGCGGGGGAGCGCAGTTGGCGCAGGAGCCGTCCGTTCACGGTGGCGCGGAGCTGGAAGCGGTAGTGGTCGCCGGTCCGTTCGGCGGTGGCGAGGAGGCGGCCGGAAGGGTCGAGCAGCGCGTTGTCCAGCGGGCGGTCGCGCCACCGGGGGGTGGTCGCGGCGGCGACGTCGAGGGTGTGGACGGTGGCGCCTTCGAGGTAGCGCAGGACGGGCCGGTCGGGGTCCCAGGCCAGACTCCCCGACGGCAGCTGCCCGTTGAGGGAGTACCGGAACACGGGCGCGTCCGGCGCCGACAGCCGCCACACCCGGATCTCGTCACGGCAGGAGGCCGCCAGGAACTCCCCGTTCCGGCTGAAGGCCGCGTACTGGACGTCCGGATAGAGGAGAGCGGCGAGCCGCCGTCCCGAGGTGGTGTCCCAGGCGCGGATCCCGGTGCCGGACAGGGCGATCAGCCGATGGTCCGCACCGAGCCTGAGCAGTTCGTGCGCGTCGTCGCAGATCCCGTGGGTGTGCTCCCACGCGCCGTGCAGCGCACGCCGACGGCCGAGGTCCCACACGGCGGGCGCGTGCCCCTTGGCGCAGACGGCGACCTGCCGGTCGTCCGGACCCGGCGCCACATCGGGCCCGCCCGAGCCCGAGGCCTCGTACAACACCCGGTCGTCGGCGACGGCCCGCAGCCACGTCCGCCCGCCGCGCGGATCGCGCACCACATAGCTGCGGCCGCTGGGCCCGAAGCCGATCCGGTACGGCGACGGCAGCACCCGCGCGGGCCCGGTCCACTTCCCGGTGGCGGTGTCCAACAGCCGCTTCCCGCCCGGCACTTGAACCGCCACGACCCGGGCGTCGGGACCGGCGGCGAGCACCGTGGCGGCCCCGGGCAGGGGCCCGGAAGCGATACGGCGGTGGCTCGCCACGTCCCACGTGCCCCAGGTCCGTCCCTCGGTGCTGAGCACGGTACGGCCGGAGTTCGCGAGGAAGCGCGGGGTGTCGCCGTCCGACCCGGGCGCGGTGAAGGCGTCCAGTTGAGGTTGGGTGAGCGCGCCGAGCAGCGCCGAGCGGCTCTCGGTGAGCGGGGCGGTACGCCAGGCGGCGACGCTGAGCAGCATGGCGGTCCTGGGGTCGGTGGCCCGCATCGACCCGGCGACCGAGGCGACCCGGCGCGCGGCCGTCTCGATCCGCTCCCGCACGCCGTTGCGATGCAGCTGCCAGGCGACCAGACCGGTGACCAGTGACAGCGCCACGGCGACGGACAGCGAGAGGATCAGGCGCCGGGCCCGGCGGGCGGTCCGGGTGGCGCTGCGGTGTTCGTGCGTGCGGGCGTCGAGCGCGGCGGTGAGGAACTCCCGTTCCAGCGTGTTGAGTTCGGGGGAGAGCCCGGCCGAGAACATCTCCTCCGCGTGGGCCAGCCGGTTGCCCCGGTAGAGGGTGCCGGTGTCGCGGCCGAGCTCCTCCCAGGTACGGGCGGCCTGGGTGAGGCTCCGGTGCCGGCGCAGCCGTTCACGATCTTCTTCCACCCAACTGTGCAGCCGGGGCCAGCCGTTGATGAGGGCCTCATGGGCCAACTCCACACAGTCGGCGTCCACGGTCAGCAGCCGGGCACGGGCCAGCCGTTCGACGACCTCGCGCAACTCCGGTTCGGAGGCGTCCAGTTCGTCCCGCCGGACCGGGCGCCGGGTGTCCGTGGTCCCCTGCCCCGGTTCGACCAGCCGCAGCAGCACCCGCCGGGCGGTGCGGGCCTGGGCGGGGGAGAGGCTGTCGTAGAGGTGCTCGGCGGTCGCGGCGATCGCCCCGCACACTCCGCCCGCCGCCTCATACGCGGCCATGGTCAGGGTCCGGCCGCGGCGCCGGTGCCAGGTCTCCAGCAGGGCGTGCGACAGCATCGGCAGCGCGCCCGGCCGGTCGACGACCTCGTCGATGATCCGGGCGGTCAGCTCCCGCTCGACCAGCAGCCCCGCAGCGGCCGCGGGCCGGACCACCGCCTCCCGCAACTCCGTCGCGTCCATCGGCCCGACCAGTAGATGGGCCTCGCGCAACGCGTCCACCAGCCCCCGGTGTTCGGCGCACCGGGCGTAGAAGTCGGCCCGTGCGGCGATGACGACCCGCAGCCGGGAGTGCCGCTCCCGGGCGGCGAGCAGCAGCTCGATGAACCGGGCCCGTTCCTCCCGGTCCCGGCACAGCGTGAAGATCTCCTCGAACTGGTCGACCACCACCCAGCTGTCCGGCTCCCCGTCCCCCGGAGCCAGCAGATGCCCGTGGGTCGCCGCCGGCGTGGCGCCCGGGGTGAGCACCCGCAGCACCGCCGCGCAGCCGTCCCCCTCGATGCGCCGCCGCAGCCGGGGTATCAGCCCCGCCCGCAGCAACGACGACTTCCCGCTGCCGGACGCCCCGACCACCATCGCCAGCCGGTGCTCGCACACCAGCTCCAGTAACTCCCCGACCAGCCGCTCCCGCCCGAAGAACAGCGCTTCGTCACCGGGTTCGAACCGCACGAGCCCGCGATACGGCGGCTCGTCCCCGCCGCCGCCGTCCTGCCGGGCGGCCATGTCCTCCTCGACCGCCGCCTTCCACCGCGTCTCCCACTCCCCGGGATCGGCGTCACAGGCCCGCGCGTACGCCCGCACCACGGCGAGCGACGGCAACCGCTCCCCGCCGGCCGCCTGCGCGAGGGTGGCCGCCGAGTAGTGCGCGCGCCGGGCCATCGTCCGGTACGACGGCCCGCCGCACCCGGCACGCAGTTCCCGCAGCTGATGCGCGAGCCGCTGCACGGCGCCGGCCTCGGGATCCACCGGCCGCTCGGGACGTCCCATCGCACCACCAATCGCCCGTTCCTGGCAGGGTCGCAATGATTGAAACATCAAGAAGCGACGAGCCGGGCCGGGACCGGGAACGGGCCTCGCGATATTCACCACAAGTCCACAGGGGGTGCGGTTACCGGGCGGGACACCCGTGGTCAGCAGCTCGTCCAACGGTCGGCGTCCGTCCAGGGCAGCGGCTGACGGCCTCGCCTTCGAACTCCGGGACCAGGCGGTCGTGTGCGACACGTACGGGGCCTGCGCCGACCCCGCCCGAGGGCGACCCGTCCACACCCTCAAAGGCGTTCACCCCGCGCGCGGTCGAGCAACGGAAGCCGTACGTAAGGCAGTTGGCTGGTGAACTGATGGACCGCTGGCGGCTGCCGGGCGGCAGACGGTCGAGGCGGGTGCCCGCCGGGCGCTCGCCGTGGCTGAGGTGCGCGAGAGGCGTGAGGCGCGTCTGCGCGGTCTGATCGACGAGGCGGTGCGTGAGGCCGTCGGCCGGGTGATGAAAACGGTGGTGCGGCGAAGCCGTTGTACGAGATGACGACCACCGAGTGGATCGCCGGGCGCCATGAGGACGACGGCGAGGCGTAACCCAGCCACGTACCCGGAGGACGAACGCCGAGTGCGCCCGGCTGCTGTCTCTACGGCGACCAGGCGCAGTCGTCACGGTCCGGCAACGGCGGCACGCTGAGGCTGGGGCGCTGGAACACTCCACCTGTGAAGCTTCTTCGCGACCCCCGATACTTGATCGTTGCTGTCACTCTCGCGGCCATCGCGGCAGGTGCGGTTCTCGTGCTGGGCGTCGTCTTCGGCGGTTGGACGCTGGGGCTCGGGACCCATGACCAAGTCGCCCTCGTGAGCACGGCTCTGGTGATCTATACCTGCCTTCTGACCGCAGTAGCCGCCATCGTGGCGTTGCTTGCCTACCTGGCCGCCACCGGCCGACCGGACCTGGACATCGCGATCACCTTCAACTTCAGCTTTCCGAACGAACCTGTCTTTGTGGCGCAACGAGACGAGGACGATATCTCGGGGTGGCGCACGATTAAGGGCTTCAAGCAGTCGTTGGCGACGGTAACGCTGAAGAATGCGAGCCCGTATGCCGCCAAGAACCCAGGTGTTCGAATCGAACTTGAGGGACTGGGAGGACTCAGTGAGCAGCAGGGCTGGGAAACGGTCACTTTCGTCACCTCGGTCGGGATCACGGCGATTCAGTGGGACGGCGGAACCGACAGCATCATCCATGGGCGGTGGTCACGGGCACTGCCATCACTCGACCTCACCGATATCAAAGAACTCGTACGCGACGGCACAGCCCTCGTCGTCACTATCGTGGCCGACGGCGTCGCTCCGGTTGGCCGACGATTCCCCGTTCGCATTCTGGACCGCGACGAGTACGACGCTTACACGGAGCAGCGAGCCCAGCAGCTGGCGGAGGCGTGAGTTACTCGCGCGCATCCCGTAACCTCGCCGGCCTGCGGTGTCGCCTCCAAGCAGGTGTCAGCTGTCGCGGCGGCGCTCGTGCTCGGCCTTGAACCTGCCGAGGGCATCGCCGTACCTGGCTCGGATCCGGTCCGCATCCGGATTCTTGGCCTTGCGCCGTGGAGCGAGTACCTGCATCGTCTGGCGGATGCTTCGCCGTCGCTGTGCGCTGATGGCCATCTCGACGAGGTGGGCGATACCGAGCCCGAGGTAGACCGCGGCGGTGATGGTCACCCAGAGCATGACCACGCACACGTAGCCGAGCAACACGAAGAGGGTGACGATGGGGCCGCCGCTGATGCGGAACGGTCCGGGGAGCCGCATTCCGACGCGGATCACGATGCCCTCCCGGTCGGCGGGGGTGAGCTCTGCCTTGACAGCACACCCAAAAGGCGCATAACGGTTTGCTCGCGCTCGGTCCAGATGCTGGATGGACTGCGGTCTCGCCGTCCTCGGCAACCGTTTCCATCTGAGCAACCGTTGCATCTGGCCCATGGGTGGGGCCGAATCCTGGGGCTCTGCCCCACAACTGGGGTCCTCGTCAGTACCGACCCTCCGAGTGGACTGCCTCCCGCTGCCGGGGGGTTTGCAGCCGAGGTTGATATCAGCAACGTCAGGCCTACGAATACGACGCAGGCTACGGGCCACCACGGACAGCACCCTCGGCCTGCCGACGCTGCCACCACCGATACCCGGCCCGTGGCGCCTCCCAATACACGATCCGAAGCATCCAGTACCCGGCGTACAACATCCACCACATCAGCTTGAACATGCTCGCGATCGCCGCGATCGACAGACCGGAAAACCCGGACACCGTGCGCCCTGGCGACACCGACACCCTCAACGGGCCGATCCCGCCCGACAATCGAACCCCCACGTGATCCCTCCGGCCGCAGACGCACCCCTTGTACGCGAATGTCCGGGACGGTATCGATGACGTTCGCGGTCTGCCGGGGGTTCGCGGTAGTCCACCCGAACGAGCCGGGCCCCGGTCCCGCCCGGGGGAGGTGAAGGCGCCGCCCTTCCTGCTGCCGACAGCCTCCGTCGGCAGCAGGCGGTTACGACGTCGTGGCCCCGTATACCGTCCACAACTCCTCGGCGATCGTGCATTGGCCGCTGTCCATGGCGCAGGTGGCACAGCCGCTCGCGTGGTCGATGTACGCCCGGTACGCGGTCTGCGTTCGGGTGAACACGGCGTTGCTGGCCACGCGTTGCAGGTGGCCGGCGCCGCCGCTGCCGTCTCTCCACTGCCTTTCGGTCTTGGTCACGGCCGCCTCCGCCGGTGGGGGCTGGCGTGCTGGCGGAGTTCCACGTTGCAGTCCGAGACCTTCGAGTAGTCCCCGGCCGCCGCAGCCGTGGCCCGTTGGTCGGCGAGCGCGCGGCACACCTTGCAGCGCGGGCTCGGGCCCGGCCACTTGGCGGGCAGCGGAAAGTCGATGGGCGGGCTCATCGTCGTCGTGCTCATCGTGGTGCCTCCGTGGGGGCTCGGTAGCCGCCGGGGCCGAACGCGGCGGCGAGGACGGCGGGATCGGTGAGCAGGCCGGACCCGTCGGGGCGGTTCAGCCACAAGCGGCCTTCCACTCCCCAGCCGGTGGGCGGGCAGCTCAGCGTCCATCCGGTGGGCTGGACGGTGAGCTGTCGTACGTCGGCCAGTTCCTCGGCGGCAGCTGGCGCGACGAGCCACCAGGCCGTGTCCGTCTCGGCGTCGGCGAGGACCGGGCCGCGGTGTTCGCCGCGGATCCGGTTGAGGGCATGCATCGTGGGGACGAGCCGTGTCTCGGCCGCAAGCCAGTGCGTGCCGGCGGCGATCGGAGCCAGGGCTTCCCTGTTCCACGTCATGCGGACGAGGGTGGGGTGCGTGGAGCAGTCGGCGAGCCACGCGTCCCCGGCCTCGTACACCTCGGCGAACCGCATCCTCGTGTGGGCCATGTCGAGCACGGTAGGCAGCACGATTGCGCGCCCGCGCGTTGATTGCGTGGGATTGCGCACGCGGTCATGAGAGTTGCGACGGGTTGCTCACGCGAGGTCGGAGAAGCGCACCCGGGCCCGGTCGATCAGCCGGTGTGCCTGGTGGTCGAAGACGGCCGACTCGCGCATCAGCTCCCACGTCTTGCGGTACAGCGCGACGTCCTCGGCGGAGTCGAGCGACAGTTCAGCGCTCCATGTGTCGGCGACGACGAGCTGCTCGTCGATGATCCAGAACCCGTGCTTCGGGGAGAACGACGTGCGCGCGCCGAGCGGGATGACGCCGAGGGTGACGGTGTCGAGACCGATGAACCCGCTCAGCCGGTGCAGTTGCACGGCCATGGCCTCGGGTGCGCACCGTGCGACGTGCAGGGCGGCTTCCCAGATCAGCGTGTCGAAGTGGTGGCCCGGCTCGTACAAGGTCTCCTGGCGCTTCATTCGGGCCCGTACGCCTTCCTCGATGTCGCGGGGCGTGCCGAGCCGGTTGGACACGTCAGTGAGGACGCCGCGGGCGTAGTCGGGGGTCTGGAAGATGCCGGGGATGATGCCGGACTCGAAGATGTGGATCGTCTGGGCCTGCGCCTCCTGGACGACGTGGCCCTCCTGCACCGCGCGGTGGCCGGCCGAGAGCTGTCGGCGCCAACTCCGGTAAGACGTCTGGAGGTTGCGCACAGTACGCCGCAACTCGTCGGTGACGTCGGGACGTTCAGCTCCTTGGGCCCACGTTTCGACGTCAGCCTCGGTCGCGGTCTGCTTGCCGTTCTCCAGGCGGGAGATCTTGGAGCGCTGCCAGCCGAGGCGTCCGGCGAAGTCCTTGCCGTTCAGACCGGTCTCGGTGCGCAGCTCACGCAGCCGCGCACCGAGCGCCTCACGGGCCTGCTGGTAGTCGGTGCTCACACACTCGAAGCTACCTGCGCCGCGAAGTCCCTGCGCCGGATCGCGTGAGGCCAGGCGGCATCCCGGATCCGGACGAACTCCGCGATGCGCGCGGGGTCTTCGACCAGCTCGGCGCCGAGGTAATCGTCGCCGCTGTCGAAGTGGAGCATCAGGGCACGGCGGTCGTCGAAGAGCCAGAAGTCGAGCGTCGGCACTCCGAGGCGTGCGGCATCCGCGCGCCACATGTTCCGCATGTCCTCGCCCGCTGCCTCGTTGCTCGGGGCCCGGGCGAGGAGGAACAACTGTCCCTCGGTGGGAGGGTCGTCGACGACGCGGATGCGCTCGAACCGCTTCCCGGCTGTCGTCTGGCGCTGGATGTTCTCCCGCCATGCGCTGGACGGATCGTGGCTGACGTCCTTGCCTGCCTTCCAGCGTGCCCAGTGCGCGCTCTGACGGTCGGAGGCGTAACCGTGGCGGGCCTCCAGTCGCCACGCGGTGCGCTCGAAGGTCTCGAAGTACGTGCCGAAGGTGCTGTCGTCGATGAACTCCGGCACCGGGTCTACTCCTTGGGGGCGAAGCGGATGAGCAGCTCGCGCGGGATCCGTACGAACGACTCGCCGTCGAGGACGTTCTGCAACTGCGCGACGTCCTCCGCATCGGTGACGGTGTAGCCCTGCACGACGATGTCCCCGCTCGCAAGGTCCTCGTACAAGGTGGGGCACTTGCCTTCGTCGCTGGTGGTACCGAGCAGGCGGAGCTGTAGGGCCATGGCCGGTCTCCCTCTCGTGCCGGTGGTTGAGTGCCCAGGATGGGACGGGTAGGGGCACTGTGCAGGGAGATTGCGGAGAATTGCGCGGACGTATCCGACTACGCAGGAGGTTGCACGCAATCGATATCGCCGGCGACTCCGGGGCGGGCGCTCTGCCTACAGGTCGCCGAGCACTTCCCTGCGGGCTGTCTCGGCCTTGCGGTTGAGGGCGTTCGTCATGCGTACCGCGGTGATGGTGAAGAGGATGCCGCCGACGAAGAACAGCACCTCGGTGATGACGCCGAGGATCGCGATGTTCTTGGTGCCGTTGGCGATGATGAGCATGATGATTCCGCCGGACACCCACGCGAACCAGATGCGGAACTTCTCGACGCGTACGGCCTTCTGCACGTCGCTGTAGCTCGACACTCTTCCCCCTGAGGTGAGTTGGTAAGGGGCGAGCATGCCGGGCCGGCGCTGCGTGGGAGAGGTGTGTGGCCCGGTTGTAACCCGGACGGGGTCCTTGCGGTGGTGAGATCTGGGCAACGTGGCCCTGCGACCCGTCCGGGTACTGATCGCGGACGACCAGATGGTGGTACGCGAGGGCTTCGCGGTCCTGTTGGGCGGAATGCCGGACATCGAGGAGATCGCCGAGCGGCTGGTGGTGGCGGAGCCGACGACCAAGACCCATGTCAGCCGCGTCCTGGTGAGGTTGGGGCTGCGGGACCGTAGGCAGGCGGCGCTGATCGCGCACGAGGCGAGGACGGTCACGCTGGGGCGAGCGCTTGTCCGCGGCACCCCCGGGTCTGGTGCGAGCCGCCGTGCGTTCAGAACTCGGTGTCCCCACCGGCGAAACGTACGGGTGACACCAGGGCGATGCGGATCAGGCCGGGTTCGGGAGGAGGGGCGTCGTAGACGTAGGTGACAGTGAGTGCGGGGCGGAGACCCGTGCCTTCGAGGCGCGTCGTGAAGATCTTCATGCCACCGGCGGCGCCTTGTGCTCTCCGACCGAGTGCCGGGTTCTTCTCCAACTCGGCTCGCAAGGTCTCGACAGCCTCAAGTGCTCCGCCGCCGATGGCGAGGCAGCGAGCGCGGGCCTCACGGGTGATCTCGGCGACGGTCGGCTGCTGGTCGTCGTTCACCGATCGTTTTCCCGAGCCGAGCGGATTTCGGCGACGGCCGCGGCGACGGCTGAGTCGAAGGAGGGGTCCTGGCGCGCGATGATTCGGCCGCGGAACTCCTCGACGAGGCGGACGACGCCCGAGAGGTCCGCCGGGTCGGCATGGTTGATCTCGCGGGCCAGCTCGGCCTCGAAGTCGTCAGCGTCGCCGGGGAAGCCGTAGCCCATGGTGAGGGCGGCACGGAGCTCCCCGATGGTGCGCACGGAGGGGAGGCTGGGCTGGCCGGACTCTGCCGGTCGGGTGGTCATGGCGGCGGCTCCCTTTCGCGGTGTCGCTTTCACGGTACCCGGACGATTCCGTACGGTGCCTCTCACGCTGCGCCCAGTTCGCACCAGACGTACTTGCCGCGGTTGCCGTTCCTGGACTGCGGTTGCCAGCCCCATTGGTCGGCGCAGGCCCGGACCAGTGCGAGGCCGCGGCCGTCCTCGGTGGTGGTGAGGTGCTCCCACGCCTGTGGTGGCTCGGGCGGTTCGGGGTTCGCGTCCCAGGCGCCGATGCGGAGAGTGCCGGGCGACCAGGAGACTCGTAGGGCGGCGGGGCCGGCGGTGTGCCGTACGGCGTTGGCGATCAGCTCCGTGGCGAGGAGTTCGGCGGTGTCGACGAGGCCGATGAGGCCGTGGACGGTGAGGATCAGCCGGAGGGTGCGGCGACTGATCGTGACGGCACGGGGGTCGTTGGGGATCTGGAGTGCGTACTCCCAGGGAGTGCTTTCGGGCATGGGTGAACTCCGTTTGTGGGGTGGGGAGTTGGCGTTCAGGGCCGGTGGCAGTGCCGCAGCCGTCGTGGCAGGACGGAGCGGTGCGCTTCCGGGCCCCGGGGTTTCGCAGGGTGTGCGTCGCAGCACTGACGGTAGTGCAAAAAATTTTGTCAGCGCAAGCGGGTGTCGTAATCTGACCCTCGAACGAGGCAAGCCGGTAAGGCGGTTGAGGAGAGGTATGGCACCTAGGAGCCAGCCCACAGCGAGGCAGGTGCGCCTGGGCGCGGAACTGCGTCGGCTGAGGGAAGCGGCCGGGCTGAAGGCCCGTGAGGTGGCCGGCCTGCTCAATTCGACGTCGGCCCAGATGAGCCAGGTGGAGGCGGGCAACGTCGGCGTCAGCGAGGAGCGGGTGCGACGCCTTGCCGCCCACTACGCCTGCACGGACACGGAGTTGATCGACGCGCTCGTGGCGATGGCGACCGATCGCACGCGTGGCTGGTGGGAGGAGTACCGGGGAGTGCTGCCGCCGGCGTTCCTCGACACCGCCGAGGCCGAGCATCACGCAACATTCCTTCGCGAGGTCGTGATCATGCTCGTTCCCGGGCTGCTCCAGACCTCCGACTACGCTCGCGCCGTCTACTCGTACATGAGCCCCGAGCTTCCCGAGAACGAGGTGGCCCTACGCGTTGAACATCGGCTGAACCGGCGCGTCGTCATCGAAGGCGACGATCCCACCCCCTACGAGACGGTCATCCACGAGTTCGCTCTGCGTGTCCAAGTGTCGGCTCGCCGGGCGTCACTCGCTCAACTCGGCTTCATCCTGGAGGAGATCGAGAAGGGGCACGCCATTGTGAGGGTCATTCCCGTCGACTACGTGGGTTTCGCGGGTGCCGGAGCCTCCATGATGTATCTGAGTGGCCCCGTGCCCCGATTGGACACCGGGTTGCGCGACTCGCCGACCGGTGTCGGCTTCTCCGATGCGGAGGCCCAGCTGGAAAAGCTCCGCACGCTGTTCCATAAGGTGAGGAGCGCGTCACTGGATCCGGTGGCGTCGCGGGACTTCATCCACCGGCTGACTAAGGAACTGTAATGAACTGGCGGAAGTCGACGTACTCCAGCGGCGGCGACGGCGACACGTGCGTCGAGATAGCCACCCTCTCCACCCGCACAGCCGTCCGCGACTCCAAGCTCCCCACCCGCGCCACCCTCTCCTTCCCCACTCCCGCCTTCACGGCCCTCGTCGATCACATCAAGGGCGGCAGCCCTGAGCTGTCGGCACCAACCGGCCTCCGGTCACGCCAGGGCACCTGATCACGTACCTGAAATACGACCCGCCGCGCCCTCCGGCCACGCCGCCGACAGCAGGTTGGGCAGGGCGCTCGCCGTCATGCCGGCCGCGCCGATCCACAAGGTGGCCGTAGCGCCGAAGACGGTTCCCGCGGCTCCGCCCAGCAGGCCGCCCAGGGGAATGCCGCCCCAGGACACGAAGCGCGCGGTCGCGCTCATCCGGCCCAGGAGCCGGTCGGGGGTGAGGGTCTGTTGGAGGCTCGCCTGCGCCACCACGCGGACGACTCCGCCCAGCGACAGGGCCGCGAGCCCGAGCGCCGCCGCGCACAGGGTCCACCCCGGCCGGGCCAACGCCATCAGGGCGGTCGGCGGGCAGGTGATCAGTGGCGCGAGCCGGATGACGCGAGCCTGGCCGAGCCGGTGCGAGAGCCTGGTCGCCGTCAGTGCGCCCAGCAGGGCACCGCAGCCCATGCCCGACAGCACGACACCGATGCCGAAGGAGCCGAGACCCATGTCCCGCTCCAGGAAGACCAGCAGCATGGTCTGGTACATGACCAGGAAGAGATTGAACATCGCGTCCCCCATCACGATCGCGCGGAGTGCGGGATGGCCGACGACGAACCTCAGCCCTTCCCTTATGTCCCGGGCCAGTTGGGGCCGAGAACCCGCCTCCGGACCGGGCTCCGGCTTCTGTTCGGGCTTGCGGATGCCGAGCGCGAGCAGTCCCGACAGGGCCATCCCCGCCGAGCTGACCAGGAGCGTCGCGGGGGCTCCGGCCCAGCCGACGAGCGGCCCCGCCACCCCGGGCCCGCTGATGCTGGTCACCGAGCGGATGGCCGAGAGCTTCGCGTTTCCCTCCACCAGGTTCCCGCGGCCCACCAGGTGCGGCAGGTAGCTGACGTAGGCGACGTCGAAGAAGACGGTCAGGACTCCATGGGTCAGGGCGACCGCGTAGAGCCACCAGATGGTCAGGAGGCCTGCCCACCACGCCGTCGGTACGGTCGCGAGGACCAGCGCCCTGGCGAGGTCGGTGCTGATCATCACCGGCCGTTTGCGCATCCGGTCCACCCAGGCGCCGGCCGGCAGTCCGACCAGGAGCGAGCCCGCCGTGGTGGCCGCGGTCAGCAGGCCGACCTGGAACTCGTCGGCGCGCAACGCCACGATGGCGACCAGCGGCAACGCCAGGAAGATGACGCGGTCGCCCAGCTGGCCGAGCGCGGTCGCGGCGGACAGCCGTCCGAAGTCGGGATCGCGAAGGAGCCCGAGCCGGGAGGGCGTTGGCGGATGTGGGGAGGGAATCGGCGGGTGCGGGGAGGGAGTTGGCATGCTACGGCCGGTCCACCGCGAACTCGTAGACCACTTCCCTGCGTACGTCGGGTATGACAAGGTCGGCGGTCTCCACCGGACGTCCGTCGGTGGCGTAGATGGTCCGCTCGATCCGGAGCACCAGGTCCCCGAGGCTGATCCCCAGGAGGTTCGCCTGTTCCTGGGTGGCACGGGCCGGGCGCGGGAGTTCGACCACGGTCTCGACCTCCACGCCGAGGGAACGCATGCGCTCCACCACCCCCTTTCCCGCGAGCGGTCCCCGCTCGGGCAGCACGACCGGCGTTCCGGCCGTGAGGGCCATCGGCTCCCAGGAGGCGGAGAGCTGGACGGGCTGCCCGTCGGCCAGGAACTCGTAGTGCGTGCGGACGCAGAGGTCCCCGGGGCTGATGGCGAGGCGCTCGGCGATGTCCTCGGGCGCGGGGACACGCGTCTGGCTGTGCGCGTCCCAGGCCTGGGCCCGGCCCCGCTCGGTCAGGCCGGCGCGGCTGTGTTCGCGGTGCCGGGAGCGGATCATGCGCAGGCGTTCGCGCGGCGACCGGACGTAGGTGCCCGAGCCCGCGCGTCCTTCGAGGAGGCCCCGGGCGATCAGGTGGTCCACTGCCCGTTGCGTGACGTTGCGCCCCACGCCGTACTCCTCGGCGAGCCGCGCCCGCGACGGCAGCCGCCCCCCGATCTCCCACTCTCCCGCGAGGATGCGTGTGCGCAGCGCGTCGGCGACCGCCAGATAGGGCGCCTCTCGGGGCATGGCCGACTCTCCTCTTCATCTGGTCTCCATCCGGTGATCCCGGACGGCGTTGGCAAGCTACCGCGCCGGGCGGAAGCTACTGGAGCAGAAAGTGGAGCAGAAACACGCAGGGGTGACCGGCGGTCCCGCCGCCTCCCGGGTCACCGGGATCACGCGGGTCGCCCCTGGTCAGACCGGGTGCTGTCGGGCTAGCGTCCGTGCATGGCAGCCTTTGACCCCTGGGACCCCGCGTTCGTCGACGACCCGTACCCCGCCTACGCCGAACTGCGCGACCGGGGCCGGGTCACCTACTACGAGCCCACCGACCAGTGGCTGGTGCCCCGCCACGCGGACGTCTCGGCGCTGCTGCGCGACCGCCGTCTCGGCCGCACGTATCAACACCGCTTCACCCACGAGGACTTCGGCCGTACGGCGCCCCCGCCCGAGCACGAGCCCTTCCACACCCTCAACGACCACGGCATGCTCGACCTGGAGCCCCCGGACCACACCCGCATCCGGCGCCTGGTGTCGAAGGCGTTCACCCCGCGCACGGTCGAGCAACTGAAGCCGTACGTCAGCCGGTTGGCCGGTGAGCTGGTGGACGGACTGGTGGCCCGGGGCGGCGGCGATCTGCTCACGGACGTGGCCGAACCCCTCCCCGTCGCGGTGATCGCCGAGATGCTCGGCATCCCGGAGTCCGACCGCGCCCCGCTGCGTCCCTGGTCGGCGGACATCTGCGGGATGTACGAGCTGAGCCCGTCCGAGGACACGGCGGCCAAGGCGGTCCGCGCGTCGAACGAATTCTCCTCGTATCTACGCGAGTTGATCGCGGCCCGGCGCAAGGAACCCGGCGACGACCTCGTCTCCGGCATGATCGCGGCCCACGACGAGGACGACGACCGCCTCACCGAACAGGAGCTGATCTCCACCGCCGTACTGCTGCTCAACGCGGGTCACGAGGCGACGGTGAACGCCACGGTCAATGGGTGGTGGGCGCTGTTCCGCCACCCCGAGCAGCTGGCGGCGCTGCGCGCGGACCACTCGCTGATCCCGTCAGCCGTCGAGGAGTTGATGCGCTACGACACCCCGCTCCAGCTCTTCGAACGGTGGGTGCTGGACGAGATCGAGATCGACGGCACGGTGATCCCGAGGGGCGCGGAGATCGCGATGCTGTTCGGCGCGGCCAACCACGACCCCGCCGTCTTCACCGACCCGGAGCGCCTCGACCTCACCCGCGCCGACAACCCGCACATCAGCTTCAGCGCGGGCATCCACTACTGCATCGGCGCGCCCCTGGCCCGTATCGAACTGGCCGCCTCCATGCGGGCGTTGCTGGAACGGGCCCCCACGCTCACCCTCGCGGCGGACCCGGTCCGCAAGCCGAACTTCGTGATCCGGGGGCTGGAGGGGCTGAGCGTCGCGCTCTGACGGCCCGCGCCGCTATCCGGCCCCGCCGCCCCGCGGTCCCTGTGACTGGCGTCCGCCGGTCCGGGTCGGGCGGGGGGCCGGCAGCTCCCGCAGGCGTTCGACGTGGCGGTGCTGGAGGTCGCGGGCGAAGGTCAGATAGTCGATGAACAGTTCCAGCTGGTCGGGGGTGTAGCGCTCGCGCACCGCCCGCCCGGCCTCGTCGAGGAACGGTCCCATCAGGCCGAAGGCGCGCTGCGCGGCCTCGGGGGTGACGCGGATCAGGGTCTTGCGCCGGTCGTCGGGGTGTGGGGTGCGGGTGAGGTAGGCGAGTTTCTCCAGCCGGTCGAGCATCGTGGTGACGCTCCCGGTGGTCAGCCCCAGCTGTCGGCTCAGCTCGCGCGGGGTGGCCTCCTGCACCGACAGCAGGATCTCCAGACAGCGCAGGTCGGTCTCGTTGACACCCATCAGGCGGGCCAGCTCGCGGTCGAAGTCGTCGACGGCGGCCTGGTAGCGCTGGACCACGGTGCCGAGCCGCGCCTCGACCGAGCCCGAGTCCCCGCCCACACCCGACTCCGTTCCGCTTGACATTCGAGATATCTCCCAGCATCGTAACCATCGGCTTTTAACTTGAAAGCCAAGATGTATGAAAGTCGAGCGATCCTGGAGTCCGAGCCATGTCGTCCCGCACGTCCCACACGACCAACACCACGAACGTAGCCGCTGACGGCGACGGGGCACCGGTGCCCTATCCCAAACGCTGGGCCGCGGCGTTCGTGATGATCCTCGCCGCGCTGCTCGACATGATCGACGGATCGATCGTGAACACCGCGCTGCCGTCCATCGGCAAGGGGCTCAAGGCCACCCCCGCCGACCTCCAGTGGACGGTGTCGGCGTACCTGCTCGGCTTCGCCGCCACGCTGATCATCGCCGGGCACCTCGGCGACCGTTACGGCCGCAAGAAGCTGTTCCTGCTCGGTGTCACCGCGTTCGCGCTGACGAGTCTGACCAGCGCACTCGCCACCTCCGCCGGGGTGCTCGTCGCCTCGCGCGGCCTCCAGGGCATGGCCGCGGCCGTGATCATGCCGCAGATCCTCGCCTCGTTCCGGACGATGTTCGACGGCGAGGAGCGCGGCAAGGCGTTCGCCCTGTACGGGGCGATCGCCGGCCTCTCGACGGCCGTGGGCGTGCTGCTCGGCGGCGTGCTGACCGACTGGGACCTGTTCGGCTGGGGCTGGCGCACGATCTTCGTGATCAATCTCCCGCTGGCCGTCCTCGTCCTGGTCCTGGGCGTCAAGTGGATCCCCGCCTCGAAGGACCACGCGTTCCGCGGCCGTATCGACGTCCTCGGCAACCTCGTGCTCGCCGCGGGGCTGGTCGCGATCGTGCTGCCGCTGGTCCAGGGCCGTTCCAACGGCTGGCCGCTGTGGGGCTGGCTCTGCCTGGCCGCCGGTGTCGCCGCGCTCGTCGCCCTGACCGTCTCGGAGAAGAAGCGCGGCATCGAACACCCGCTCCTCCCCACGGGCCTGTTCCACAAGCCCGCCTTCAGCGCCGGCCTGCTGGTCCAACTCCTCTTCTACGGCGGCATGTCCGGCTTCTTCCTGGTCTTCACCGTCTGGCTGCAGTCCGGGCAGGGCTACTCCCCGACCGGGGCCGGTCTGCTGATGGTCGCCTTCAGCGCGGGCTCGATCCTCTCCGCCCCGGCGGTCGACCCGCTGGTCGCGAAGTTCGGCCGGAGCGTGCTGATCCTGGGCGCGCTGGTGATGGCGGGCGGTCTGTTCTGGGTCCGGCACGAGGCCCAGGACGCGGCCCAAGTCCACACCGGTGCCTGGCCGTTGGTCCCGGGACTGTTCCTTGCCGGGGTCGGTCTGATCTTCCTGATCATCCCGCTGGTGAACACCATCCTGAGCACCGTGCCGGGCGAGTTGGCGGGCGGCGCCTCCGGAATCCTGTCCACGGCCCAGCAGTTCGGCGGGGCGCTCGGCGTCGCGGTCATCGGCAACGCGTTCTTCTCCCACGCCGGCGCGGGCCTCACCGACGCGATCGTCCACGCGGGCCCGTGGGCCATCGGCGCGTATCTGCTGTGCGCGGCGCTGTGCCTGGCGCTGCCCCGCAAGGCGGTCGGCAACCAGGCCGAGCCGGCCCTCTGACGGGCCCCTGCGAAGGCCAAGTGCCTTGATCCGGGCGGCAGTTCGACCGCCGCCCGCGCCGACCGGTCTCAGCCGGGGCGGCGGACGATCGCGATCTCGACCGTGTCGCGTACGCCGACCGTGCGCAGCGCGTCGATGAAGACCTCCGCGAGCCAGGCCGCGGCGTCGGGTGTCCACTCGGGCAGGTCGCACGCGAACGTCGCACGGTCGTACGCCCCGGCTCGGCGTCCGGCGCGTCCGGCGTCCATGGGCGCGCCCGCCCGGCCCGCACCTGCGCCGGTGCCCGCGCCCGTAACCTTCCCCGTGCCTTCGGTGACCTGTTCCGCGTGGAGCTGTCCGTGGCCGCGCTGTACGACCAGTTCGCGCACCCGTTCCGCCGCGGTGCCGACCGGGCCCAGGACGGAGACGACCACCTCCGTCCGCGCGTCCGGTGCGGACAGGGCGAACCAGTCGGCGTCCCCCACCAGGTCGAACCGGATGTCCGGCGCGAGCTGTACCGGCACCCGCACCGTCAGCCCCGTGAAGTCCGACTCGCCCACGCGGGCCAGGGAGTCGGTCATGACCCGGGTCATCGGCAGGACGGGCAGATGCTGTTCGCGCAGTCCGGTCGCGGGATACCCGGTCAGCCACGCGAGCCGCCGCACCCGACCGTCCTGCGACCAGTCCCCGCCGGCGTCCGCGTGGCCCCAACGCTGACCGCCGAGTTCCGATCCGGCGCTGAAGCGGGTGGAACTCCAGCCGTAGGCGGCGGCCCGTTTGACCACCAGGGAGAACAGGTCCTCGTCCAGGTCGTGGTCCGCGCCGACCTGTCCGGTCCAGGCGTGCTCACGCAGCACCCCGTGGACCTCGACGGTCATCGTGAGATCGACGCCGTCGTCACCGTCGTCCGCGTCCTGCGCCGAGCCCGTGCCCAAAGCCGCCTCCTGTCCCATCAGCCGACGCCGCAGCGGTACGTCCTGGCCGGGGTCTCCAGCTTGTTGGGCGAGTCGGCGACCCCGATGATGTCGACGTCGACCACGCTGCGCCAGGTCGTCTTCTTCGTTCCGACGCAGGTGAAGCGCGCGTTCGCCCTGCGGGCGCTGCCGCCGCCCTGCTTGACGGTCTTGTGGCCGGTCGCCACCGTATGCCAGTGCCCGCCGTCCTTGACCTGGAGGTCGACGGTGACTTTCGCCTTGGCTCCCCGGCTGTCGCTGTCCAGCCACCAGCCGTGCGCCGAGGCGGTGGCGGGCGGGGTGCTGGAGAAGTGCACGTAGTCCCCGCCGGTCTGGAAGACCTCGACCGGGTCGGACGGGCCGGGGACGGACGCGGCAGGTCCCGGGTCCGGATCGTCGGCCCGGGCCGGGGTGGAGAGGAGCGGGCCGGCGGCGAGCGCGGCCATGAGGGTCGCCATGACGAGGGACTTCGCGCGCAAGGGGCAACTCCTGGAGAGACGGGGCAAGTCGGTCGACAAGATCGTCTCCGTGCCGCCCCCGCTCCTCACCTCATGGCGAACCGGGACGTTTGTTCGAGGGGTTGTCGGCCGAGCACCCCGGATGCTGCCGCGCCGCCCGGCTGTCCGCCGCGCCGGAGGTTCCCGCACCCGGCGCGATCAGGTCGTGAGGTCGCGTCGCCGTAGAGCCGCCAGTCCTACGGCGACCAGGGCGGCGGCGATCCCCGTGAGGGCCGCCACCGCTCCCCACGCCATGTCCCCGCCCGGCAGCTTCGGCAGGTGGCCGAAGGGGGAGAGGTCCAGGACCGCCTGGGGGAGGTTCAGCGCGGGGCCGATCCAGCCGAGGAGGAGGGCGAGGCCGGCCGCTGCCCAGGAGAGTGGGGACAGGCGGGGGGAGAGGCCGTGGAGGAGGACCGCGAGGGCGCCCAGGGTCCAGATCGCCGGGAGTTGGACCAGGGTGGCGGCGAGGATGGGGCCGGGCTCGGCGCCGTAGCCGAGGGTGAGGCCCAGGCCGCTCAGGAGCATGATCAGGGCCGCGCCGGCGAAGGCGATCGTCAGATGGCCGGCCGCCCAGCGCAGGCGGCCCACCGCGTTCGCGAGGATCGGTTCGGCGCGTCCGGTCGTTTCCTCGCTGTGCAGGCGTAGGACGGACGAGACGGCGTAGAGCGCGGCCAGCATGCCGAACATACCGACCATCGTGGCCAGGAACGCGTCCTCGATGCCGGACTGGCCGCCCATCCGCTCGATGATCTCGCGGGTCCTGGCGTTGTCGCCGACCAGGTCCGCCGCGCCCTTGGTGATGCCGCCGAAGGCGACCCCGGCCGCGAAGAAGCCGAGGCTCCAGCCCAGGACGCTGCCCCGTTGGAGGCGCCAGGCCAGTGCCGCCGCCGTGCCGAGGCGGCCGTTCGCCGGGCCGGGGCGGGCGGGTACGAAGCTCATGCCAACGTCCCGGCGGCCTGCCAACTCGTAGGCCAGGGAGCCTTGGAGGAGCGCCGCCGCCGCGAACAGGCCGAGCACCCACCAGCGTTCGGACGCGAACGGGCGCAGGTTCTCCAGCCAGCCGATCGGGGAGATCCAAGTCGCGGGCGAGGAGGCGTCGTTGGTCGTCGCGTCGCCCACTGCCCGGAGCACGAACGCCGTTCCGACCAGGCCGCCGGTCAGGCCCTTCGCCAGCCTCCCGCTGTCCGTGAACTGCGCGACGATCGCCGCGAGCGTCGCGAACACCATGCCCACTCCGCCGATGCCGAGGCCGAGGGCCAGGGCTCCCGCCGTGCCTTGGCCGGCCAGCCCGGCCGTGATCAGCAGTGCCAGCGCGGAGTCGGCGACGAACGCCGTCAGCAGGGCCGCCGTCAGCGGGGCGCGGCGGCCCACCATCGCCGAGGAGACCAGTTCCTGGCGGCCGCTCTCCTCCTCGTCACGGGTGTGCCGTACCACGACGATCAGGCTCATGATCCCGGCGAGGATCGCGGCGTAGCCGCCGATGCGCCAGGCGGTGAGGCCGCCCAGGGAGTCGCTGAACACCGGGCCGTAGGTGGCGCGGAGCGAGCTGTTGGTGAGCATCTGGCGGGCGATGTCGGCGCGTTCGGCCGGGGTGGAGTAGACGCTCTTCAGGGAGCCGGGGAGGGACAGGACCAGCAGGGCCGTCACCGCGACCCAGGCCGGGATCACCACCCGGTCGCGGCGCAGGTTGAAGCGCAACAGGGCGCCGGTGCCCGCGAGTTGGCGTGAGCCGCCGGTGCGCAGGGCGAACGTGGCGGTCGTCATTCCGACCCCTGCTCCTGGTAGTGGCGCAGGAAGAGTTCCTCCAGCGTCGGTGGCTTCGAGGTGAGCGACCGTACGCCCGAGTCGCTCAACGACCGCAGTACGGCGTTGAGTTGGTCCGTCTCTACCTGGAGGCGGACGCGATGGCCCTGTACGTCGAGGTCGTGCACGCCGGGAAGGGCGGCCAATCCGTTGGGCGGGCCGGTGAGTTCGGCGCTCACGCTGGTGCGGGTGAGGTGGCGCAGGTCGGCCAGTGAACCGCTCTCCACCGTGCGGCCCTTGCGGATGATGCTCACGCGGTCGCACAACTCCTCGACCTCGCTGAGGATGTGGGAGGAGAGCAGGATCGTCCGGCCCCGGTCGCGTTCCTCCTCCACGCAGCGCTGGAAGACCTCCTCCATGAGCGGGTCGAGGCCCGAGGTCGGTTCGTCCAGGATCAGCAGGTCGACGTCCGAGGCGAACGCGGCGACCAGGGCGACCTTCTGGCGGTTGCCCTTGGAGTACGTGCGGCCCTTTTTGGTGGGGTCGAGTTCGAAGCGGTCGATCAGGTCGGCGCGGCGGGTCCTGTCGAGGCCGCCGCGCAACTTGCCGTAGAGATCGATGACTTCGCCGCCGGAGAGGTTGCGCCAGAGGGTGACGTCGCCGGGGACGTAGGCGACCCGGCGGTGCAGTTCGACCGCGTCGGCCCAGGGGTCGCGGCCCAGGAGCTGGGCGGCGCCCGAGTCGGCGCGCAGCAGGCCGAGCAGGACGCGGATCGTCGTGGACTTGCCGGAGCCGTTGGGGCCGAGGAAGCCGTGCACCTCGCCGGTCTCGACGTCCAGGTCGAGGCCGGCGAGGGCTTGTGTCTTACCGAACGACTTGTGCAGTCCGGAGACGGTGATTGCCTTCGTCATGGAGCCGAACGTACGCTTCTTTCAGAACTTTGTGAAGTTAAGGAAGTGTATGAAGCGCGGGTAAGGTTGGATCTATGACGGATGGGACGGAGCGGGACCAGGAGGCGGTCTCGAAATTCGTGGAAGGTTTCGCGGCGCAGCTTGTCGAGGCCGGTATGCAGCGGATGCCAGCGCGGGTGTTCGCCGCGCTGCTGTCTTCCGACGACGGTGCGATGACCTCGGCGGAGCTGGGCGAACAACTGCGGATCAGCCCGGCCGGGGTCTCTGGGGCGGTGCGGTATCTGGCCCAGACGCACATGGTCTCGCGCGAGCGGGAACCCGGGTCGCGTCGGGAGCGGTATGTGGTGCACGGAGATCAGTGGTACGAGGCGTTGACCAATCGCGAGGCCCTGATCAAGCGGTGGGAGGGGGCTCTGCGGGAAGGGGTCAACAGCCTAGGCGCGGAGACGCCTGCGGGGCGTCGGATGGCCGAGACGCTCGCGTTCTTCGAGTTCGTCGACGTGGAGATCGTGGCGATGATGGAGCGGTGGCGGGTTCACCGTGAAACGCGCTTCGGTGGACTCGCCTAAGGGGCGCGGGGAACTGCGCGACCAGCCACGACGCTCCCGCAGATTCGTACTCGTCTGCGGCCCGGTGGTGGGCTGGTCGCGCAGTTCCCCGCGCCCCTGAAGACAAAAGACAAAGGCCGTTAGCGCTCCTTGGTTTCTTCCAGGACCGTGCGGCCGAGCAAGGCGTAGCGCTCAGGGGACCGGCGCTTCAAGTACTGGGCGTAGCCGATGCCCGTCGCCGCGACCAGGGCCACCAGCCAGGGCGTTGCCTTCAGGAGGAGTGAGTCGGACTCCGCGCCCGCCGCCACGCTCATGTTGGAGACGAGGAGCAGGACCACCGCCAGCATCGCGATGCCGCCGAGGAGCGGGGCGGTGAAGGTCTTGAACCAGTGGCGGCTCTCGGGGTGGTGGGTGCGGAAGTACGCCAGTACCGCGAACGAGCACACCGCCTGCACGACCAGGATGGCCATCGTGCCGAGGATGGCGAGCAGGACGTACATCGCGTTGGCCGGGTCCTTGCTCGTGGCCCAGAACGCGAGGATCAGGGCGGCGCTGATCACGGTCTGTACGAAGCCCGCGATGTGCGGGGAGCCGTGCTTGGCGTGGGTGCGGCCGATGGTGTTCTTGAGGGAGGGGAGGACGCCCTCGCGGCCCAGCGCGTACATGTAGCGGCTGGCGCAGTTGTGGAAGGCCATGCCGCAGGCGAGCGAGCCGGTGATCATCAGCCACTGCATGAGGTCGACCGCCCAGTGGCCGACGTAGTGCTCGGTGGGGTTGAAGAAGAGGGCGAGCGGGTTCGCGGACGAGGCGACCTTGACGGCCTCCGTCTCGCCGTTGCCGATGATGGCCATCCAGGAGACGAAGACGTAGAAGACGCCGACGCCGAGGACCGAGATCATCGTGGCCTTGGGGATGATCTTCTTGGGGTCGCGGGACTCCTCGCCGTACATGGCCGTCGACTCGAAGCCGACCCAGGACCAGAAGGCGAAGAAGAGACCGAGTCCGGCGCTCGTCCCCTTGAAGGCGTTGACCGGGTTGACCGGGGCGAAGGTGAAGCCGTGCGGGCCGCCGCCGTGCAGGGCGACCGAGATCGCCATCGCGGCCAGGACGGTCACCTCCGTGCCGAGGAGGACGACGAGCAGCTTCTCCGCGACCGAGACGCCGAACCAGGTGCCCGTCGCGTTGACGGCCAGCATCACGATCGCGCAGGCCCACCACGGGACGTCAAGTCCCGTCTGGTCCTTGAGGGTTCCGGTGGCGAAGACCGAGAAGATGCCGATCAGCGCCGGCTCGAACACGACGTACGCGAAGGTGGCGAGGAGGCCGGAGGCGAGGCCGACGGTGCGGCCCAGGCCGTAGGAGATGAAGCCGTAGAAGGCGCCCGTCGAGGTGATGTGCTTGGCCATCGAGGTGAAGCCGACGGAAAAGATTGCCAGGACGACCATTGCGACGAGGTAGCTCGCCGGGGCGCCTATGCCGTTGCCGGACGAGACCATGAAGGGCACGTTGCCGGTCATCGCGGTGATCGGGGCGGCAGTCGCGACGGCCATGAAGACCACGCCCAGCAGGCCGATGGCGTTGGGCTTGAGCCGGTGAACGGCGCCGTCCTCGCTTGTGTTCGCCGCGGGGGCGAGTCCTTCGTCCACTGCCATCGGGATGGCTCCTCTCCTGCTGCTCGGGTGGGTCTACGGTGCGGAACTCTGTCGGCCGAATGAGTCGGGCAAGGGTTGCGGCGCGTTAAATGTTTGTCAACCAGACCTTTAGAAATCTGAGGAAATCCGGTGGCAACACGGGCCTCGTACGGTCGCCGTCATGAGTACGTACACCTCGACCCTCGGCGGCCACCGCTACCGCTTCGGCTCCCTCGCGCGGCTGCTCGCCGCCGCGAGCCCCGAGCGGTCCGGCGACCGGCTGGCGGGGCTGGCGGCCGAGAGTGCCCAGGAGCGGGTGGCGGCGCGGTGGGCGCTGGCGGACGTACCGCTGACCGCCTTTCTCGCCGAGCCGGTGATCCCCTACGAGACCGACGACGTGACCCGGCTGATCGTCGACACGCATGACGCGGGTGCGTTCGCTGCGGTGGGCGGGTTGTCCGTGGGCGGGTTCCGGGAGTGGCTGCTGGCGGCCGACTCCGCTCAACTGGCCGCTGTAGCAGCCGGGTTGACGCCGGAGATGGTGGCGGCCGTGTCCAAGCTGATGGGCAACGCGGATCTGGTCGCCGTCGCGCGCAAGGTGCGGGTCGTCACCGCCTTCCGGTCGACGATCGGGCTGCCGGGGCGGCTCGCCACCCGGCTCCAGCCCAACCACCCCACCGACGACCCGGCGGGCGTGGCCGCGGCCCTCCTCGACGGGCTGCTGCTCGGCTCCGGCGACGCGGTCATCGGCATCAACCCGGCGACCGACAGCCCCAAGGCGGTACGGGACCTGCTGGAACTCCTCGACGGGGTCATCCAGCGGTACGCCATCCCCACCCAGTCCTGCGTCCTGTCCCACGTCACGACCAGCATGGACCTGATGGAGCGCGGGGCGCCGGTCGACCTCGTCTTCCAGTCCATCGCGGGCACCCAGGCGGCCAACGCGTCCTTCGGCGTCACGCTGGGGCTGTTGGACGAGGCCCACGAGGCGGCGAAGGCGCTCGGCCGGGGCACGGTCGGCTCCAACGTCATGTACTTCGAGACCGGCCAGGGCAGCGCGCTCTCCGCCGACGCGCACCACGGGGTGGACCAGCAGACGGTGGAGGCACGGGCGTACGCGGTCGCCCGCCGCTACGACCCGCTGCTCGTGAACACGGTGGTCGGCTTCATCGGCCCGGAGTACCTCTACGACGGCCGGCAGATCCTCCGCGCCGCCCTGGAGGACCACTTCTGCGGCAAGGTGCTCGGCCTGCCGATGGGCCTGGACATCTGCTACACCAACCACGCCGACGCGGACGACGACGACATCGCCACGATGCTCACCATGCTCGGCGTGGCCGGCGCGGCCTTCGTGATCTGCACCCCGGGCGGCGACGACATCATGCTCAACTACCAATCCGCCTCGTACCACGACGCGTTGTACCTCCGCGAGGTCCTGGGACTGCGCCCGGCACCGGAGTTCGAGGCGTGGCTCGACGGCATCGGCCTGCTGGGTGAGAGCGGCGAGATTCGGGACGTATCGGCTACGGCCCACCCGTTGACGGCGATCGGAAGGGAACTGGCGGCATGACGACCGGTCAAGTGGAGCTGGCGGGCGGGGAGTTGTGGCCGACCCTGCGCCGCCACACGCAGGCGAGGATCGGCCTGGGGCGGGCGGGCTCGGGCCTCCCGACCCACCACCGGCTGGAGTTGCAGGCCGCGCACGCGGCGGCGCGGGACGCGGTCCACTCGCCGTTCGCGCCGGACGTGGTGGCCGCGGCGCTGGGCGGCGAGCCGACGGTACGGGTGCGCAGCGCGGCACCCGACCGGCTCACATACCTCCAACGCCCCGACCTGGGGCGCCGGTTGGACCCCGCCGACCGCGCGCACCTGCCTGTCGGCGACTGGGACGTGGTCTTCGTCGTCGCGGACGGGCTGTCCAGCCGGGCGGTGCACGAGCACGCGGCGGCGATGGTCCGGGCGACGACGGCCCTGCTGCCGACGTCCTGGCAGGTGGCCCCGGTTGTCCTCGCGGAACAGGCCCGCGTGGCCCTCGGCGACGACGTCGCCTCGGCGATGGGCGCGACGATGGTCGTGGTTCTGGTCGGCGAACGCCCCGGGATGTCGGCGGCGGACTCCCTGGGCGCATACCTGACGTACCGCCCGAAGCCGGGGGTCACGACGGACGCGGACAGGAACTGCCTGAGCAACATCCGGCCGCCGTTGGGGCTGACGTATGAGCTGGCGGCGGGGAAGCTGGCGGGGTTGATGGGGAGGGCGCGGGAGTTGGAGATCACGGGGGTGGGGTTGAAGGATGAATCCGATCACATGGAAGTAAGTGGGCGGCTACTCTGAGTTGCGGCTGGTCCGCATCAAGGGGAGGGCGCATCATGACACTCATGGCAGAGCGACCGGTGATCGACGGCACTGAGCCCCACAGCGACTTCGAGGAGCTTCTGGACGTCCTCGACGAGCTGCATGTGCCGGACGGCTACAAGGCCGAGATCATCAGGGGGAGCATCGTCGTGTCGCCGTGGTCGAGGGCGTACTACTTCCGTGTCATGGATCTGGTGTGTGATCGGCTGAGGCCGCATGCACCGCAAGAGCACCGCATCGGTTCCAGCCCGTTTCTGTACGTCTTCCCGGGTGATGAGCGAGCTTACGGGCCCGACATCTATGTCGCACACCAGCGGACGTTCGAGTCGCTGAGCAATCACCTGGACGGCGAGGCCCTCGCCTTCGTCGCCGAGCTGACCTCTTCGTCCACGCGTGGCGACGACCTGACCGACAAGGTTCGCGTCTACGGCAGGGCGGGCGTCCCCGTCTACCTGGTCCTCGACATGCAGGAGGAGCAGGCGACCGTCTTCTGGACGCCCTCCGGCAAGGGATACGACTCGCACTGCACGGTGCCGTTCGGCGAGGAACTCCCCATCCCCGCTCCCTTCGACTGCACCCTCGACACCACCGGCTTCGAGCCCCCTACACCGTCGGCAAAGTAAGCCCCCAAGCCCCCTCCCGGACCACCCACGTCCGAGTCCGCACCGGCCCCGCCACCACCGCGTCCGCCCGGTACCGGAAATCCGCCCCGGACACAGTCACCGACCGCCCTCGCGCGCACAGCGGTGACGCCTCCGCGCCCACCGACACCGGGCGTACCTCCACCTCGGCCAGGCCCGAGGCCGTCGGGCGTACGGTGACCGTTTCCACCGGCTGGTCCAGGTCGACCAGGGTGACGCCGTCGACCTCGACGCGTAGCCGGGCCGGTCCGAAACGGGGGACACCGACGAGCGGCTCCCGTGACGGGCGGGCCGGGACCAGGGTCCGTACCAGCGACTGGCAGGTCCGCAGCCAGGACGCGTGGCCGGTGCCGGCGGGCGAGGGCACCGCGGGGGAGGGGAGGGAAGGGATCCGCAGCGCGCCCAGCACCACCCCGTCGCTGTCGTCGACCAGCAGGTCCATCCGCCGTACGACCCCGTCGAGCACCGCCCGCGCCGCCGCCACCGCCCCCGTGGGCACCCCCAGCGCCCCCGCCAGGGAGAGCGCGCCGCCCACCGGCACCATCGAGAGGGCGCATCCGGCCAGCTCCCGCTGGCGGTACAGCAGGGACACGGTCCGCATCAGGGCCCGGTCGTCGCCCACCAGCACCGGTCGCCGTGAGCCCCGCCGGGCCAGGACCCGGGCGAATTCCTCGGGCCCCTCCGGCATGCACACCTTGGTCGCCGCACCCGCGCTGAGCACGTCTTTCGCGATGCGGACGGACTCTCCGTCGGTGCGCCGGGCGACCGGATCGATGACGACCAGGAGCTGATCGGAAGTCGCGAAAGTCGCCACCTCGGCCATGCCTCGCTTCCTCGGGTAGCATCTTTGTGCAAGAGCCCCTTGCGCTATTGCGCCAGGGGCTTCGTCTATTCCGGGGCATCCGGTCCGACGGGTTGCGGCCGACGAGGGTCGCTGACGTACGAGGCACACGCTGTGCGGCGTACGTCTCTGACCTTGGACATGCCCCGCCCGGAAGGGGTGTACGCGCGTGCCCGCACTTGTGCTGCTCGGTGCTCAGTGGGGTGACGAAGGCAAGGGAAAGGCGACGGACCTGCTAGGTGGGTCCGTCGACTATGTGGTGCGCTACCAGGGCGGCAACAACGCCGGCCACACGGTAGTCGTGGGCGATCAGAAGTACGCCCTTCACCTGCTCCCTTCCGGGATCCTCACACCGGAGTGCACTCCGGTCATCGGCAACGGTGTCGTCGTCGACCCGTCGGTCCTGTTCTCCGAGCTGAACGGGCTGAACGAGCGCGGCGTCGACACGTCCAAGCTCCTGATCAGCGGTAACGCTCACATCATCACGCCCTACAACGTGACGGTGGACAAGGTGACGGAGCGCTTCCTCGGGAAGCGGAAGATCGGGACGACGGGCCGCGGTATCGGGCCCACCTACGCGGACAAGATCAACCGCGTCGGCATCCGGGTCCAGGACCTCTACGACGAGTCGATCCTGACGCAGAAGGTCGAGGCGTCCCTCGACATCAAGAACCAGATGCTCACCAAGCTCTACAACCGGCGCGCGATCGCCATCGAGCAGGTCGTCGAGGAGCTGCTGTCCTACGCGGACCGCCTCAAGCCCTACGTCGCGGACACCGTTCTGGTCCTCAACCAGGCGCTCGACGACGACAAGGTCGTCCTCTTCGAGGGCGGGCAGGGCACCCTCCTCGACATCGACCACGGGACCTATCCCTTCGTCACGTCCTCCAACCCCACCGCGGGCGGCGCGTGCACGGGCGCGGGTGTCGGCCCGACCAAGATCAGCCGGGTCATCGGCATCCTGAAGGCCTACACGACCCGGGTCGGCTCGGGCCCGTTCCCGACGGAGCTGTTCGACGCGGACGGCGACGCGCTGCGCCGCATCGGCGGCGAGCGGGGTGTCACCACCGGCCGTGACCGGCGCTGCGGCTGGTTCGACGCGGTCATCGCCCGCTACGCGACCCGCGTGAACGGCCTGACCGACTTCTTCCTCACCAAGCTCGACGTCCTCACCGGCTGGGAGCAGATCCCGGTCTGTGTGGCCTACGAGATCGACGGCAAGCGTGTCGAGGAACTCCCGTACTCGCAGACCGACTTCCACCACGCGAAGCCGGTCTACGAGAACCTGCCCGGCTGGAACGAGGACATCACGAAGGCCAAGACCTTCGCGGACCTCCCGAAGAACGCGCAGGCGTACGTGAAGGCGCTGGAGGAGATGTCGGGCGCGCCGATCTCCGCGATCGGTGTCGGACCGGGGCGTACGGAGACGATCGAGATCAACTCGTTCATCTAGGGCGACGGTTGAGCCGCGGCCGGAGCAGCGGCAGACGGCGGCACTTGGGCCGGTCTTGGGAAACCTTGACCGGCCCTTGGGCTGTCCGTGGTTACGCCGGTAACAGGTGGAGGCCAGCATCTACGCGGGTAGCCCGCCGCGCCCCGCATGCACCACCCGACCTCTGTGCCCTTCCAGGAGCCCTGAATGCCCGTCAATCCCATGAACCGCCGTGAGTTCGTGCAGAAGTCCGCCGTCACCGGCGCTGTCGTGGCCGTCGCGGGGACGGCGGCGGTGACCCCGGCCGAGGCCGCCGACCGGCACAAGCCGAAGCCCAAGCCGAAGACCTGGTCGTTCTCGATCCTGGGCACGACCGACCTGCACAGCCACGTCTTCAACTGGGACTACTACACCAACGCCGCCCCGGTGGACTCCAAGGGCAACACCTACGGCATCGCCCGCATCGCCACCCTGGTCAAGAACCTGCGCGCCGAGAAGGGCGAGGACCGGGTGCTGCTCGTCGACGCGGGCGACATCATCCAGGGCACGTCCCTCGCGTACTACTACGCGAACGTCGACCCCATCACGGGCAAGGACGGCAAGCGCGGCCCCAAGCACCCCATGGCCGTCGCCATGAACGAGATGCGCTACGACGCCGCCGCTCTCGGCAACCACGAGTTCAACTACGGCGTGGACGTGCTGCGCGCCTTCGAGAAGCAGTGTCGTTTCCCGCTGCTCGGCGCCAACGCCCTGGACGCGAAGACCCTGAAGCCCGCGTTCGAGCCCTACACGGTCAAGCGCATCAAGGTGCCCGGTGCGCCCGACATCAAGGTCGGCATCCTCGGCCTCACCAACCCGGGTATCGCGCTGTGGGACAAGGACAACGTCAGCGGCAAGCTGGTCTTCCCGGGGCTCGTCGAGCAGGCGAAGAAGTACGTGCCGAGGCTGCGCGCGCTCGGCTGTGACGTGGTCTTCCTCACCGACCACTCCGGTCTGGACGGCTCGACGTCGTGGGGGGACGAACTCCCGTACGTGGAGAACGCGTCGAACCTGGTCGCCCAGCAGGTTCCGGGCATCGACGCGATCCTCGTCGGCCACACCCACGTCGACGTCCCCACCTACACGGTGAAGAACGAGGAGACCGGCGAGGACGTCCTCCTGTCCGAGCCGTACTGCTACGGCTACCGCCTGTCCGTGTTCGACTTCGAGCTGGAACTCGTGCGCGGCTGCTGGAAGATCACCAGTAAGACGGCGACCACGCTCAACAGCAACACGGTCGCGGAGGACAAGAGGATCACCGAACTCCTCACCGCCGACCACGACCTGGTCGTCAAGTACGTCAACACGGCGATCGGGACCAGCACCGTGGACATGTCGACCGCGGAGGCCTGCTGGAAGGACGTCCCCGCCATCGACTTCATCCACGAGGTCCAGATGGAGACGGTGAAGGCGGGCCTGTCGGCGGCGGACGCCGCGCTCCCGCTGATCTCGGTGGCGGCCTGCTTCAGCCGCACCGCCGACATCCCCAAGGGCGACGTGACCATCCGCGACGTCGCCGGCCTCTACATCTACGAGAACACCCTCTACGGCAAGAAGCTCACCGGCGCCCAGCTCAAGGACTACCTGGAGTACGCGGCGAAGTACTACCACCAGGTCCCGGCCGGTACGGCGGTGGACACTTCGACGTTGACGAACGCCAACAGCTTCTGGGACTACATGTACGACACGGCGGCGGGCGTCTCCTACGAGATCGACATCGCGGCGGCCGAGGGCTCCCGCATCAAGAACCTCACCTACAACGGCGCCGCGATCCCCGACGACCAGGTCTTCGTCGTCGCGGTCAACAACTACCGCGCCAACGGCGGCAGCGGCTACCCGCACATCGCCGCCGCGGAGTCCGCCTACAGCTCCACCAACCAGGTCCGCGACCTGATGATCGCCTACGCCACGGCCAAGGGCACCATCGACCCGTCGACGTTCGCGGCCTCCAACTGGAAGCTGACCCAGGCGGGGACGGCGGTCTTCTAGACTCCGCACCCACCTTCTGTACCCATCTTCTGCGCCGAGCGTGAGGAGCACGGATGTCCATGGCAGTCCTGGGGCGGGGCGAGGCCCGCACCGCTCTGATCCTGGAGTCCGTGCTCAGCACGGCGGCCGTGGTGTGGTGGTCGGCCCTGGTGTGGGCGCACCGCGACGCCCTGTACGCGGTGCCCGACGCCGTGGCGCTGATCCTCACGGTCGTGCTGTCGCTGCTGGTGACATGGGCGCTGTGGCTGCGCGCCGGAAGACTCCGAGGCGTGATCCTGACGTCGGCCGTAGTACGCGGGGTCGCGGTGCTGACCCTGTCCCTGTGGTTCCTGCAAGACCTGTAGGTCGGTCGGGCCCGTTCGGCCTCGGAGGGCGGCTCGTACGTCAGCAAGTGCGCGCAGCAGCACCTGGGGAGAGGCCCAATTCCGGTAGAAGAACCGGCGGTTGGAGTCGGCCGGCCTCGCGATGTGGGTGACACCTACGCGCCGGGGCGCGCGCATGTGTCGGTTTCGCCTGAAAGGGTCACACTTTTTCGGGGAGGGGGTGGGGGGTGAGGAAGGCGGACCAGGCCACATCGGAAACGGTGACCATCCCAAGCCCCGGGTTCTTGGAGTCGCGGATGTGGATCGTGGTGTGGGGGCAGGCCGCGATCTCGACGCAGTTCCCGCCGCCGCCGTCGCTGTACGAGGACTTACGCCAGTCGAAGGCGACTTCGAGGCATTCGCCGCCGCTGTCGTTGCTGTAACTCGACTTGAACCACTGCAGGTTGCTGGTCATGCGCGCTCTTCTCCTGCCAACTTCCGGATGAGGCTCAGGGAGTCGTCCGGGCTCAGAGCCTGCGTACGGATCTTCGCATAGCGGTGCGAGAGTTGGGCCACCTTCGAGGGATCGCTGATCAGGACGCTCTCGTCCTCGATCTCCAGGTAGACGACGTGGCGGTGCTCCTTCGTCACCACCAGGACCATGTCGCCGCGCGTTCCCGCGTGGCCGCCCCGCAACGCTCTCTCCAGCGGGACCACCTGGACACTGACATTGTCCCGCTCCGCGTCCTCCGCGAGCGAGCGCAGTTGCCCGCGGTGAACGTCCCAACTCGCCAACGGCCGCCTCAACACCGACTCGTCGAGGATCAGCTCGATCATGGCGGTCGGATCACGGTCGAAGAGTTTCCGGCGGGTCACGCGAGCCTCGACCAGCTCCTCCACCTTGGCGTCGGGGAGTTTGGGGAAACCGCCGCCGATCAGGGCCCGGGCGTAGTCCTCGGTCTGGAAGAGGCCGCCGACCACGTATGTCTGATACGACGACAGCGTCACCGCCTCCGCCTCCATCAGCGCGAAGTTCTTGAACTGGGGCGGGTACTTGTCGAGCAGGACGTAGGTGCGGGCCTCTTCGAAGACCTGCATCCCACCCCCGATCGTCTCCTCCAGCTTGACGAGCATTTCGTCGCTCGCGGGCTGCGCGCACGTCTCCATCGCGCTGATGGCGGACCCGGTGTAACCGGTCAGCTTGCCCAACTCCACCTGAGTCAGGCCGTGTTGCTCACGCAGTGCCTTCGCGAGGAGGGCGACAAGACGCGCCACGCCACTCGCCTCCGTCTTGTTCTCTGCCCGCGCCATCGCGGTCACCCCCGAACTCAACCGAACTCAACCGGTCAGCAGCACCCCGCACCCGTATCCAACCGTTGCGGACGGTCGACGCAGAGTTATGGAAGACGCTAGCCGGACCTGCCGAAACTATCCGTATGGATACGCAAAGTGACCTGAAATGGATCCCGGCAACCGGCATCCAACTCCGCAAGGCAGGGGTCCAGTTCGACGCGGTACGGGTGGACGGCGACGAGGGCAGAGACCTGGCGGACAGGCTCGCCCGCATGACGAGAGGGGCGCCGGGACCGGTCGTGGAGGAGGCGACGGGCAACAGGGCCGTCTACTTCCTGGTCCCGGTCGGCAGCACGTCCCACCGCCCCTGGCCACCCGGAGTAACCCGCCTCACCGCCGGCCCGAACCACATCTCGTACATCCCGGTCCCGGCCCTCAACGGCCAGACCTGGCCCCTGACTTGGCGTTACCGCCCGACGACCCCGGACCACTTCGTCCACACCCTGCTCCTGCGCACCGCCCTTCACCCTCAAGAGTGAACAACGCCAACTCCCGCCCAGGGAAAGCCGGTTACGGCTTGCGTTCGTCGCTTTGTGTGCGCATAGAGTCACGGCAACAAAAACGCCCCCGCGGTGCTGGAACACCCGGGGGCTCGACACCAGGAGCGCCAGCTCCACCAGGTAAAACGGAGCTCCGGATGCGCATCCATCGTACGACGCCCACGCGCGCCTTTTCAGTCTTCTCCAACGCCCTTCTCCGCGACCGGAGCATCTCGTGGTGCGCGGTAGGCGTACTGACGTACCTCTTGAGCCTCCCGAACGAGGCCCGCGTCACCATCCGCACGCTCGCCGATCAGCGCAAGGAGGGGCGGTCGCGGATCGCCGCCGCCCTGCATGAGCTGGAGGATTCGCGGTATCTGCGGCGAGTGGTGCGCAAGAACCCGGAGAGCGGCCAACTCTTCACCGTGTACGAGGTATTCGACACTCCGTACGAGGACGAGCCGCCTGCGGGTGAAGAAGAAAAAGTCGAGAACCTGGCCTCCGGCCAGTCGGCCGTCGCACCGTCGGACGCTCTCCCTTCGGGAGAAAAGACCAGGGAACAAGAACCTCCCTCCCCGCCGCCGCAGGCCGAGTTGAGCGAGCGCACCGCGCTCGCCGCGAGGCTGCTCGGCTCTCTCGGCGGTAGTGAACCCCGGCTCACGCTCGGTGCCGCCGAGGCGTTGCGGCTCGCGCCGCTGGTCGAGGAGTGGTGGGAGCGGGGCGCGACGAGCGTTCAGGTGCGCGCGGCGTTGACGGACGGTCTGCCGCGACGGATGTACTCGGCCGCCGCCATCGTCGAAAACCGCCTGCGTCGAAAGTGCCCGGCAAGCCAGGCAACGGCACCGGTCACCACCGTCCGGGTCGAGCCGCGCAAGCCCGGCGCCTCCGGCTACCGCGAGGCCGCGCAGCGCGGAGGCGCACTCGCCCGCGCCCTGTTGCAGGGGCGCCCCGCCCTCGCGTAACCGCCCGCCCCCAGACTCCCGGCCGCACGCCCGTGCAGCGCCGGTCCCTCGAAAGAAATGGAGCGTTGATGACCGTCACACTCGTACGCCCGGAGGCGGTATACCGCCGGTATACTCCGCTTATGGCTGACACCACGATCAAGGTCGACCCCGCCGTCCGAGACCGTCTTCTGGAGCTGGCCAGGGAACGGGGGATGACCATGCGAGACCTCGTCGCGGAGCTGGCCGGGGCCACGCCCACCAAGGAAGAGCTGCGCAAGCGGTACGAGGAGACCAGGGCGTACGTGGAGGAGCACTTCCTCGGCAGGCCCTACACCGAAGAGGACGAGAAGGCCGGCGAGAAGCTGTGGGCCGACCTCGAAGCCGGGCGGATCGGGGAGGTCCAGTGACGGGGGAGGAGCAGCGGTATCCGCTGCCGCGTGCCGTCATCTTCGACGACACCGCCGCGCTGGCGCTCGGCGCGGGCAACGCCATGGCCTCCCGACTCGTTGTCGAGGCCGAGAAGGATCCCGCCCTGCGCGTCTACATCCCGGCGCTCAGCCTCGCCGCCGCCGAGCGGGAGCGGGCCGGAGTCGCCGAACACGTCGGCGCGTTGCCGTCTGTCGCCATCGAGGGGCTCGACTTCGCTGCGGCGACTGCCGTCGGCAAGCGGCTGCGGGTCGCCGGTGGCGCCGATGTCGACGTCGACGGCGACAAGGGTGAGGCCGACTGGAGTGGCGCCCATGTGCTGCATCTCGCCCTGCCCACCGTCGAGTGGCCGCGCGGCCGACCCGTCCTGACCAGCACGCCCATCCGGTATCGCGGTACCGGCATCCGCACCATCCGTATCGTCGAGCGGAACTGACCGCAGAGCGGGGGGTGTCCTCGCCAGGGCACCCCCCTTTGTCCGGGCATATCCTGAAGTCATCCGTCCCGCGCACGCCGACCAGGAGAAGGTGACTGCGATGCGCATGATGCTGAAAGCGTCCATGGACACGGAGAAGGGGAACGAGGCCATCCGCAACGGGACTCTTGGGAAGCTCATGGAGGAGTCCATGGAGCAGATCAAGCCCGAGGCGGCCTACTTCACCGCCGATGGCGGCAAGCGCACCGCGTTCCTGTTCTTCGACCTGAAGGACCCCTCCGACATTCCGTCGATCAGTGAGCCGTTCTTCCTCAACCTGGGTGCCGAGCTGACCTACACCCCGGTGATGAACGCGGAGGACGTCCAGACGGGTCTCGGCAAGATCCGCTAGGCCCTCACTCCTGCGGTGTTCCCTGGATCTTGGCAAGGGTCAGGACACCGCCGCCGATGCCCCATCCGGCGTCGGCGACCTCTTCCACCAGGACGAGCGTGGTGGCGCGGGCGCCGTCGCCGAAGATCTCGGCGTACAGGTCCGTGGTGCGCGTGATGATCTGCTCCTTCTGCTCTGCGGTGAGGGCGCCGGCGGGGACCTTGAAGTTCGCGAAAGGCATGGTGTTCTCTTTCTTCGTGTTCCTCGTGCTTGCTGCGGGGATATGGCAACCATCCGTCCCGGCTGCCGCGTCCCGCCAGGGCTGAGCCCACCCAGGGGTTGCCGGCCCCTGGCTCGGACCCCGCCGGAGAGGCGACGATGGCCGAGTGAACCTTCCCGAGCTTGCGGCGTTCCTCAAGTCCCGGCGCGACCGGGTCCGGCCGGCCGATGTCGGCCTGCCCGTCGGGCCCCGCCGCCGCGTGCCCGGTCTGCGGCGCGAGGAGGTCGCGCAGCTGGCGGGCCTGTCGGCCGACTACTACACCGAACTGGAGCGCGGACGTGGCGCCCAGCCCTCGGCCCAGACACTGAACGCCCTCGCCCGGGCGCTGCGGCTGGGCGGCGACCAGCGCGACCACCTGTTCCACCTCGCCGACCGGCCGTTGCCCGAGTCGGCGCGCGGCACGGGCGCGCGGCAGGTGCAGCCCGCCCTGCTCGGGCTGCTGGACCGGCTGGCCACCACCCCGGCCCAGGTCATCACCGACCTGCACGAGACCCTCGTACAGAATGAACTGGCCGCCGCCCTGCTCGGGCGGGCGCCGGAACCGCGCGGGCCCGCCACCGGCTTCGCGTACCGCTGGTTCACCGATCCGGCCGCCCGCGCGGTCTACCCGCCCGAGGACCATCCGCACCACTCACGGGTCTTCGTCGCCGACCTGCACGCGGTGGCCGCCCGCCGGAGCCGCGACAGCGAGGTCGCCGGGATGACGGCCGCGCTGCGCCGGCGCAGCGCGGAGTTCGCCGCCCTGTGGGACACCCACGACGTCGGCCTGCGCCGCACCGATCACAAGCGCATCGTGCACCCCACGCTGGGGGTCATCGAGTTGGACTGCCACAGTCTGTTCAGCGAGGACGGCCGCCAGCGCCTGCTGTGGTTCACGGCCCCGCCCGGTACCGAGGGCGCCGCCCAGCTCGAACTGCTCGGCGTCATCGGCACACAGGACATGGCCGCGACCGAGGACACTCCTGGCACGCGTCGCTAGCTGAACACGATCATCGAGCCCTGGGCCAGGCTGCGCGTCGCCGCCGCGTGCAGCCCGAGCCACACGTGCCGCTCGCGCGCGAAGGGACTTGGGTCGTACGGCGCGGCGACGGCCGGTTCCTCCAACTCCGTGGGAGCGGCGGGGGGTTGGGGTGCCGTGGGCGGGTTCGCGGGGTCGATGCCGATCGTCGGGGCCACGAACTCCAGCTCGCGCAGGAGGGTTTGGGAGGAGCCCAACGGGCCGCCGCCCGCGAGGAGTTCGTCGTTGGCGAGCGGGTGCGGGAAGTCGACCGGGACGTAGGCGCCCGCGTGGTCGTAGTGCCAGACCAGGTGGGACTGCTGGGCCGTGGTCTCGAACATCTCCAGGAGCTGCTCGTAGTCGCCGCCCAGGTCGTCCACCGGGGTCACCGGGAGCCCGCAGACCTGGAGGAGGTAGGCCCGGCGCAGGAAGTGCAGCGCGTCGTAGTCGAAGCCCGCCACGGGGGCGACCTCTCCGGACAGCCCCGGCATGTACTGGTACACCGGCACCGGAGGGAGCCCGGCCTCGGCCAGCAGCGAGTTGTAGAGCGCGAGTTCGTCGGCGAACGGATTGTCGGGGGTGTGGCACAACACGTCGACGAGCGGGACCAGCCACAGGTCACAGGCCAAAAGGGGCTCCTCGGTTACTCGCTGCGCAGCGTGGTGTTCGCATGGTGGTCAGGCAAGAGTAGGGGGAAGAGTAGTCGGTGCGGCCCGGGTCAGCTCCCCTCGTGCAGGTCCCATACCCACACGCCGTCCACCCACTTACCGGGTTTTCCGACCAGCTTTTCCACAGCTGTGCGCAGCTTGTCGTCGTTGGGCTGCGGCGCGATCACCAGGGCGCCCGCGTGCCAGTACGCGAAGTCCGCCTTGGCCTGCGCCTGCCAGTTCTTGCCGATGGTGGGGATGACGCCGGTGTAGCGCACGTCCCGCAGCATGTTCGAGGTGTAGCGCGGCGAGGCGCCGTAGATGCCGATGCGGTCGGCGCCGTAGGGGCCGTTGAAGTAGCCGCCGGGCATCTTGAAGCCGAGGTGGGCGGCGGTCTGCCAGTGCAGTGCCTCCGCCGCGCCGGGGTCGGCGAGCGGGATCGGGACCAGGGATTCGCCGGCGCGGACGTACGACTTGTAGGTGCCGTCCGTGAAGAAGGCCGGTACCGCGGCCCGGTCGACCGCCTTCAGCGGTGCGGGGACGAGCGGGAGCAGCGCCAGGCATACGGCGAGCAGCCCCACGTACTGCGTGCCCAACTCCCGTGTCGCCGCGAGCCGTTCGACCGCGAGCGCGACCAGCATGCCCAGCGCGGGTGCGCAGATCATCGCCACCCGGCCCTCGATCACCGACTCGAAGAGCGGCTTGTGGGCGAGGAGGGCCCAGGGGCCGGGGTAGATCGTGTCCGTGAGCGGGATGCGGATCTTGGGGCCCATGGAGAGGATCGCGGCGGCGATCGCCGTGAAGGCGAGGGCCTTGACGAGGGCGTGTTCCCACAGTCGTACGACGATCGCGAAGGCCAGGGCGACGAGCGGCCAGCCGTAGAAGGCGTTCTGTTCGGTGGGGTTGAGGGAGAGGGAGTTCGCGCGGATCTCGTCGCCCGCCATCAGGGAGCGCTCGGCGAAGGAGAGGAGCGCGAGGGGGCTGTTGCCCGCGTTGTCGCCGTGCAGGACGCTCTTGTAGCTCTGTGGACCGACGAACTGATACCAGAGGGGGATCAGGATGATCGGGGCGCAGACCAGCGCCGCGATGCCCAGGCCCTTGAGGAGCGGGCGCCAGGATGCCCGTACGACATCCCGGTTGAGAACGCCGTAGGACGCGGCGAACAGGACCATGCCGATGGAGGCGAGGAGCAGGGGTTCCTCGCCTAGGAAGATCTGGTAGGCCGCCATCAGGCCGAGCACGACGCCGTCGCGGACCACCCGGGTGCCCGCGCACAGGCGCAGGGCGCGGTCGATGATCAGCGGGATCATGAAGAGGATGACGAAGTTGGGGTGCGCGTTGGCGTGGCTGACCATCGGCGGGGCGAAGGCCGCGAGCGAGGCGCCGACGAAGGCCGCGGCCCGTTGCCGTACGACGCGCTTCACGATCAGCCAGTACCAGGCGGCGGCCGTGGCCGCGAGGCCGAGCGCCATGCAGACGCTGAGGGAGACGGCGGGTCCGGCCAGCAGGGTGAGGGGCGCGAAGGGGACGGACAGGCCGAGCATGACCGTGTTGGCCATGAGGTTCACGCCGTCGGGGAAGCCCTGGAGGTTGGAGAAGAACGGGTTGTGGAGGTGCGCAACGTTGTCGGCGGTGACCGCGAAGAACCACTCCCACTGGTTCTGGTCCTGGAGCGAGTCCTCCAGGTAGCGGTGGTTCGGGTCGAAGAAGCGGCCCGAGTAGAGGGCGACCGACATGAGGAGGAAGAGGACGGGGACCAGGACGTCCACCGGGCGCAGGGAGCGGGCGCGCAGGCGGGCGAGTTCGGTGAGGACGCGGGCGTAGTCCAGGGGCCGTACCTTCGAACCGGACTGGTGGGACCAGCGCACCGGGACTTCGGCGACCTCCCAGTCGGCGCGGCGGAAGTGCTGGAGGACCTCCACGTCGATGCCCCAGCCGTTGATGCGGGAGGCGGCGAAGGCCTCGCGGGCGCGGTCGCCCTCGAAGAGCTTGAAGCCGCACTGGGTGTCGCGTATGCCGGGCACCGCGGCCTGGCGTATGAGGAAGTTGCCGGCGCGGCCCAGGAGTTCGCGGACCGGGTGCTGGTGGCTCTCGATGGTCGCGCCCGGCGCGGCCCGTGAGCCGATCGCCGCCGCGCGGCCCTCGCTCAGCTCCTTGTCGAGTTTCTCCAACTCCTCGATGGGCGCGGCCAGATCGGCGTCGGTGACCAGGACCCGGCGCCCGCGCGAGGCGGCGACCCCGAGGCGCAGGGCGTGGCCCTTGCCGCGGTTGCGGGGGCTGGTGACCAGCTGCACACGGGGGTTGTCGAGCGAGCGGGAGGTGACGACCTCCCTCGTCCCGTCGTCGGAGCCGTCGTCGGCGACGACGATCTCCCAGTCGCCGAAGCGGCCCTCGTTGTCGCCGAGGTACGCGGTGATCGCGTCGAGCGTCGGCCCGAGCCGCTGTTCCTCGTTGTAGGCGGGCACGACGACACTGAGGTCCACGACGACGACACTGGGGTCCACGGCCGGAGCGGCCCTTTCCGGTCCGGTCACCGGGCGGCCAGCCGCTCGATGAGGTCGAGGGAGTGCGTGTTGTAGGCCAGGACGATCGCCCGCGCGGCCGGGGTGTCGCGGCGCGCCAGGGCGTCGACGAGTTCGGTGTGCTCGGCCCACAACTGCCCGCGCAGATCGGTCAGTCGGCGCAGATGCTGCACCGTGCACACCCAGGACTGGACGCGCAGCCGGTGCAGGAAGTCGCCGAGGTAGGGGTTGCCGAACATGGTGCTCAGCTCGCGCCAGTACCGCAGGTCGTAGCCGATCAGCACGGTGAGGTCACCGGCCTCGGCGGCGCGCTGCGCCTCCTCGCCGCGGCGGCGGACCCCGGCGAGCGCGGCGACCGTACGCGGGTCGTCGGTGCGGTCGAACACGGGGTGGCCGCCGGCCAGCGCCAGGAACATGCCCTCGGTGACCAGCGCGCGGGCCTCGATCATGCCGCGGTGGTCGGCCACCGAGTACTCGTGGACGCGGAAGCCGCGGTGCTGGTCGGCCTCCAGGAGTCCCTGCGCGGAGAGATCGACGAGGGCTTCCCGGACCGGGGTCGCGGAGACGCCGTACTGCTCGGCGATCTCCTTCACCGTGAACTCCTGGCCGGGCTGGAGCCGGCCGGCCAGGACCTCGTCGCGAAGCGCGTCGGCGATCTGCTGCCGCAGGGTGCTGCGGGTCACGGCGCCGTTGCCGCTGCTTCCGGGCATCGTCGGAGCGTCTCCCTCGTCGCGTTCGATGGCGTACTCGTATATGTCTACGAGCACGTCACCTTACGCGTTCGGGTTCCCGCCCTGCCCGTATCCGGGCACCAGGGAGACGGACCCGCCCATTCCGGGTACTACGAGGTGAATTCGTCGGCGTATTACGACGTGAATTCGTCCGCCACGGACAGCGCCGTGTCCAGAGCGGCGAGCCCCTCCTTCAGTTCGGCCTCGCTCACATTGAGCGGCGGCACGACGTGGGTGCGGTTCATGTTCACGAACGGCCACAGCCCCTGCTGCTTGGCGGCGGCCCCGAACGCGGCCATCGCGGCGTTGGCCTCACCGGCCGCGTTGTACGGCACCAGCGGCTCGCGCGTCTCCCGGTCCTTCACCAGGTCCAGCGCCCAGAACATGCCGACCCCGCGCACCTCCCCGACACTCGGGTGCCGCTCGGCCAGCGCCCGCAGCGCGGGCTCGACGACGGTCGTACCAAGGGTCCTCGCATTTTCTACGACACCCTCCTCGGCCATGACGTTGATCGTCGCGACGGCCGCGGCACAGGCGAGCGGGTGCCCGGAGTACGTCAGACCGCCCGGGTAGGCCCGCTTGCCGAAGGTCTCCGCGATCGCGCCGGAGATGGCGACCCCGCCGAGCGGCACATAGCCGGAATTGACCCCCTTGGCGAAGGTCATCAGGTCCGGTACGACGTCGAACAGGTCGGCCGCGAACCACTCACCGGTCCGCCCGAACCCGGCCATCACCTCGTCGAGGACGAAGACGATCCCGTACTTGTCGCAGATCTCCCGCACCCCGGCGAGATAGCCCGGCGGCGGCACCATGATCCCGGCCGTCCCCGGCACGGTCTCCAGCACGATCGCGGCGATCGTGGCCGGACCCTCGAAGGCGATCGTCGTCTCCAGGTGCTCCAGCGCGCGCTCGCACTCCTGCTCCTCGGTCTCCGCGTAGAAACGGGACCGGTACAGGAAGGGGGCCCAGAAGTGCACGACCCCGGCCGAGGCGCTGTCGCTGGCCCAGCGGCGCGGATCGCCGGTGAGGTTGATCGCCTGCTGTGTACCGCCGTGGTACGAGCGGTAGGCGGAGAGCACCTTCGGCCGCCCGGTGTGCAGCCGGGCCATGCGCGTCGCGTGCTCGATCGCGTCGGCGCCGCCGTTGGTGAAGAAGATCTTGTCCAGGTCCCCGGGCGTCCGCTCGGCGATCAGCCGGGCGGCTTCCGAGCGGGCCTCGATCGCGAACGCGGGCGCGAAGGTGGTGAGGGTCGCGGCCTGCTCCTGGATCGCGGCGACGACCTTCGGGTGCTGGTAGCCGATGTTCGTGTAGACGAGCCCACTGGTGAAGTCCAGGTAGCGCCTGCCGTCGTAGTCCCAGAAGTACGACCCCCCCGCGCCGGCCACGGCGAGCGGGTCGATGAGTTCCTGCGCGGACCAGGAGTGGAACACATGCGCACGGTCCGCGGCCTTCACGGCGGCGCCGGCCTGGGGGTTGGGCTGAGGGGTCATGGCGGCGAGCGTAAATGTCCGCGATGCGGAAAAGGTATCGGCGGTCTGTCTGCGGTAGCGGGGTTTCCGCGACAGGTTGTCCAGGGTGGGTGGTCGGTGCGGGGACCCGCTGAGGTGTGGGGGTGAAACTAACCGGTGTCCGCCCCTGTGACCGGTTAGGGGCGAGCCCAGCCTTCGGAGGGTTGGTGCTGGGCGCGCGGGCGGTGCGCGGCCTGGGCCGGTCTGCCGTTACGGAACCGTAGACACCGCTCCGGCCGTCTCGTCGATTCCTCGCACTATTCTCGGTCTGTCGCGGAGCACAGGGGCTCGACCGGGGCGTGACCGGGGATTTCAGGGGAGGCGGCGCGGTCGTGGAGAAACTGGGGGCGGCCGATCCGCAGCGGATCGGGGCATACCGGCTGCTGGCCCGGCTCGGGGCCGGTGGCATGGGGCATGTGTACCTGGCCCGGTCGGACCGGGGGCGCACGGTCGCCGTCAAACTCGTCCGCGAGGACCTGGCCGCGCAGGAGGAGTTCCGCGCCCGGTTCCGGCAGGAGGTGCAGGCCGCGCGGCGGGTCGGCGGGCACTGGACCGCGCCCGTCCTGGACGCCGACACCGAGGCCCCGGTGCCCTGGGTGGCCACCGGGTACGTCGCCGGACCCACCCTGCAACAGGTCGTCGGCCGCGACCACGGGGCGCTGCCCGAGCGTTCGGTACGGATCCTCGCGGCCGGGCTCGCGCACGCGCTCCAGGACATCCACGCCGCCGGCATCGTCCACCGCGACCTCAAACCGTCCAACGTCCTGGTGACCATCGACGGCCCCCGCGTCATCGACTTCGGCATAGCGCGCGCCCTGGAGACCCAGGCCGGGGACGGCCTCACCCGCACCGGCTCACTGGTCGGCTCGCCCGGATTCATGGCGCCGGAACAGGTGCGGGGCGACCGCATCACCCCGGCGTGCGACATCTTCTGCCTCGGTTCCGTCCTCGCCTACGCCGCGACCGGCACCCTCCCCTTCGGCACCGCCAACAGCGGTGTCCACGCGCTGATGTTCCGCATCGCCCAGGACGAACCCGACCTGACGGGCGTCCCCGAGGGCATCGCCGAACTGGTCCGCGACTGCCTGCGCAAGGACCCGGCCACCCGGCCGACCCTGCACCAGATCCTCGACCGTACGGGCGCGGAGGACACGGTCTCCGGTGGCCGCTCCCGCGACCCGTGGCTGCCGGGCGGCCTGGTCGCCCAACTCGGGCGCCACGCGGTGCGGTTGCTGGACACGGAGGATCCGCAGACGGCGGAGCGGGTCCAGTTGGAGAAGGGCGCTCCGGAGGTACGGGCCCTTCAGGCTCGGTCTTCCGAGGCCCTGGCCCTGGAGGCGGCTCCAAAGGCCACGCCCGCCGAACTTCCCGCCCCCGCCGCGCCCACGCCCGCCGAACTTCCCGCCCCCGCCGCGCCCACACCAGCCGCACCCCCCACACCAGCCGCACCCCCCGCGCCCACCGCACCCGCGTCCGCATCCCCCGCCCCCGCCCCCGCATCCCCCGCCCCCGCCTCCGCGGAGCCCGCCCCCGTCGCCGTAGAACATCCCGCCGTCTCCGAAGCCACCCCCGAACACGCCCCGGCCTCCGACGACTCCTCCCCGCCGCCACCCGCGGCGGTGACGGACGACAGCGCGCCCACCACCCACCTCCCGACGGTGGTCGAGAGCGGGCCCGGAACCACCGGCACACCACCCCCGCCCACCCCGCACCCGGCCTACGGCCACCCGCAGCAACACCCCCAGCCCGCCCCCGGCTACGGCTATCCGCAACCGCCCGCGCAGCCCGCCCCGCCCGCCGCCGACCACGGCTACCCCCAGCTCCCCGCCCGGCAGCTCGTCGGCTGGGGCGGGCAGGTGCCGTACAACCCCTACCCCCACAACAACGGCCTCGGCGCCACCCCGCCCTACGGCCCGGGGCCCTACCTGGAGCCGCAGGAGACGCGTCGCAGCAAGCGGTCGACCGCGCTGTTGGTCCTGGTCGCGCTGGTCGTCGCGCTGGGGGCGGGCGGTTCGGTGTACGCGCTGATGAAGGGCGGCGGCAACGGCAGCCGTACGGCGGCCGGTTCGGGCGGGCGGGCCACCAGCGCCGCGCCCACCACGCCGGGTCCGACCACCGGAGAACCGTCGACGACGGACTCGCCGTCCTCCTCCGCCGCACCGAGCGGCGCCGACGCCGTACCGAGCCGCTATCTCGGCACCTGGAACGCGTCCATCGACAACGCCACCGGCCACAACACCCGCCAACTCACCATCAGCCAGGGGAAGGTGGGGGACCCGGTGCTGAAGCTGGTCGCGGACGGCCCCGGCTATCACTGCGTGTTCAGCGCCGACCTCACCCAACGGCCGGACGGCGACAGCCCGTTGACGCTCGGCGCCTCCACCGTCACCTCGGGACAGCCGCTGTCGTCCTGCAGCCCGGGCGCGGCCAGCGAGGTCACCCTGCTGTCGGACGGCAGCCTGGAGCGCGTGAACACCGGCAACGGTGAGAAGCTGACGTACACCAAGGCGGGCTGAAGTCCCTTTACTCCGGGGCCAGTTGAACGTCACCCGAACGTCGGCCGACAGCCCCCGCGGGTTCTCCGGCCACCCGTACCGTGACCCCACGATCCGGCTGGGGAGCGGGGGCCCGCAGTGGAGTGGCTGAGCGCGGAGAACGTCGTGGCCGTGGGCACCGCGGTGCTCGGTATCGTCGCGTCCGGCGTGATGGTCTGGTACGAGCGCCGGGTGCCGCGCCGCAAGCGGATCGGCTACCGCGTCCAGATGGACAACCCCATTGGCGACGACGTCCGTTCGGGCCGCGCGAACAGACGCCTCGGCCTCTTCGACGAGGTGCCGGGCATGTCCGACGCCACCCTCGTCCTGCTGCGCATCGAGAACGACGGTTCGCAGAGCATCGCCGACAACGACTACACCGGGCGTGAACTCCACGGCCTCACCGCGGTGTTCACCGACCGCACGATCCGCGGGGTCTCGGTCACCCAGCCGGTCGGCACCGACCATCTGATGGACCACTTCACCCCGGCGGCCGGCCTCGGCTACGACACCAACACCCTGCGCATCCCGCGCGTCCCGCTCAACCCGCGCGACCACTTCAAGCTGCTGGTGCTGCTGTCCGGCGGTGACGTCGGCCGCGACATACGGCTCATCGGCGGTATCCGGGACGGCGAGGTGCACCCCAACCGCAGCGCGACCCCGGACGACAAGGCGCCCCTGTTCAGCCGCGCCTCCCGGCTGATCACCATCATGCTCACGGTGTGCGTGGTGACGCTGGCGACGATCGTCGTGGCCCGCGACGACACCCCGCCGCCGATCGGCTGCGCGCACGGCACCCTCACCGTCACCGGTTCGACCGCGTTCGCGCCCGCGATGGTGGAGGCCGCGAAGAAGTACGAGAAGGACTGCGAGGGCTCGACGATCGTGGTGGACCCGCACGGATCGACCGCGGGCGTACGGGAGTTGGAGACCAAGGGGCTCGCGTCGAAGAAGGGCTCACCGGCGATCGTGGCCATGTCGGACGGACCCAAGCCGAGCGACATGCCCCAACTGCTGGAGCACCGGGTCGCGATGTCGGTCTTCGCGATCGTCGTCAACAAGGGCATCAACCTCAAGAACCTGTCCACCGCGGACGTACAACGCCTGTACCGGGGCGACATCAAGAACTGGCACGAGCTCGGCGGCCCGGACGTGGCCGTACACCTGGTCAGCCGGGACGCCAACTCCGGGACGAGACAGGTGTTCCAGCGCCGGGTGCTGAAACGGAGCGAGATCGCCAACTCCTCCGTCGACTGCGTCCACAAGGACGATCCGACGGCACCCGTCATCCGCTGCGAACTCGACTCCACCGACCAGGTGCTGTCCGAGGTCGCCGAGGTCCCCGGCGCGATCGGCTACAGCGAACTCACCCTCGCCTCGCGCGCCAAGGGCCTGCACGTGCTCACCCTCGACGGCCACGTCGCGTCCGTGGACGTCATCGAACAGGGCACGAGCAACTACCCGTACCGCGAGATCGAGTACGCCTACACCTACGGCACGCCCCCGGACGACTCCCTCACATCGAGCTTCCTGAACTATCTGACACAGGGCGTCGGCCAGGACGTGATCCGCATCCACGGCCACATCCCGTGCGGCACGGTGGAGGGCATCAGGCTGTGCACGTAGCCCCCACGTCAGCGCGGCTCGGGAGGCCGCTGACGGGGCATGTTCGGCCGGTTGCCGCCGCCCGGGCCACCCGGTCCACCCGGGCCCGGTGGCATCGGGAACCTGCCGTGTACGACGGCCCCCTCCTGACGCCCCCCGCCGACCACCGTCGACTGGATGCCCAGCGGTGCCGACCCGGTCCGGAACTCCACCATCCAGTCGGCCGTCTCCATCCGCACCAGTTCCGTCACGTCCTCCGAGAAGCGCCGCAGCACCCCCAGACACCGGTCCGCGGCCTCGCTCGCCGTCCCGTCGGCCGGCCCCAGCACCTCCCGTACGCCCTCCGACGCCCAGTCGAACTGGAGCACCTGAAGACGCCGCTGCACCGCCTGTGCCGTGGCCACGTCCCTCATCCACCCGGACGTCATCCCGAAGAGCCGGTCCCCGGCCACGCACGCCGTCCCGAGCAGCAGCGCCAGATAGCCCCAGGCGGCCAGCCCGGCCACCACCCCGGTGAGGTCGAGCAGCGGCAGCGCCGCCCCCACGACCGCGCCCAGCACCGCGCCCGTGCGCAGCACCCGCGCCCCGCGCCGCTTCCACACCCGGTCCGCGAGGTACCAGGCCGCCGTCTCCAGCGCTCCGCGCTCGACCCACCGGTACAGCTCGTCCAGCCGGGCCGCGGGCTCGCCCCAGTCGCCGAGCGGAAACGTCCGCCCGGCCAGATCGCCACCCTCGGGCTGAATCTCCGGCTGACCCACCCGGCACTCCCTTACGTTGTGTGACACCTGATGCTGATGTGCCGGATCCTTCCTACCGCCCAATGGGTGGCGAAGGCTCCGGTTTCACCGCTTTTCCGCCCGGAAGTGGGTGTTGATCAGGTATAGGACGCGGTAAGGACTCACTCGAAAGAGTGCTGAAGCGATGACTGCTCGGACCACGTAGGCTCGTGCCGAGCGGGGAAAACCCTCGCCTGCACAGCCGTACGAAACCAGGAGCTGATCGTGATTCCCGGTGGTGGCCAGCCCAATATGCAGCAGCTGCTGCAGCAGGCCCAGAAGATGCAGCAGGACCTGGCGAACGCGCAGGAGGAGCTGGCGCGGACCGAGGTCGACGGACAGGCCGGCGGCGGCCTGGTCAAGGCCACCGTCACCGGCGCCGGCGAGCTGCGCGCGCTGAAGATCGACCCGAAGGCGGTCGACCCCGAGGACACCGAAACCCTCGCGGACCTCATCGTCGCGGCCGTCCAGGCGGCCAACGAGAACGCGCAGACCCTCCAGCAGCAGAAGCTCGGCCCGCTCGCGCAGGGACTGGGCGGCGGCAGCGGTATTCCGGGTCTGCCTTTCTAAGACGACCCACGGCCAACTACGGTACGTACGTACGCACCGTAGGACCTCCAGGAAGGGCAGGCAGTCCGTTGTACGAGGGCGTGGTCCAGGACCTCATCGACGAGTTGGGGCGGCTCCCCGGCGTCGGTCCCAAGAGCGCGCAGCGGATCGCCTTCCACATCCTGCAGGCCGAGCCGACGGACGTCCGCCGGCTCGCGCAGTGCCTGATGGAGGTCAAGGCGAAGGTCCGCTTCTGCGCGACCTGCGGAAACGTTGCGCAGGAAGAGCTGTGCGGCATCTGCCGAGACCCGCGCCGCGACCTCTCGGTGATCTGCGTGGTCGAAGAACCGAAAGACGTCGTAGCCGTCGAACGCACGCGCGAATTCCGGGGCAAGTACCACGTCCTCGGCGGCGCGATCAGCCCGATCGAAGGTGTCGGACCGGACGACCTGCGTATACGAGAACTTCTCGCGCGGTTGGCCGACGGTACGGTCACGGAGCTGATCCTTGCCACGGACCCGAATCTGGAAGGCGAGGCCACGGCCACGTACCTCGCCCGCATGATCAAGCCCATGGGCCTCAAGGTCACCCGCCTGGCCAGCGGCCTCCCGGTGGGCGGAGACCTGGAATACGCGGACGAGGTGACCCTCGGCCGCGCCTTCGAGGGGAGACGACTCCTAGATGTCTGACGCCACACTGCATGCCACCGCGCAGGACCCGGACGACTTCGCGGTCCAGATCGCGGACCAGGTCGAGAGCTTCCTGGTGGCCGTGTCGGAGGTAGCGAAGGGCGAGGACCCCGACTCCGCGGTCCCCTTCCTCCTCCTGGAGGTCTCCCAACTCCTCCTGGCCGGCGGCCGATTGGGCGCGCACGAGGACATCGTCCCCGACGAGCGCTACGAGCCCGACCTGGGCCCGGAGCCGGATGTGGACGAACTCCGCGAGCGCTTCGCGGTGATGCTGGAGCCGATCGACGTCTACTCGGAGGTCTTCGACCCCTACGAGCCGCGCAAGGCCCCGGTCCCGGCCCGCATCTCCGACGACCTCGCCGACCTCATCACCGACCTCCGCCACGGCATGGCCCACTACCGCGCGGGCCGCACCACGGAGGCCCTGTGGTGGTGGCAGTTCTCCTACTTCTCCAACTGGGGCTCGACGGCGTCGGCGACGCTGCGCGCGTTGCAGTCGGTGGTCGCGCATGTGCGGTTGAACCAGCCCCTCGCGGAGTTGGACGGCCTCGACACCGACCAGAGCGTCATGGGCGACGAGACGCTGGAGTTCGAGGCGGGTGCGGTGATGGCGGAGGAGATCGCGGGGCCGTTGGGGATCAGGCCGGTGAAGTAGGGCTTTCAGGGCTTTTCCACGGCACGTTGTGGGGCGCGGCGAGTACGCTGCGCCCCACAGTGCGTATACGGGGACGAGGGGGACGCCCGATGGCCGATGAGGTATGGATGGGCTTGGCCGAGGCGATCGGGGCGATCCGCGCGGAGCTTCAGCAGGCGGCGCGGGACGGGGCGGGGCAGGAGATCCAGTTCCGGACGGGCCCGGTGGAGATCGAGTTCGCCGTGGACATGAAGAAGGACGGAGAGGCACGGGCGAAGGTCTTGGTGCTCCCGTTCGGCGCGGAGGCGAAGGTGGCCCGGTCGAAGGGCACGACGAGCCGCGTGAAGCTCACCCTCCAGCCGGTCGACGCCGAGGGCGAGGATCGGCGTATCGCGGACGACTCCGGGGAACGCCCCAAGTAACGGGGAACACGGGGGTGTTGGCCTGTGGCTGTGGACGTGCGGCGGGTCGTGGAGATCTGGAATCCGGTCGGGAAGTGTTCGGGGACCGGTTACTTGGTCGCGGACGACATCGTCCTGACGGCTCTTCACAATGTGCTGGGCTGTGGGGTCTTGGAGGTCAGGGGTCTCGGTGGCGACTCCAAATGGCTTGCGGCGGAAGTGTTGTGGCCGCTGACAGAGCTACCCGATCTGGAGCGGGAGCCGCAGGCGGACGGGGCGTTGGTCAGGATCACGGATGTCGGATGGTTCCCGCCGATGGGAGCTGACCCCGTCCGCTGGGGGCCGGATCGACGGTGGCCCGGTCGTCGCGGACGAGGGGCGGCTTGCGTGCGTCGCGGTCGGCTTCCCCCGGTCCGAGGTGCGGGACGGCATCCCGGACACGAAGGAGATCCGCGGCCACATCGAGAGGCTGACGGGACTCAAGTCCAGTGGGCTGATCACGGCGTACGTCGACCAGGTAGCCGTGCCCGGTGTCTGGGCGGGCGCGTCCGGGGCGGCGCTCTTCGCACGGGGGCGGCTCATCGGGGTCGTGACGGAGGATCACCCGAGCACGCTGGTTTCGCGGAGCAACCGGGCTGGCGCGTATCGGGTGTCGGGGGATGTGGCGCGGGCGATCCTGCTCTACGAACAGGCGTTGGCCCGCTGTCTTCGTGTACTGGGCGAGAACCACCCGACGACAAAGACCGTCCGCGCGAATCTCTCCGCCGCGCGCGCCCAACAGCCCTGACCTACGCCCCCGCCAACGCCAGCACCGCCCCCAACCGCCCCGCCTCCACAAACGGCGCCGTAACCGTAGGCTCGCTGTACCACCGCAACGGCCACGTGTTCCCGTCCAGCGCCGGAATCCCGATGTACGTGACGGTACGAGCGCCCCGGCCGCCGAACTGCTGCACACCCAAAGGCCAGTTGTGCCGGCGCACCTCTCCGGGCGCCAGCAGGAAGTACATCCACCGGAACCCGGCGGCCTCGCAGACGACAGGCCCGGCATCCCCGTCGGCGGCCTCGATGAGACGCGCGGCGACCCGTTCTCCCCGTACGCCTTCGATGCGTACGGCGTCGAAGTGGACCCCGGTGAGACGGAGTTGGTGACCGGACGCGGGGATCCAGTCCGGCAGGTGAAGTGAGTCGGTCATGGTCACACGGTGGCGTTTGCGAAGCTACGCTCGGTAGTGACTGAGGTGATACACGCCGGGGTGTATCGGTCGGAGGTTGGTGCTGTGCCTGGTCAGTCCAAAGCCAAGTCCATTCCGCCCGTGGCCTGGCGGTACAGCGGGAACCAGCTGAAGCGGTGGCGCACCAAGGCCAACGTGAGCCGGGAGCAGCTGGCCGCCGCCTCCAACTACTCGCCGGACACCATCAAGTCCATGGAGCAGGGCGTACGGATGCCGACGCCGCGCGTGCTCGACGTGGCCGATGGGATGTGCCGGGCCGAGGGCCTGTTGAGCGCGGCCAAGGACTACTTGCTGAGGGAGAAGTTTCCGGCGCGTGCGCAGGACTTCATGGAGAAGGAGCGGGAGGCGATCAGCCGGTGGTCGTACGAGACCACTCTGGTACCAGGGCTGTTGCAGACCGAGCCGTACGCACGGGCGCTCATCGAGAATCGCCTTCCGCCTCTGGACGAGGCGACGGTGGAGAAGCGGATTGCGGCACGAATGGAGCGGCAGGCCCTTCTCACGGGGTGCACACCGCCGATGGCCGTGAGCTTCGTTCTCTACGAAGCGGTTCTGCGCAGCCCCCAGGTGGACACCGAGCAACTGCACCGACTGCTTTGGACGTTCCGTCTGCGAAACGTCGTCTTGCAGGTGCTCCCCTTCGAACGGGCCATCAGCGACGCCCTCGTCGGGCCAATGGTCCTGTTGGAGACCTGCGACCACCAAAGGTTCGCCTTCACGGAAGGGCCGTTCGTCAGCGAGTTGTCGGCTGATCCGGAGGTTGTAAGCCGGGTGAGTGAGCGGCTTAGCATGATCCGCGCGCAGGCTCTGAGCCCTGCCGAGTCGGCCCGTTTCATCGAGCGGATGGTGGATCAGTCATGAGTGACAAGTTGACGTGGTTCAAGTCGAGTTACAGCGACAACGAGGGCGGCGACTGCGTAGAAGCAGCCATTCCCACCCCCCGAACCACCATCCACATCCGCGACTCGAAGAACCCCTCAGGCACTCAACTCACCGTCCCCGCCCCCGCCTGGACGGCGTTCCTCTCCGGAGTCTCCGCAGTTCACCCCGGAGCTTGAGCCCCGGGCTTCGAGCTCTTTTCTTGGGTTCTGGGCTGGGTGAAAACAACCCAACCAACCAAGCCTGTACGTGAGTTGAGGGGGGTTTAATCCGAACGGGTGACGTTTCGTGATCAGCTTGCGCCGCAAGGTAAAGCCGCTCTAGGTTCACGGCAAACAAGCAAATAGATCGGCCCCGGTCGGTGCGCCAACACCGGCTCCGGGGCCTAGACCTACGGATCGAAAGAAGCTCGATCGTGGCTTACGCCCAGCCTAGCCCCGCCCTGCCGTCCCCGTCGCACCCCATGGCCAAAACGGGCTACGGAAAACGCGCCACGGGTGACGAAGAACCGCACGCGGACCCGGACTTCGCACATCTGCTCCCGCGAGACGCCGAGATCGCCGTCTTCATCGACCACCTCGACAACGGCCACGCCATGGGCCACAAGGTGATCGCGGCCGAGCATCCCCGTTACGGCCAGCAGGCCTGCCGTACGTCGCTCAAGAGCCTCACCGAGGCCGGCCACCTGCGCTGGATCAAGGAACACATCACCGTCGAGGACAACTCGATGCGGTGGGTGACGCGGACGTACTGGTCGCGTACGCCCAGGTCGGCGCAGTGGTGGGCCGAGTTCGCGCGTGAGCGCCACGGCAGGGACGTCACGCACGACTACCAGCCGGGCCTGGCGAGGACGGAAGACCCGGCCCCTGCGCCGGAGCGCGAGAGCGAGAGCGAGACCGACGGGACGCCGGAGACGGACCCGACCCCGGAGACGGACCCGACCCCCGAGCCCAGCGCCGCGTACCGCGCTCTCGCTCAACTCCGCACCGCAGACCCCCGCATGTCCCTCTCCGAAGCCGAGTGCCGAGCCCTCGAACCCCTCGCCGCCGAGTGGTTGGCACGAGGCGCCACCCCGGCCGACATGGCCCGCGCGCTGACCGACGGACTGCCACCCACCATCACGAACCCGGGCGGGCTGGCCCGCACCCGACTGGAGACCAAGATGCCCCCGAAGAAGAACGACGCTGCCGAGACCCGCCCCCTCCGCGCCCGTGTGACCCGCGTGCTCATGGCCTGCGCCACCTGCGACGCCGACGAGCGGACGGCGAAGATCATCAACGGCATCTGTGAGGAATGCCGTGCGGAGCCTGAGATGAGCGAGGAGGAGATCAAGAAGGGGTTCGAGGAGATCGCCTACCTGGGAACCACGACGGCCCGCCTCCTGAAGCAGAAGCTGGAACGCCGTACGGGCGGGCCTGTGCCCGACACGTTCCGCCCCGTGCCGATCGAGGACCGCGTCCACTACCACTACCGAGACAACCGCGACCGCATCGCGAACGGCCTCCCGCCGAGGCGGTGGAATCCGTGACGGTCGGGAAGCGGCACGGAGGAGAGGGCGGCGGCGTATGAGCGTGCAGGACGTGCCGGTCGGGGCACTATGGAGTCGAGGAGGCGACGCCATGACCCCCAGGACCGAGCAGCAGCCCCAGATGTCCGTCGAGGAGTTCGAGCAGCTGGAACGCCATGCCCCCGAGACCGTGCGGCTGGAGTTCATCAAGGGGAAGGTCCAGGTCAAGCCCGTGCCGGACGGCAACCACACGGAGATCTACATCTGGCTACTGGAGCGGTGCATGCAACTGCGTCCGGACCTCCGGCTCTATCCGGAGCGGGGCCTCAAGACCGAGGCCTACCGCAAGGGACGCGCTCGCGCGGACGCGATCCTGATGCCCAAGGGCAGCCTCAAGGGGCATGGGGAGTGGTCCGAGGCCGACGGAGTGTTGATGGCTGTGGAGGTCACGTCGTACGACTCTGACACGAATCAGCGCGACCGGATCGAGAAGCCCGACGGGTACGCGGCCGCAGGCATCCCCGTCTACCTCCTTATCGACCGCGACGACTGCTCGGTCGTCGTGTTCAACCAGCCTGAGGACGGCCGCTACCGCCACGAGGAGAAGCTCCCCTTCGGCGCGACCATCAAGATCCCGGACCCCGTGAACATCACCCTGGACACCGACCCCCTCAAGGAGTTCGCCGACTGATCACAGCCCCCACACCCCCTTCCCCACCGCCGTCACCCCACCCGCCAACGCCAGCGTCAACACCAGTGCCCGCGCCCGCGGTTCGGGTATTCGCCCCGCCAACCCTCGCCCGATAACCCCGCCCACAACCATCGCGGCGCCCACCGCCACCCACCGCGCCCCGCTCAACGACGGCACCCCGTTCGCCGCCACCGAGAACGCGTTGACGACGACGCCGTAGAACTGGGCGTTGGGGACGAACTCCCGTACCGTCCAACCCGCGTTGACCGCGTACAGGGAGATCGGCGGACCGCCCACCCCCGCCGCCGCGTTCATGAAACCGCCCGCCGCTCCCGCCGCGACCGCACCGCGAGTGCCACGAAGCGCCGGCACCCGGGCGCCGCGCATCACCAACAAGACAGCCACCGTCACCAACCCGCCCATCACCAACAGCAGCACAGGCGGCGGCAGTTGGCGCGTCATCCACGCCCCCGCCGGCACCGTGCAGACCGCCGCCGCGCACAGCGGGACCATCGCGCGGGCCCGGACCTTGCGCCAGCCGCCCGCCAGGCCTACGACACTGATCGCACCGGCGGCGCAGTTCGCGAGGACGACGCCCTGCGTCGGGCCGAGGAGCAGCACCAGGGCCGGTACGGCTACCAACGCGAAGCCCATTCCCGTCAGCCACTGGACGGAAGAGCCGAGCAGAACGATCGCGGCCAGCAGCATGTCCCCCGTCATGGGGCAACATCATCCAGGGTCGGGGTGTAGCCCGCTACACCCTCACTTCGGGACTGGGCTCCCTCGTTGCGGCACCCGGGAAACGGGATCGTTGGACGCATGAAGAACTTCCTCTCCTCCAAGCCCGTCCTCTGGTTCCTCTTCCTCTTCAACCTGGTCGTCGCCGCGGTCGCACCCTTCGTGGTCGACGGAACGCAGGGCGTGATGACCGCCGTCGGCATGGGCGTCGTGGCCCTGGGTGCCGGTGTCAGTCTCGTCCGGGACCGTGGTCAGGCGGACACGGCGCGTTAATTGGAGCAGTCCTTCCTCGCTCCTGTACGTCCGCTGCACGGGCGCTAACCAGCGGAAAGCCAGTCTGGAGTCATCCCAAAACACACCAGTACAACTGGAGTTGAGATGACCCGCCGGACCATGAGCAAGCGTGCAGCCGCCGTCACCGTCACCACCGTCCTTGCCCTCGGTTCCCTCGGCACCGTCGCCGCGACCGCCGGGCCCCGGCACGACACCAAGCCCTCCAAGAAGCAGATAGCCGCCCTCTTCGACGGCTGGAACGCCGCGCTCAAGACCGGTGACCCGGAGAAGGTCGCCAACCGGTACGCGCCGGATGCCGTACTGCTCCCCACCGTCTCCAACAAGATCCGCACCGACCGCGCGGAGATCGTCGACTACTTCGAGCACTTCCTGCCGAACAAGCCGGTCGGCAAGAAGGTCGAGACGATCGTCAACGTCCTCGACAGCAACTCCGCGATAGACACCGGCATTTACGAGTTCACGCTCACCGACCCGGGCACCGGTGCCAAGCGGGTCGTCGAGGCCCGTTACACCTACGAGTACGAGAAGCGCGGCGGCAAGTGGCTGATCGTCAACCACCACTCCTCGGTGATGCCCGAAGGCTGATCGCGACAGCGAGTCCTCCGCCGGGCGCGTCCCGCAGGGTCACCGTTCCGCCGTCGTCCGTCACCAACTGCCGTACGACGGCCAGGCCCAGGCCCGAACCGGTGCGCCCGGTGAGGCCCTGGCCGCGCCAGAAGCGGTCGAAGGCGCGGGACTTGTCCGCGTCGGACATGCCGGGGCCCTCGTCCGTCACCGTCAACTCGACCTCGTCGCCCCGGGATTCGGAACGCACGGTGATCTTCGCGCCGTCCGGCGACACCTCCAGGGCGTTCGACAGCACGTTGTCCAGGACCTGTTCGAGATGACCGGGACTGGCCAGCACCAGCGGCCGGCCGTCGACAACACTCCCCCTGAGCGCGATCTCGACCCCGCGCTCGTCGGCGGCCGGTCTCCACACCGAGAGGCGTTCGGCCACGATCTCCCGCAGCGGCAGCGGTTCCGCCGCCGTCACCTTCGCCTCGGCCCGCGCCAGCACCAGCAGGCCGTTGACCAGTCGGCTCATCCGGACCACTTCGGCCGTCGCCTGATCGACGTCCTCCCGTACGAACTCGTCGTCCACACCGTCCGCGATGTTGTCCAGCGAGAGTCTCAACGCCGTGAGCGGGGTCCGGAGTTGGTGGGAGGCGTCGGCCACGAAGATGCGCTGCGAGGCGATGAGGGTGTCCAGGCGCTCGCCCGCCTGGTTCAACGTCCTGGCCAGCGTCTGCGTCTCGTGCGGGCCTGTCACGGGCGTACGTGCCGTCAGGTCGCCGTCGCTGAACTTGCTGGCCATGTCGTTGAGTTGGCGCAGGGGGCGGGTCAAGCGGCGGGCCACGAGCGCGCCCAGGCCGGCCGCCACCGCCAGGACACCCACCGCGAGGATCGCCCGGAAGCCCCAGATCTGCCAGAGCCGCCGGGTCAGGTCCGAGGTCGGGTACGTGATGCGTACGGCGCCCACCGTCTTGCCGTCGCGCCGCGCCGGTGCTGTCACCTCCAGCTTTCCGCCGCCCCAGTGCGTCGCGGTCTTGGCGCGTGACGCGGGGAGTACCTCGGCCGTCCCGGGGGTCTCCTGCGCGTACGCCACCACCATGCGGTCCAGCGCGGCGCGCGAGGCCGCGTCGCCGCTCAGCAGCAACGCCATCGTCTTCGCCTCGCGCCGCACCGACTGCTCGGTGTCGCCCCGGAGTTGGGCGGTCAGCGTGAAGGCGACCGGCACGGTGAACGCCGTCAGCGCCACGGCCACCAACAGGACGTAGCTGACGATCAGTTGCCGGATCATGAGGCCGGAGGCCCGTCTCCGGAGGAGGTGATCTCCAGGCGGAAGCCGACTCCCCGTACCGCCTCGATCGTGATCGCGCCCGCCAACTTCCTTCGCAGCGCGGCCACATGGACGTCCAGCGTCTTCGTCGGGCCGAACCAGTTCGCGTCCCAGACCGCTTCCATGATCTGCTCGCGCGACATCAGCGCGCCGGGCTCCTCGGTGAGGAACGACAGCAGGTCGTACTCCTTGGGGGCGAGCGGGATCTCCGCGCCGTCGAGGCGGACGCGGGCGGCCTTGCGGTCGATGGTGAGGCGGGTGCCGTAGGCGTCGGGGCCGGCCGCTTCCGAGACCGCCCTCGGCTGTGCGCGGCGCATCACCGCCCTTATGCGGGCGATGACCTCGCGGACACCGAAGGGTTTCGAGACGTAGTCGTCGGCGCCCAGTTCCAGGCCGACCACCCGGTCCGTCTCGTCGCTGCGCGCGCTGATCACGATGATCGGGACGTCGCCGCGGGCGCGCAGCGCCTTGCACACGTCGAGGCCGTCGGTGTCGGGCAGGCCCAGGTCGAGGAGGACGACGTCGTAGGGGGCGGAGTGGCTCAGCGCCGCGCCGCCCGTGGTGACCCAGTCGACCTCGAAGCCGTAGCGGATCAGTCCGCGTCGTAGGGACTCGGCGACCGGCTCATCGTCTTCCACCAGAAGTACGCGCACACGGCGCACCTTAGTGCGGGAAACCCGATTCCCGGCTGTCACCTGTGACGCTCGGCACTTTTCCCGCACCCTTGGATTGGGCATGCGCTGACCTGGGTGTCCGAAGCTTCCGGGTCTCACCATGCGATACCGCGGAAGCGAATTTCGGGCGCTCGTTAAACTGAGCCGACACACCAGGACTGAGCGAGGAGCGCACGTGGGCCTTGTCGTGCAGAAGTACGGAGGCTCCTCCGTAGCCGATGCCGAGGGCATCAAGCGCGTCGCCAAGCGAATCGTGGAAGCGAAGAAGAACGGCCACCAAGTGGTCGTCGTCGTTTCCGCGATGGGCGACACGACGGACGAGCTGATCGATCTCGCCGAGCAGGTATCTCCGATGCCCGCCGGGCGTGAGTTCGACATGCTGCTGACCGCCGGAGAGCGGATCTCCATGGCACTGCTGGCCATGGCGATCAAAAACCTGGGGCACGAAGCCCAGTCGTTCACCGGCAGCCAGGCAGGCGTCATCACCGACTCGGTCCACAACAAAGCCCGGATCATCGATGTCACGCCGGGGCGCATCCGGACCGCGCTGGACGAGGGCAACATCGCCATCGTCGCCGGGTTCCAGGGTGTGAGCCAGGACAAGAAGGACATCACCACGCTGGGGCGCGGTGGCAGCGACACCACCGCCGTCGCGCTGGCCGCCGCCCTCGACGCCGAGGTCTGCGAGATCTACACGGACGTCGACGGGGTGTTCACCGCCGACCCGCGGGTGGTGCCGAAGGCGAAGAAGATCGACTGGATCGTCTTCGAGGACATGCTGGAGCTCGCCGCCTCCGGCTCCAAGGTGCTGCTCCACCGCTGTGTGGAGTACGCCCGCCGTTACGACATCCCGATCCATGTGCGGTCCAGCTTCAGCGGACTTCAGGGCACCTGGGTCAGCAGTGAGCCGAAGCAAGGAGTCCAGCAGGTGGAGCAGGCCATCATCTCCGGTGTCGCGCACGACACCTCCGAGGCCAAGATCACGGTCGTCGGCGTGCCCGACAAGCCGGGCGAGGCCGCGGTGATCTTCCGGACGATCTCCGACGCCCAGGTCAACATCGACATGATCGTGCAGAACGTGTCGGCGGCCTCGACGGGGCTGACGGACATCTCCTTCACCCTCCCCAAGGCGGAGGGCCGCAAGGCCATCGACGCCCTGGAGAGGAACAAGGACGGCATCGGCTTCGAGTCGCTGCGCTACGACGACCAGATCGGGAAGATCTCGCTGGTGGGCGCCGGGATGAAGACGAACCCGGGCGTCACCGCCGACTTCTTCACCGCCCTGTCCGACGCGGGCGTCAACATCGAGCTGATCTCGACCTCCGAGATCCGCATCTCGGTCGTGACCCGTGCGGACGACGTCAACGAGGCCGTCCGCGCCGTGCACACGGCGTTCGGCCTCGACTCCGACAGCGACGAAGCCGTCGTCTACGGAGGCACCGGCCGCTGATGGCCACCACCGGAGCGACCGTGCGTCCGACGCTCGCCGTTGTCGGAGCGACCGGGGCCGTCGGCACGGTCATGCTCCAGATCCTGTCCCAGCATGCGGACATCTGGGGCGAGATCCGCCTGATCGCCTCTCCGCGCTCGGCCGGCCGCAAGCTGGCCCTGCGCGGGGAGCAGGTCGAGGTGGTGGCCCTGACGGAAGAGGCCTTCGACGGGGTCGACGTCGCGATGTTCGACGTACCCGACGAGGTCTCCGCCCAGTGGGCGCCCATCGCCGCCGCCAAGGGCGTGGTCGTCGTCGACAACTCGGGCGCCTTCCGGATGGACCCCGAGGTGCCCCTGGTGGTCCCCGAGGTCAACCCGCACAAGGTGCGCCACCGGCCGCGCGGGATCATCGCCAACCCGAACTGCACGACCCTGTCGATGATCGTCGCCGTGGGCGCGCTGCACGCCGAGTTCGGGCTGCGCGAGCTGGTGGTGTCCTCGTACCAGGCCGTCAGCGGGGCCGGGCGGGCCGGGGTCGACACCCTGCGCCAGCAGCTGGCCCTCGTGGCCGGTACGGACCTGGGCACCAAGCCCGGTGACGTGCGCCGGGCCGTCGGCGACAACACCGGGCCGTTCCCGGAGCCGGTGGCGCTGAACGTCGTACCGTGGGCCGGTTCGCTGCGCGAGGACGGCTGGTCCTCGGAGGAGATGAAGGTGCGGGACGAGACCCGCAAGATCCTCGGCCAGCCCGCACTGCCCGTCGCCGTGACGTGCGTCCGCGTCCCGGTGGTCACCACGCACTCCCTCACGGTCCACGCCCGCTTCCAGGGCGAGGTCACCGTCGACAAGGCGCGCGAGATCCTCGCCACGGCCCCGGGGGTCGTCCTCTTCGACGATCCGGCCGCCGGGGAGTTCCCCACCCCCGCCGACGTGGTCGGCACCGACCCGACCTGGGTCGGGCGGCTGCGGCGGGCGCTGGACGACCCGACGGCGCTCGAACTGTTCGTCTGTGGCGACAATTTGCGCAAGGGAGCGGCCCTCAATACGGCACAGATCGCCGAGCTGGTGGCGCGCGACCTCGGGTGAGAAGCGGACCCACCCGCTCCGCCCAGCCGTAAATCCGCTGGCCAGTGGCGCACGGGTTTGTAGGATCACTGTGCGCGATGTGGCCGGATTAATGGTTGGGACCACTTGAATCCAGCCACCTCCGCATCCGAAGATTTCACTCCCCGCTCTCCGCAACCGCGCGGTCGGCGGGGAGCGTCTTTGCGGACGCCCTTCAGCGGGCGCGGGGATGCGGCGAGGGGCGTGGGGACGCCCCGGCCTTTTTGTGACACAGGGGAAGAGCGGGTAGGCATGAGGGTGTTCGACGCACTATCGGTTGTGCTGCCTGACACCAGACGGGTGGGTGGACTGTTTGTTTCGTCTGACATAAATGTGACGGTCGACGCGTACAACCCCCGAGGGGGGAAGCGTGTCCAACTTGCGTGGCTCAGGTACTCGACTTCACTGCGGCACGCGGCACGGCCCTACGGCCTCCGCGTGGATCCCGTGCGCCCGGCGGCATGCCGGTGATCGCGCCGATGCCCGCAGCGCGGCCCGCCCGCATCCCGAACCAGCGCGAAGGTGTCGACGACACCGTCGCGGCCGGAACGACCGTCGACCACCTCACCGAGACCTATCGGGCGCACTACCGCTCGCTGCTCGGCCTGGCCGCGCTCCTCCTCGACGACACCGCCTCCTGCGAGGACGTCGTCCAGGAGGCGTTCATCCGGGTCCACTCGGCGCGCAAACGTGTCCGTGACCCCGAGAAGACCCTGGCGTATCTGCGCCAGACCGTCGTCAACCTCTCCCGCTCGGCCCTGCGCCGCCGCATCCTCGGCCTCAAGCTCCTCTCGAAGCCGATGCCGGACATGGCCAGCGCGGAGGAGGGCGCCTACGACCAGTTGGAGCGCGACTCCCTCATCAAGGCGATGAAGGGCCTCCAGCGCCGCCAGCGCGAGGTCCTGGTCCTGCGCTACTTCGCGGACATGACCGAGGCGCAGGTCGCCGAGTCGCTCGGCATCTCGCTGGGCTCGGTGAAGGCGTACGGCTCCCGCGGCATCGCCGCCCTCCGGATCGCGATGGAGGCCACGGCATGAGCGACAACGTCGACGGAAACGGCGCGCGTGGGCGGCGCGAGCCGGAAGTCCGGCGCGGTCCGACCTGGGCCCGCAAGGAAGAACCGAACGAATCGCACGCTGGGAACGGAATTGTGAACCACGGCCCCGACGAACAGAGCCCCACCGGGCCGAGCCTCGACGGGAACTCCGGAGGAGGCTCCGGAGGGGAGAACCCCGAGAACCCGGACGGCATCCAGGCCGCCGAGAGCCCGGAGGGCCCCGAGACCGTTCGGGGGCGCGACCCCGAAGGACTCGGGGGGCTCGCCGGACTCGCCGCGCAACTCGACGGACTCGGCGACCACGACACCGAGGGATTCGCCCCGGACGAGCTGGCACTGCGCCGCCTGCTGCACCAGGCGGTCCAGGAGGTCGAGCCCCGCGACGGGACACTGGAGCACCTGCGCAAGGCGGTGCCCGCCCGCCGGGCCCGCAAGCGCCAGGCCGTCGTCGGCATGGCCGCCGCCGCGCTCTTCTTCGGCACCGCCATCCCGGCCCTCGTGCACGTCTCGAACTCGACGGGTTCCGTCGACCCGTCCATGGCGGGCAACAGCTCACAGGCCCAGGGCGGCACCAGTCAGGGCAAGAACCCGGACGGGGGTTCCAGCACCTCGGGCGGCTCCTCCGGGCAGACGTCGGGACAGAACCCGGGCGGCCACAAGAACGAGGGCGGGGGCAAGAACCAGGGCGCCGGCACCGTGAGCGCCAACCCCTCGGCCAGCACCGGGACGGCCGCGCCCATCTGCGGCGCCACACAGCTCGGCTCCGCCACGTCGTCCGTGGCCGCCGCCGATACGGGGGGCATCGTCTACGGCACCTTCACCGTCACCAACACCTCCGGCACCAGCTGTACCGTCGGCGGGCCCGGCACCGTGGGATTCACCGCGCTGGGGGCCGCTGAGAGCAGCAAGATCTCCGTGACGCTGCACGCGGCGGGGGACTCGGCGACCGGCCTGCCCGACCCGTCGACGGAGCCCGCCGAACTGGTGCTGCTGCCCGGCGCCGCCTACCAGGTCAAGTTCGCCTGGGTGCCCTCGGAGACCTGCCCCACCAGCAGTGGCGGCAACAGCGGCGGCACCACCACCGGCGGCACCACGCCCAGCCCGTCGCCCTCGGAGGACGCCAGCACCACCAGCGGCTCCACGGCCGGTGACACGGGCACGTCCGCCCAGCTGCTCCCCGAGGACGGCACGCTCGACGGCAGCGTCCAGGTGTCCCTCACGGCGGAGGGCGGCTCGCCGGCGACCTCGACCGTCGTACCGAACGCGTGCGCGGGGACGATCTACCGGACGGGCGTGCTGTCGGCGTCGTAGGACGGCCGTCGGTCGTCGCAACAAGGCGCCGGTTGCCGGTCCACGGGGGACCCGGCGGCGGGCGTCAGACGGTGACGCGGGCCGCCTGCTCGCTCTCGTCCTCCGGCAGCAGCCCGAGTTCCGCGTCCCGCGCGAACTCCACCTCGCGGCGCAGCAGCCGGAACCACATGAAGACGACGAAGCCCGCGAAGACGAACCACTCGCCGGTGTAGCCCAGGTTCTGGAACGCCTTCAGGTCCAGGCCGGTGTTCGCCGGCGCGGTCGCCGGTACGGCCGTCATCCCGGAGTCGGCCCTGTCGAGCGTGATCCACGCGTCGTACACGGGGTAGGGCACCAGGTTCACCAGCGAGGCCGCGCTGATCGCCGCGGTCTGGCCGGACGGCAGGCCGCCCTGGGCGCTGACGCCGTTGTCGCCGGGCGTCTCGGAGGCCTGGAGCGAGCCGGTGACGGTGATCTCGCCGGTCGGTGCGGCCGGTGCCTTCGCCGCGTCGGGCGTGCCGGGGAGCCAGCCGCGGACCACGGGCAGCGCCTTGCCGTCGTCGGTGCGCAGCAGGGTGAGGACGTAGTAGCCGTTCTTCCCGTCCAACTGGCGGTCGGGGACGAGGAGTTGCTTGCCGTACCGGCCGGTCGCGGTGGTCTGCCGGCCCGAGGTGGCCTGGTCGACCGGCAGCAGTTCGGCGAGCGGGCGGGCGGTCTCCTTGCGGTCCGTCTGGACCTGCCTGGTGGCCTGGTGGCTGCTGTCCACGCGCGCCTGGAACCGGCTCAGCTGCCACGACCCCATGAAGATGCAGAAGGGGATGGCGAGCAGTACGAAGACGTTGATGCCCCACCAGCGCGATGTCAGCAGAAACCGGTACACGCCTTCCACGGTACGGGGCTGCCGCGAGGGCCTCGGCCCGGGGGTGGGCCCCAGGGTTCACCGGCCGTCGGCAATGCTCCGACCGGGACTTGGTCGAAGTTATCCACAGGCTGAGGATCCAGTCAGTGCAATGTCTGTGAGGGCGGGCAGTATGGGGCCATGACTGAGAGCAACGGGTCCGCGTACACACCGGACTGGGAGAAGCGCTTCAGGGCGCCCCGAGTGTCCCTGCCCGACTGGGCGGAGGACGCACCCGACCGTTCCCTGTTCGTGTCGAACGCGACAGGGACGTATGAGCTGTACGCCTGGGACCGGGCGACGGGCGAGCAACGCCAGGTCACGGACCGGCCGAACGGCACGACGGACGGTGTGCTCTCCCCGGACGGGGAGTGGATCTGGTGGTTCGACGACAAGGACGGCGACGAGTTCGGCGTCTGGCGCCGCCAGCCCTTCAAGGGCGGCCCCGACGAACCGGCCGTCCCCGGCCTCGAACCGTCCTACCCGGCCGGACTGGCCCTCGCGCGCGACGGCCGCACGGCGGTCGTGGGCCGCTCCACGGACGAGGACGGTACGACGATCCACCTCGCCCGCACCGGCGACGAGACCGCGCTGATCTACCGCCACCGCGAGTCCGCGGGCGTCGGCGACCTCTCGCACGACGGCTCGCTGATCGCCATCGAGCACACCGAGCACGGCGACGCGATGCACTCGGCGCTGCGCGTCCTGCGCCCGGACGGCACGGCGGTCGCCGACCTGGACGACACCAAGGGCGGCACCGAGGAGCTGGGCCTTGAGGTGCTCGGCTTCGCACCCGTCGAGGGCGACACCCGGCTCCTCATCGGGCATCAGCGGCGCGGCCGTTGGGAGCCGTTGGTGTGGGACGTGGTGAAGGGCGGCGAGACCGACCTGGCCCTGGACCTGCCCGGTGACGTGAGCGCCGAGTGGTACCCGGACGGCTCGGCCCTCCTCATCGCGCACAGCTTCGAGGCCCGCAGCGAGGTCTTCCGCTACGACCTCGCCTCGGGCGCCCTGGAGAAGGTGCCGACCCCGCCCGGTACGGTCTCCGGCGCCACGGCCCGCCCCGACGGCAACGTCGAGTACCTCTGGTCGTCGGCCGCCGAGCCGTCCGCCGTGCGCTCGACGACGGGTGAGGTCGTCCTGGACCCGCCCGGCCTGAAGTCACCGGGCTCGGTGCCCGTGGAGGACGTGTGGGTGGAGGGGCCGGGCGGCCGTATCCACGCCCTGGTCCAGAAGCCGGCGGGGGCGACGGGCCCCCTCCCCACGGTCTTCGACATCCACGGCGGCCCGACCTGGCACGACAGCGACTCCTTCGCGGCGGGCCCGGCGGCCTGGGTCGACCACGGGTACGCGGTCGTGCGGGTCAACTACCGCGGCTCCACCGGGTACGGGCGGGCGTGGACGGACGCGCTGAAGCACCGGGTCGGTCTGATCGAGCTGGAGGACATCGCGGCGGTCCGCGAGTGGGCGATCACGTCCGGTCTCGCCGACCCCGCCCGGCTGATCCTCACCGGCGGCTCCTGGGGCGGCTACCTCACCCTCCTCGGCATCGGCACCCAGCCCGACGCGTGGACGCTCGGCATCGCGGCGGTCCCGGTCGCCGACTACGTCACGGCGTACCACGACGAGATGGAGGCCCTGAAGGCCATGGACCGCACGCTGCTGGGCGGCACCCCCGAAGAGGTCCCCGACCGCTTCGAGGCGTCCTCCCCGCTGACCTACGTCGACAAGGTCACGGCCCCCGTCTACATCTCGGCCGGCGTCAACGACCCCCGCTGCCCGATCCAGCAGATCGACAACTACGTCGAACGACTGGAGAAGCGTGGCGCGGTCCACGAGGTGTACCGGTACGACGCGGGACACGGGTCACTGGTGGTGGACGAGCGGATCAAGCAGGTGAGACTCGAACTGGACTTCGCGGCAAGGCATTTGGGGGGAGTGGTGTCCGCTTAGCCGCGGGCAGTCGTGCCGCTGGGGCGGCACGGGTGGGCGCGGACGGCAACCCCGCAGCGCCGGGTTGCGGTCCCACCCCCGGCCGACCCCGGCGCAGGGCACCGTCACGTCCCGGCCCGCTCCCGAGGCCGCCGCCCCAGCAACTCCGCCAGCCCCCGCCGGGTCGCGGCAAGCACAACCCGGTCCGAGCCCCGCAGGACATACGTGTCGGGAAGGTCCCACATCAACCCCGACCGCCGTACGTCCTCCGACGCGTCCTGGTTGGCCGTGTCCAGGGCCAGCACCCGCCAGGACCCGGCCCGGAACGCCTCGGCGATCGTCCTGCCCTCCAGTTGGGGATGCCCGCCCACGGTCATCGCCGCGAACAGCAGCACCCGCCGCTCGACGGGGATCGCGCCCAGGATCTGCCGGCCCATCATCGCCCCGGCGAACGCGGGCGCGGCCAGATGGGAGACGCTCCGGCTCCGGGTGAGGGCACCGGGGTGGGCGGCGCGCAGGGTGCGGTACACGGCGGTCGCGAAGTCGTCGTCGTAGAGCCGGAGTACGACGCGCAGATCGGGCCGTACGGAGCGGGCGTAGAGCACGGCTTCGAGGTTGGTGGTGTCGGAGCTGGTGACCGCGAGCAGGGCGTGCGCGCGGTGGATCTTCGCGGACTCCAGGACGCCCTCCTGGGTGACGTCCCCGAGGATCACCGGCACCCGCAGCCGGCGGGCGACCGCGAGACCGCGGGCCTCGGGGTCGGCCTCGACGCACACCACGGGGATGTTGAGTTCGCGCAGCCGGGTCAGCACCCGGGTGCCGATCTTGCCGAGCCCGAGCAGCACCACATGCCCGCCGAGCCCGCGCGGCGGCTTGCGCAGCGCGGACGCCGTACGGAACGTGCCGAGGGCCTCAAGGACCGCGGCCAGCAGCACCGGCAGCATCAGCAACCCGACGAGACCGGACAGGAGTTGAAGGATCTGCCGGCCCAACGGCGCCCCGATCGCGGGGTCGTCGATCGCGAAGAGATCCAGCAGCGTCAGATAGAAGGCCCGCACGGGATGGATACCGGTCACCAGCCACAGCGAGACGGCGAGCGCGATCACGCACGCCACCATGCCCGCCAGCGACCAGCGCAGCCGCCGCGAGAAGAGGGAGGAGAAGGCCGGTACGACACCGCCCCCGCGTCCGCCCGGCAACTGCGGCCCGGCGTACGACACTTGCTCAAGGACGACGGTGCCGCGCCCGGTGGCCGAGGCGACCGCCGCCGCGTCGGGCAGCAGGCGCGGGCCCTGTTCGCCCATGCCCTCGGAGCCGTCCGCGCCGGCCGGGTCGCTGCTGGTGGCCGAGAGCAGGGCGAGCGTGGCGAGTCCGGGGTCGGCGACCTGCCCGGGCCCCGGCGGCGGCCGTTCCACCGCGCGCAGCAGCAGCCCGTCGGTCTGGACGACCTTGCTGGTGCCGGCGAGGGCGGTGGCGGCCAGCGCGGGCGCGGCGGTGTCGGCGTCGGAGAGGACGGTGGTGGAGGCGTCGAACCCCGTGACGGTGGCGTCCCCGGTCGCCAACGCGGCCGCCTGGTCGAGGAGTTCCTCGATGTGCTGGCCGAGGCGCCGGTTGTAGAGGCGGAGCACGAGCCGGATACGGGGGTTGAGGCGGCGGGCGGTGAGGGCGGCGCGGATGTTGGTCTCGTCGTCGTCGTGCACGAGGGCCAGCGCGGTCGCCCGCTCCACGCCCGCCTCCGCGAACACCGCCTCGGTCAGCTCGGGGACCTCCAACACCCGTTCCCCGCGCGGGGTTTCGGGGGCGGGCGGGGCGCCGTTGCCGTTCGCCCTGGCCACCGCCGCGTTGACCCGGTCGCGCAGCGCCACCGAGGCGGCACGCGCGCGGCCGACGACCGGCGGGCGGGAGTTGACCTCGGAGAGCGGTACGACGAGGGTGATCTGTTCGCCGTAGACCGTGCGCAGTTCGGCCGCGAGCCGGTGCGCGAGCGCGTCGTCGCCGCACACCACCATGTGTGCCCGAGCGGTGCCCGGCGGGGTCTGATGAGGAACGCTGCTCGCCACGAGGGGAAAGACTGCCCCAAGGAGGCGGGTGGTTCCAGTATTCCGCTGAACACCCGTGCCCCGACTGCCGTATGCAGAGAGAGGGAGCAAAACTCGCGAAACCCCGCACCCGCCGGAGGTAGCACACCCGTGGCCATCACCACCGAACCAGCCGCGCCGACCACGGAGACTCCGCCGACCCCGGAAGCACCCCCGGAAGCATCCCCGGCGGCACCCGCTCCGGCGAAGGACGGCTGGCAGCTCAACTCGCCGCTCGTGCTGACCATGGTGCTGCTCCTGGTGGTGCTGGCGCAGGCGCCGATCCGTACGGCCCTGTCCGCGCCCGTGATGCAGAGCTGGATGACGGTGTTCGTGGCCGTGGTCGTGCAGGCGCTGCCCTTCCTGGTGCTGGGCGTGCTGCTGTCGGCGGCCATCGCGGTGTTCGTGCCGGCCACATGGTTCACCCGCGCGCTGCCCAACAACCCCGTGCTCGCCGTACCGGTGGCCGGGATGGCGGGCGCGATCCTGCCGGGCTGCGAATGCGCGTCCGTGCCCGTGGCGGGGGCGCTGGTGCGCCGGGGTGTCACCCCGGCGGCGGCGATCGCGTTCCTGCTCTCCGCCCCGGCGATCAACCCGATCGTGCTGACCGCGACGGCCGTGGCGTTCCCGCGCAACCCCGAGATGGTGCTCGCCCGGTTCGTCGGCAGTCTGCTCGTGGCCTGTGTGATGGGCTGGCTGTGGACGCGGCTCGGCCGCACCGACTGGCTGAAGCTGCCCGCGCACGAGCCGCACGCGGGGGAGACCAAGGGGGCCGCGTTCTGGGGCTCGGTGCGGCACGACGTGATGCAGGCCGGCGGGTTCCTGGTGCTCGGCGCGATGTCCGCGGCGACGCTCAAGGCGGTGGCACCGGCGAGCTGGCTGCGGACGGCGGCCGACAACCCGGTGGTGGCGATCCTCGCCCTCTCGATCCTCGCCGTACTGCTGTCCATCTGCTCGGAGGCGGACGCGTTCGTGGCCGCCTCGCTGACCCAGTTCTCGCTCACGGCGAAACTCGCGTTCCTGGTGGTGGGACCCATGATCGACCTGAAACTGTTCGCCATGCAGGCGGGCACGTTCGGGCGCGGCTTCGCGATGCGCTTCGCGCCCGCCACCTTCGTCCTCGCCATCGCGGGCGCGGTCGTCACCTCGGCGGTGCTCCTGTGAGCCGGCAGGCACAGGCGGCGGTCCTGTTCCTGATCGGCACGGCCCTGCTGCACGCCGGCCTCACCAACCTCTACCTCCGCTACGTCAAGGCAGGACTCCAGCCACTGCTGCTGCTCTCCGGCGGGGTGCTCATCCTGGCGGCACTGGCGACGGCCTGGTACGAGTGGCGGCGGGCGCGGGCGGAGAAGGCGGCCCACGCAGATATTCCGGTGACGGACGACAGCCACGAGCCCGGTCATGGTCACGTACACCGCGAACCCCGCATCTCCTGGCTCCTGTTGCTCCCCCTCTTCGCCCTCATCCTGGTCGCCCCGCCCGCCCTCGGCTCCTACAGCGCGGTCCGCACGGGCACGGCCATCCAGCAGCCCTACGGCCTCTCCAAGCTCCCCGCCGACAACCCGCTCACCATCGGCCTGGTCGACTACGCGACCCGCGCGGTCTACGACCACGGGCACTCCCTCGGCACCCGTCAGCTCAAGGTCACCGGCTTCGTGGCCCTCGACAAGTCCGGCGCCCCCTACCTCGTGCGCATGGCCCTCAACTGCTGTGCCGCCGACGCCCAGCCGGTGAAGATCGCCCTGACCGGCAAGATCCCGCCGGTCCTGCAGCCCGACACCTGGCTGCTGGTCACCGGCACCTACTCCGCCAAGCAGACCAAGGACCCGGTCAACAACCGCCCCATCCCCTACTTCCAGGTCACCGAGGCCAAGCCGGTCCCGACCCCGAAGGACCCGTACGACGAGAGCTGGAACCAGTGACGTCGTAGGGCGCAGGGGGACCCCGCTCCAAGCCGTGTCGTGGCCCGCGGGCGTACCGTGAAGAGACCGAGGATTTCTCGCGCACCGGATCGCGCCGGTGCCGTCCTCGGCGAAGGACGACGCCGGGGCGGACCTGTCCGCACCCGGGGCAGGACTCGCCCCATGACCGTGAATGTGCCCGGTCGGCCGATGACCGCGGACCTCGGCAGGCACGGCGGTGCGGACGCGCGCGGCGCTGCGGACACGCGCTTCGGTGCCGACGCGGCCCAGGGGGAGAAGTCGTGGTCGCCCGGCCGGGAGCGCGGCCCGTCCCCGCGGCAGGGGGACCGGCTCCGCCCGCTCAGCCGACGCCAGATCGAGGACCGGTTCGATGACCTGGGCGATCTGTACGAGGAGACCTCCGGCGGCCACCGCGCCGGGACCCGCTCCCGCGCCGAGTTCCTGCGCCGGCTCGCGGGCGATGTCCGGCGGCCCGGGTTCACCCTGCTGATCGCCGAGAACACCACCCTGACGGCCTTCGCCTACGGCTTCCCCGTGCGCGGCGCCGATCCGTGGTGGCAGGGGTGCGACACCCGCCTTCCCCGGACCGTGCGCGGTCTCGCGGTCACCGGCGGGCTCTTCGCCGTCTCCGGGATCGTCGTCCCGCCCCGTGTGCGCACCCACTACCAGGACCGGGACTGGAACCTCGCCCGGCGCCTGCAATGCCGGCTGCTCGACGATCACGCGCCGGCCCTCGGCGTCACCCTGGTGCCCGCCGGCGACACCGAGACGCTGACGGCGTACCGGGCCTGGGGCTGGCGGGACGTCGTGGCGGAAGTGCGCGATCCGCGGCCGCCCGCCGGGGCCTGCCGGGTCCTGCTGCTGGGCCGCTGAGCGCGTCAACCGGCGTCCACGGGCGTCAGGACATCTGTGCTCGCCGCGACAGAGATTCCCCGGGTGCGACTAGAGTTCCCGTAGGGGGAAACACGCTCCCCTGCGGCGGGCCTTCCCTCTCCGGTGGTCCGCAGGAAAGGTGTACATGCCCGCAGAAAGCCAGCAGCCCGCGGCCGACCGGCTCGACGACGACGACTACCCCGCCTACACCATGGGCCGGGCCGCCGAGCTGATCGCCTCCACGCCCGGATTCCTCCGGTCGCTGGGCGAGGCCGGGCTGATCACGCCGACGCGGTCGGACGGCGGTCACCGCCGCTACTCGCGCCATCAGCTCCGTACGGCCTCCCGCGCCCGCGAGCTGGTCGACCAGGGGACGCCCATCGAGGCCGCCTGCCGCATCATCAGCCTGGAGGACCGGCTGGACGAGGCGCTGCGCGTCAATGAGGAGCTGCGTCGTTCGTCCCATCGGTAGAAAATCTGATGTCGGCGAAACAGAAATTCACTGTTTCGAGCGGCGCTTTTCGAACCCATTTACGCCGCCGCGGAAATGGGTTCCGTGCTAGGCTGACTTCAGTTGCAGTTGTGGTTGCCAATTTTGAACCGGTTCTCCGGGCAGGTGATCATCACGGCGATGGAGGAGATTCGTAAAGTGCGGATCTCGTGCACTGCCTAGGAGTTAAGACATGGCCACCGGTACCGTGAAGTGGTTCAACGCGGAAAAGGGCTTCGGCTTCATCGAGCAGGACGGCGGCGGCGCTGACGTCTTCGCCCACTACTCGAACATCGCCACCCAGGGCTTCCGCGAGCTGCAGGAAGGTCAGAAGGTGACCTTCGACATCACGCAGGGCCAGAAGGGCCCGCAGGCGGAGAACATCGTTCCCGCCTAAGCACGCGAAGCTGCGAAACAGGGGCCCGCACCTTGGGTGCGGGTCCCTTTTCGTATCTGCTCATTTACCCGCTGTTCCCTCTGCCGTTCTACGGCCACCCGCTGTTCTTCGGCCGTTCTCCGGCTTCCCTGTTTTCCCCGAGGAGAAATCCTCCCCTCTCCTCCCGCTCGAACCCCTTGGTGAGGCACCATGCGCTGCGTGATCGCCCGTTACCCCTTCGATCTGACGAAGAGCGAGGTGGAGGAGATGCTCAAGGGCATCCGCCCGGAGCAGCCCGTCAGCGGCCCCTGCGCCGTCATCAGCCGCAAGCTGTACCCGGTCAAGCAGGTCGGCGAGGTGATCACCAAGCAGGATCGCCGTGACTTCACCGCCTTCGAGGTCACCCGGGCCCTGACCCGCCTCGGCTTCACCTGCCACGAGACGCCGCCGGCACCGGCCACCCCCGCGCCCGCCGCACCGTCCGCCGAGTCCGGGTCCGACTCCGGCCCCGAATCGACGTCGTACATCGGCACCACTCTGGGCTGACGCCTCCGCCCCGCACACCTCCGCATCCCCCAAGCGACCACGCCGCCGACGAATCATCCGGGCGCGGGGTCGCTTTTTTCTGCGCCGAACGGCTTGCCTCACAGTTCCTTGTCCGGCCAGTCCAGCAGCCGCGCGCCGATCACCGCCGTCTGGAGCGTGTACCGCTGGCCGGGGTCCGCCGGGTCCGCGCCGGTCAGTTGGTGGATGCGTTCGAGGCGATACGTCAGGGCGCGGACGCTCAGGGAGAGCCGGCGGGCGGCCTCCGCTGCCACGCAGCCGCAGTCGAAGTACGTCGAGAGCGTGTCCAGCAGCGGTCGCGGGCCGCCGCGCGCCTTGGTGAGCGGGCCCAGCGCGTCGAGGACCAGGTCGGCCATCGCCTGCCGGTCGCGGGTGAGCACCGGGTAGACCAGCAGGTCGGCGGCGCGCAGCAGCGGGCCCTCCAGGGTGAGCCGCTCGGCCAGTTCGAGGGTGTTCAGGGCCTCCTCGTACGACTGGACGATCCCGCCCGCACCCGGCTGCGGCCGGCCGATCGCCACCCGGGTGCCCTCCGCCGCCGCGTACGACTGCTTGGCGAAGTGGGTGAGGACGTCGTCCTGGTCGCCGGGCGCGACGCACAGCATCCGGCCGGCCTTCGTGGTGAGCAGGATGTTGCGGTCACCGAAACGGCTGATCATCGCGCGCTCCACCTGACGCGGAACCGGCGCGCTCTCGTCGTAGGGCATCGGCCCCTGGACGACGGCGACGGCGTGCGAGTGGGACAGCCGCAGTCCGAAACGCTCGGCGCGTTCGGCGAGCCGGCCCAGACCGCCGCGGCCGTAGAGCAGATCGTCGATGAACTCCCGTCGGGCCGCCTCCTCCTGGCGTACGGCGACTCGCTGGGCGCGTTCGTAGCCCTCGGCGAAGGCGTCGACGACCTGGTGCACCGCGGCAAGTGTGCAGTCGGCGGCGCCGGGAGTCTCCGGCCAGGCCGCGCGGGTGGCGGCGAGATGGGCGTTGACCAGGGCGCGCAGTCCGTGTCCGGCCTCGGCCGCGTGTTCGCCCAGGGCGCGGCGGGCCTCCAACTCGGCCCGGGTCAGGCGCCGTCCGGTGACCGCGACCTCCGCCAGGAGTTGCGCGTACCCCGCCAGATACTGCTCAGGTATTCCGCGCTCCGGCAACGCCGCCCCCTGTTTTCTTGACGCCCTGGTGACGCTTTCTTAGCGCGTCACCGGCATCAAGACCCTAATGAACACTGCCGGGTTCCGGCAATGCGCGGGCGTGCACCCCGCGTGCACCATGGCGCCAGGGGAGCACCGCGGATGGTTCGGGTGCCGGACACCGGCAGGTTTCCGGCACCCGAACCGCGATCCGGGCGTCCCCGTCGACAGTCGGGCGAGTAAGGGAACGGGGGGCCGGGATCATGGGGGCGTTCATCGCTGCCGCGACCGGTTTTCCCACCGTCGTCTTCACCGCGGCGCTCGTCGTGGTCGTCCTCTACTGGCTGCTGGTCGCGCTCGGCGCGGCCGACGCGCACGGCCACGGCCACGGTCACCTCCACTCCCGCGCGCACTCCGGTGGCCGATGGCTCGGCGGGGTCCCGGTGACCCTCGCCTTCTCACTGTTCGTCGCCGTCGGCTGGCTGATCAGCTTCTGCGCGAGCGTGCTGCTCGTCCCCTCGGGCCCGGCCGGCGTCCTGATCGGGGCGGCCGTGCTGATCGGCGCGGGGTACGCCTCCTGGCAGGCGACCAAGCTGCTCGTACGGCCGCTGCACCGCCTGTTTCCCGACGAACACGGGCCGTCCCGGCTGGACTTCGTCGGGCTGACCTGCACGATTCGCACCGGGCGGGTGGACGCCGACTTCGGGCAGGCCGAGGTCAGGGCGGCGGACGGCTCGGCCGCGACGGTCCAGGTCCGGCAGACGGGCAACGACGCCCTCGCCGGCGGCAGCACCGGACTGCTCTACGCCTACGACGAACCCGGCGAGTTCTTCTGGGTCGCGCCCTACGACAGCGCGCTGGACCCGAGGACCGGACCCGGCACGACGGGATAGGCCGCCAACTCCGGCCACCCGCACGCCCATCGGTCTCCACTCGCTGACCTCTGCCTGCTTGTCGATCACCCTTCTCTCCTCAGAGGACCCATGTCATGAACGCCATCACCGTGGGCATCGGTGTGTTCGTCGCCGTTGTCCTGCTCATCGCGCTCGCCCTGCTCCTGCTGGTCGGGCGGCTGTTCCGGAAGGTGGAGCAGGGGCGGGCGCTGATCGTCTCCAAGACGAAGAAGGTCGACGTCACCTTCACCGGCGCGGTCGTTCTGCCGGTGCTGCACAAGGCCGAGTTCATGGACATCTCCGTGAAGACGATCGAGATCCGCCGTACCGGGCGCGAGGGGCTGATCTGCCAGGACAACATCCGGGCCGACATCCACATCAGCTTCTTCGTGCGGGTCAACAAGACCGTCGAGGACGTCATCAAGGTCGCGCAGGCCATCGGCACCCAGACCGCGAGCGACCCGGTGGCGATCCAGGACTTCTTCGCCGCGAAGTTCTCCGAGGCGCTCAAGACCGTGGGCAAGCAGCTGGACTTCGTCGATCTCTACACCAAGCGCGAGGAGTTCCGGGACCGGATCATCCAGGTCATCGGCACCGACCTCAACGGCTACCACCTCGACGACGCGGCCATCGACTTCCTCGAACAGACCCCGATGACCCAGCTCGACAACCAGAACATCCTGGACGCGCAGGGCATCCGCAAGATCACCGAGCTGACGACGATCGAGCACGTCCGCACCAACGAGTTCCAGCGCACCGAGCAGAAGGAGATCACCCGGCAGAACGTCGACGCCCGGGAGACCATCCTGGAGCTGGAGCGCCGGCAGGCCGAGGCGGAGATCAAGCAGCGCCGTGAGGTGGAGGTGCTGCGGGCGCGCGAGGAGGCCGCCACCGCGAAGGTCCAGGAGGAGGAACGGCTCGGCGCCCAGGCCGCGTTCCTCCGTACCGAGGAGCAACTCGGCGTCCAGCGCGAGAACCAGGCCCGCGAGATCGCCGTGGCGCAGAAGAACCGCGAGCGGGTCATCGCCGTGGAGAACGAGCGCATCGAGAAGGACCGGCTCCTCGAAGTCATCGCCCGCGAACGGGAGACCTCGCTGTCCGGGATCGCCCGCGACAAGGAGGTCGAGGTCGAGCGGCGCGAGGTCGCGGACGTGGTCCGGGAACGGATCGCCGTGGACCGTACGGTCGCCGAGCAGGAGGAGGCCATCAAGAAGCTGCGGGTGGTCGAGGAGGCGGAGCGCACCCGGCAGGCGGTGATCATCGCCGCGGAGGCCGAGGCGCAGGAGAAGCTGGTCAAGGACATCAAGGCGGCCGAGGCCGCGGAGGCCGCCGCCAAGCACCGCGCCGGAGAGCAACTCACCCTCGCCGACGCCCGGTTGAAGTCCGCCGACCTCGACGCCCGCGCCAAGCTGCGCCTCGCGGAGGGCATCCAGGCGGAGGCCGCCGCGGCCGGACTCGCCGAGGTCCAGGTCCGCGACAAGGAGGCCGAGGTCACCGTGAAGGCGGGCCGCGCGGAGGCCGAGGCCACGGGGGCGCGGCTGCGGGCGGAGGCGGACGGCACCGAGGCCCGGCTGCGCGCGGAGGCGGAGGGCACCCGGGCCATGGCACTCGCGGAGGCCGAGGGCGCGCAGGCCAAGGTGCTCGCGCAGGCCGAAGGCGTACGGGCGAACGCGCTCGCCGAAGCCACCGGTATCGGCGAGAAGCTCAAGGCCGAGGCGGAGGGCCTCACCGAGAAGGCCGCCGCGATGGCCGCCCTCGACGACGCCTCGCGCGGCCACGAGGAGTACCGGCTGCGGCTCCAGGCCGAGAAGGAGATCCGGCTCGCGGGTCTCGACGTGCAGCGGCAGGTCGCCGAGGCGCAGGCCACGGTCCTCGCGACCGGTCTGGAGAACGCCGACATCGACATCGTCGGCGGCGACACCGTCTTCTTCGACCGGCTCGTCTCCGCGGTCTCGTTCGGCAGGAGCGTCGACGGCTTCGTCCAGAACTCCGATACGGCACAGGCGTTGGCGCGCCCGTGGCTGGACGGTACGTCGAACATCGCCGAGGACCTCGGGCGGGTACTCGGCTCGGTCTCCACGGCCGATGTGCAGAACCTCACCGTGTCCGCGGTGCTGATGAAGCTGATGCGGACGGACACGGCGAACGCCGGTCAGCTACGGCAACTGCTCGACAAAGCCGGTGAGTTGGGCCTCGCGGACACCCCGCTGACCGCGCTCAACGGGCACCCGGCGAAGGCTTGACGCCTGGCGAAAGCCTGACGGCCGGCCAGGGCTCGACGCCCGGCGAGGGCCTGACGGCCGGCGAGGGCTCGACGCCCGGCGAGGGCCTGACGGCCGGCGAAGGCCCTACGCCCGGCGAAGGCTCGACGCCCGGCCGAGGCCGCCGCCAGGCCCCACAGACGGTCCGGAACTGCCGCACAGGGGACGGCAGTTCCGGACCCACCACTCCCGACCACGCACCCCGCCCGAGATCCTGAGAGGGCCCCATGACCACCGGCCTGGACACCGGCACCTACGAGGTCCTGCGCGACCGCCTCGCCGCACAGGCCGCCGAACTCGCCCGCCGCGCGGAGGCGCTCAACGCCCGCCGCACCGAGGAGTTCGGCTCGACCCGGCTGGAACTCACCGGCACCGGACGCCTCACCACCGAACACCCGGCGACGCCGAGGGACATCGTCGCCGTAGGAGACGCGCTGCTCTTCGGCCGGCAGACCTCCCTCGGCGTCACCCGGGAGACGGCGGTGGCCGACGTTCTCGCCCTCCACGACCGCCACGACCTGCGCGTGCTGCCCGAGAACGCTGTACCCGGACTCCTCGACGACCCGGAGTTCGTACGGGAGTTCACCGCCCTGCACCGCTACTACCGGCAGGCCCGCCTCCTCCAACTCCGGCGCGTCGACGGCAAGTTGCTGGCCGTCTTCCGCACCGGCGAGAAGGCCGACGACATCCGGGTACTGCGCTGGGCCCTCACGGACGACGGCCGGGCGGCGACCTTCCTGGACGCGCACGGCGAACGCGACCACGTCTTCCCGCCGCCGTACGACTTCGACTGGACGGGAACGGGCCGCGAGGACCTCGTCCCCGGCCGGCACCCGCATGTGCGGATCCAGGACGGGCTGTACGTCGACACGCTGGGCGGCACCCTCACGGTGAAGGTGGAGGACAACACCGAGACGGGGGAGGGGATCTACTCCGAACCGGTGGACGAGCCGCTGCAGTCGCCGGCCGACGCGGAGATCGCGTACGCGCGGGTGGGCGCGCTCGTGCTGCTGCGGGTGCGGCCCTACAAGGAGGACGCCCACCGCTACCTGGTCTTCAACACGCTGACCAAGGGTGTCGTACGGCTCGACGGGATCGGGCTGTCCTGCCGGCGGCTGCCGGAGGAGCAGGGGATCGTGTTCCCGGGCGGGTACTGCCTGGCCACGGGGGAGTGCAAGACCTTCGAAACGGCCACCGACAGGCTGGAGTTGGAGCGGATCGTCCGCTCGCCCAACGGGGAGGACGTGCTGTTCGGGTACCGGTCGCGGGGGTCGGGGCGGAGCCTGCTGCTGCCGTACAACATGATCCGCAAGGAGGTCGCGGCGCCGCTGCCCGGGCAGGGGTGGGCGCTCTTCGACGACGGCACGGTGATGGTGCTGGGCGCGGCGGGGGATGGGGAGGCGGCTCGGGTTCATGCGGTGCGGATCTGGCGTACCCCGTTCGTCTCCGACACCCGTGCCGCCGCTCAACTCGCCGGTTCCGGCCCGCTGTTCCGCGTCGGGAACGCCGATCTCGTGCGCGGGATCTCCGACTGTCTGTCGCTGACGGGCGCGGTCGTCGGGATGGAGCCGGCGGCGGAGGTGTACGAGGCGCTGGTCGCCGCGTGTGTCCGGGCGGCCGATACCCATCACTGGCTGGGGGATGCCGAACTCGGCGATCTGCGGGGGCCGTTGGAGGAGGTGCGAGGTACGGCGGAGCAGGTCCTGACCGAGTTCGAGACGGTCCGGACTCTGACCGGGCGGGCCGCCGACGCCGTTGCCGATGCGACGGCCCATCTCGCCTCCCTCGTACGGCGGTTGCGGGGCGAGGTGCCCCGGGACGCGGCGGGCTGGGTCGCCGGGCTCACGGAACTCCGGCGGGCACAGGGGCACTTGCTGACGCTGAAGGAGATGCGGTACGCCGACACCGCGCGGATCGAGGAGGCGGCGGCCGAAGTCGAGGCGGATCTGGGGGTGTTCGGGCAGCGGGCGGTGTCGTTCCTGGCGCGCGAGGACGCGTTCGCCGGGCACCACGAGCTGATCGAGGGCCTGGTCGCGGAGGCCGGGGCGCTGGCCAAGGTAGCCGAGGCGGCCCCGGTCGCGGCTCGCCTGGACGAACTGACCGAAGGGCTGCGGACGGTGACCGAGGTGGTCGCCGGACTCGACATCGGTGACGCCACGGTCCGTACCTCGATGCTGGAGCGGGTCGCCGAGGTGCTGGGCGGCGTCAACCGGGCCCGCGCCATGCTGGACGCCCGGCGCGCGGAACTCCGGGACGGGGAAGGGCGGGCGGAGTTCGCGGCCGAGTTCGCGCTGCTGGCCCAGTCGGTGACCGGAGCGCTCGCGGACGCGGCCACCCCGGAGGCCTGCGACACCCAACTCGCCCTGCTGCTGGTCCGGTTGGAGAACCTGGAGGCCCGCTTCGCGGACTTCGACGACTTCCACGCCGAACTGGACAGCAAACGCACTGAGATCCACGAGACGCTCTCCGCCCGCAAGCAGACCCTCGTCGACGAACGCGCCCGCAGGGCCGAGCAGTTGGCGCGGTCGGCGGTGCGGGTGCTGGAGACCGTGGGACGGCGGGCGGTCGCGCTCGCCGACGCCGACGCGGTGAACACGTACTTCGCCTCCGACCCGATGGTGGCGAGGATCCGCCGTACCGCGGGCCAAATCCGCGAACTCGGCGAGCCCACAAGGGCGGAGGAGCTGACGGGCCGGCTCACGGCCGCCCACGCGGAGGCGACCCGCGCGCTGCGCGACCGCGCCGACCTCTCCACGGACGGCGGCCGGACCCTTCGTCTCGGCCGCCACCGTTTCGCCGTGCACACCGAGCCCCTCGACCTCACCCTCGTCCCTTCCGGCGACGGCCTGGCCTTCGCCCTCACCGGCACGGACTACCGATCCCCGGTCAGGGACCCGGAGTTCGCGGCCACCCGCCCGTACTGGGACCGCCCGCTGCCCTCCGAGTCACCCCGGGTCTACCGCGCCGAACACCTCGCCGCCCGCCTGCTCGACGAACACGGCGCACAGGCCCTCGCCCAGGAGACCGACCTCGCCGCCCTGGTCCGCCGGGCCGCGCAGGAGTCGTACGACGAAGGCTACGAACGCGGTGTGCACGACCACGACGCGACCGCGATCCTCACGGCCCTGCTCCGCCGGTACGAGGACGCGGGCCTGCTGCGCCACGAACCGGCCGCCCGCGCATGCGCGTTGCTCTTCTGGACGCACGCCACGAGCCCACGGGCCCGCGAGAACTGGACCCGGCGCGCGAGGTCCCTGGCCCGGGCCCGCGACCTGTTCGGACCCACCCCCGCCGACGCCGAACTCCGCGCGGAACTCGCGAAGGAGCTGGGCGGCGAGCCCGCCGCGGCCTACCTCCTCGACGAACTCACCACCGCCCCCGAGGGCTTCGTGATCAGCGCGGGCGCCCGCACCCTGCTCGACAAGTTCCGGCGGGCAGTGGGCAGTTCGGCCTACGACGACGATCTGACCGCCCTCGACGACGACCTGCCCGCGCGCCGCCAGCTGGTGGAGGCCTGGCTCACGGCGTACACGACGGCGTCCGGGACGCGGGTCGATCCGGGAGACCTGGCGGAGGCGGTGGCGGCCGAACTCTGCCCCGGTGCACCGCGTTACGAATCGGACGCGCGGATGACGGAGACGGTGGGCGGACTGCTGGGCAGCCATCCTCGTGTCGTGGGGGGTGAGTTGAGTGTGAGGGTCGATGAACTCCTTGCCCGTACGCGCGAGTTCCGAACCCGGGACGTGCCCGGTCACCGCGCGTACCAGAGCCGTCGTACCGCCCTCGTGGTGGCGGAACGCGCTCGGCTGCGGCTCGACGAGTACCGGCCGCGCGTCCTGTCGTCCTTCGTCCGGGGCCGGCTCGTCGACGAGGTGTACCTCCCGCTGATCGGGGACAACCTGGCCCGGCAGCTCGGCACGGCGGGGGAGGACGGGGCGGTCGGCACCGGCGGGCTGCTCCTGCTGATCTCGCCGCCGGGGTACGGCAAGACGACCCTGATGGAGTACGTCGCCGACCGGCTCGGACTGGTTCTGGTCAAGGTCAGCGGCCCGGCCCTCGGGCACGGTGTCACCTCCCTCGACCCGGCCGAGGCGCCGAACGCGACCGCCCGACAGGAGGTGGAGAAGGTCAACTTCGCGCTCGCGGCGGGCAACAACGTGCTGCTCCACCTGGACGACATCCAGCACACGTCACCCGAACTCCTGCAGAAATTCATCACGTTGTGCGACGCGACCCGGCGGATGGAGGGCGTGTGGGAGGGCGTGGCGCGCACCTACGACCTGCGGGGCAAGCGGTTCGCCGTCTGTATGACCGGCAACCCGTACACCGAGTCCGGCAGCCGGTTCCGGGTGCCCGACATGCTGGCCAACCGTGCCGATGTCTGGAACCTCGGCGACGTACTGACCGGCAAGGAGGCGCAGTTCGCCCTGAGTTTCGTCGAGAACGCGCTGACCTCGAACCCGGTACTGGCCCCGCTCGCCGGCCGCGACCGCGACGACCTGGACCTGCTGATCCGGCTGGCGCGGGGCGACGCGACGGCCCGCGCGGACCGCCTCTCCTACGCCTGCGATCCCGCCGAACTGGCCCGTGTCGTCGCCGTGTTGAGGCATCTGCTCGCCGCCCGCGACACCGTCCTCGCGGTCAACTCCGCGTACATGGCGTCGGCGGCGACCACGGAAGAGGCCCGCACCGAACCGCCGTTCCGGCTCCAGGGGTCGTACCGGACGATGAACCGGATCGCCCGGCGCATCGAGCCGGTGATGAACTCCCGTGAACTGTCAGCGGTGTTGGACGACCACTACACCGCCGAGGCACAGACCCTGGGGACGGAGGCGGAGGCGAACCTGCTGAAGCTGGCGGAGCTGCGGGGCACGCTGACGGATGAACAGGCCGTGCGCTGGGGCGAGTTGAAGGCGACGTACCCGCGCATGAGTCAGAGCTGAAGGAGCCGTTGGGTGATCTCGCGGTACTGCCGGAGTGCGTGCCGGAGTTCGTCGGACTGGGACGTGAGGTCCGCGGGTTCCTCGGGTTCCGCAGCGGCGGCGGTGTCCTGGTCGGCCCAGGCGGCGCGGAGGAGTTCCCGGCGGGCCGCGAGGGCGCTCACCAGCTGGGCGGTGGCCTCGTCGTAGGCGCTCTCCGCCTCCGCCAGGGCGTCGTGCGGGGTGTCGGCGAAGGTGTTGAGGGCGTGCCGCAGCCGCTGGAGGACCTGCTCCCGCTCGGCGGACGGGAGCAGTGGCTCCGGGCCCGGTGTACGGCGTTCGGCGGGGGTCCGGTTCTGGCCGGCGGGCTGCTGGGCGCGTGTCTGGTCGTACATCAGGATGCCGCTTCCGTTCCGCCTGAAGGCGTTCGTGCCTCGTCGGCCTCTCGACGGCCTGTTCCAGGCTCCCGGAGACCCGGTCGGTCGTACCCTTCAACGACTGCGCAGTGCTGCCAGTCAACGTCCGGCGCGGGTCGGTGTCAACGCGAGGTCGGACGGGGCGTGCGGTTGCCCGCGGCTCAGTCGGCCTGGTGGGGCACCCACTCGCTGGTGTCCAGCGAGTAGCCGTACTGCGGACGTCCGCTCATGCCGCTGGTGCGGAACGGCTTCCCCTGGTCGTCGATGCGCAGCACGCCCTTGCGGGTGCCGCTGGACCACGCCAGCTCCAGATACCAGCGCACGTCGTGGGAGGCCGCGGCGGCCGTGATGTACAGGACCTCGGGCTCGCTCTCGCTCACCTTGTACGGCAGACCCGTCTGCCCGGACTTCGGCGTGACCGCCGGGCGGATCGAGTCCAGCCCGATGTCGAAGGAGTGCGTGGGCACCCCGCCGCCGCAGCCGACCCCGATGTACCCCATCTCGTACACGTTCCAGGCCGGTGGCGCACCGCTGTCGACGACCCGGACGTTCAGGGACTGCAGCACCACGGTGTCCTGGCCGGTGCCCTGCACGGTCAGTTCGAGGTACTGGCTGTCGGCGGAGACGGCGCCCAGCGCGCTCACCCAGCTCGGCGCGTCCTGCTCGGTCGGCGGCGGCGGCACCTTCGCCGCGTCCCGGTCGACCAGATAGGTCTGGCCGCACGGGCTCTCCCAGGCATACGGCCGGGTCGTCACCGTCAGCGGAACGGCCGCCGCGTCCGCGGCCCCGCCGGACTTCGCGCCCGTGGAGGCGGACGCCCCGCTCTTCGCCGTAGCGGACCCGGAGGGACTCGCGGAACCGGAGGGCGAGGTCGACGCGGACGGCGAGGAGGTCGACTTCGCGGAAGCGGAAGCGGACGCGGACGAGGAGGGGGTGCCGCGTCCGGTGGAGGTCACGGAGCCGGCCTCCTGCTTCCGGTCGCCGCCGCCGTTACCGGACATGAAGTGGGGGACGAGCGCGGTGGCGGCGAGTACTACGGCTACCGCGGCGGCTGCGAAGAGGGTGGTACGGCGGCGGTTGCGCGGGGCGGTCGCGGTCACCGGTAGGGCGGATTCGGGTTCGGGTTCGGGTTCGACTGCGGGGGGAGGGGTGGGAGCGGGGGTCGGCCCTGGGGCGAGGGTCGCCTCTGGGACCGCGGTGGTCGCTTCCGGGGGCGGGACAGGGGGCGTGGCGGCGGCGGTGGTCGCGGTGGCCGTGGCGGTGGCCGTGGTTGCGGCCGTGGCGTTCGCGGCGTTCGCGGCGGACTTCCGTTCGCGCTGGCGGGCCCCGTCGGCCAGGATCCAGCGGCGGTGGGCCTCGACGAGTTCGTCGGGGGTCGCCTTGCAGAGGCGGGCGAACCGCTCCACGGGGGCGTACTCGGTGGGTACGGCGTCGCCGTTGCAGTAGCGGTGCAGCGTCGACGTGCTCATGTGCAGCCGCTTCGCGAGCACGCCGTAGCTCAGCCCCGAACGGTCCTTGAGCTCCCGTATCAGCGCCGCGAAATCGGCCGTCTCGTCCACCACTGCCACCCAGCCCCCATTCCAGTCCAGCGTTCCAGGGAAGTCCTGTTCCCCCAGGTAAGAGCCGGTGCGAACGTTCCAGGTTCCCGTAACTCACGGCTGCCGTGGCGGGTGGGACGGAAAGCGGCACAAGCTCTGGTCATCAAAGCACGCCGTCCGCCGACCGGTCGGACGGCCCGCGAACTCCCACCTTCCGAAAAGGATCACAGCCATGTCCGTGTTCACCGCCCGTCCCCGTACCCGTACTCGTCTCTTCGCCGCCGCCACTGTCGCGCTCGCCGCGCTCTCGCTCACCGCCTGCAACGGCGAACTGGGAGTAAAGGACTCCGGCGCGGTCTCCCCGAACCCCTCGAAGGTGACGACCTCGGCACCGTCCGGGACGAAGACCGGCCAGAGCGGCGGCAGCACGTCGGGCGGCTCCTCCACAGGGGGCTCTTCGACCAGCGGCGGCAAGGGATCGGGCGGCAGCAAGACGAGCGGCGGCTCGGGTTCGACGTCCGGCTCCGGCTCCGGCTCGGGTTCGGGCAGCTCCACGACGCGCGTCAGCTGCAGTGGCGCCAACACCAAGGTGACCGCCCAGCCGGTCAGCCGCCCCATCAACCACATGCTGCTCACCGTCACCAACACCGGCTCCAAGACCTGCGACCTCCACTACTACCCGGCCGTCAACTTCGACGACGCCCAGTCCGTGCCGCCGGTGATCAAGGACTCCCAGCCGCAGGCCGTCACCACGCTCGCCCCGGGCCAGTCCGGCTACGCCGGCGTAGCCCTCTCCGGCGGCAACGACGGCAGCGGCACCAACGGCGGCACCGTCAAGTCCCTCTCCGTCTACTTCTTCGACGGCAACAAGAACAGCATCAGCCCGGCGGCCACCCCTGCCCTCCCCAGCAAGGGCGTCTACATCGACGACTCGCTGCGGGTGACGTACTGGCTGAGCAGCGTGCAGGATGCGTTGACCTACTGAGACGGGGGCGTACGGGGTGGTGGTGGGAGGGGGCCGGTACTGGACGTGGATCCGGTACCGGCCCTCCGGATGACCGCCTGGTTGTCGTCCACGACGACATGGCATCAAGGCCTTGGAGGTCGAGGTCCCGCCCGGCGTGGAGAATGCCATCGCAGTGCGGATGATCCACGGGCTGCGAAAGGGTGCACATGAAGTACGTCACGGCAGTCTGGGACGACGGAGGGTTCTTCCTGGATGCCGGGGCCTATCTCGCCGAACTGCCGCGACTGCGCGCCGACCTGCCCCCGGGAGCCCGGTCCTTCGCCACCGACCCCGGCCACTACGACATCGCGGGCGCGACCCGCTGTGTAAAGGACCTGGAACTGACCGGGGTCCACCTCGCCACCGACAAGAGCGGCTGCCTGGTCCTGGACTTCGCCCCCAACAAGTTCAAGCACGACGCCGGCCTGCGCATCAGCTACTCGGGCGTGACCCACTTCTCCGTCGACTACGAACACTCCATCGACTGGATGCCGACCGATGCCGTCCTCCTCGACGAAATCCTCCCGCACGAGGACGACGGCTGCACCCACGAGATCGCACTGACCGACGCGACCGTCCTGGTCCGCTGCCGGGACCTGGAAGCGGCGTGGGGCGACACGGGTTGACGGGTACGGCGTCGGTGGTCCCACACCGCCGGGACCGACTCTCCGCGCATACGGGCGTCGGCGGGGCCGCACTGACGCGGTTTCGCCATGATGTCCGGGACTCCGGGACGGCAAGGTCCGCCGGCAGCGTTCCGCAGAAGACCCGCATGATCGCGATGTGCTCCAGCCGCTCGGGCGCGCTGAGGTACGCCCGCAGCTCCTGCACGCCGCTGCCGGGACTGCCCGGAACGCGGTCGGCACGCACCTCCCAGGCGCCATCGGTCACCAGATGGTGAAAGGGGCAGGCGGGTGTCGTCCTGTTGGCCGGGCCGTGCTCGGCCAGTAGCTGCCTGAGGTCGTTCTCCACCGTGCTGTACCGCAGCTCGCCGTCGGCATCCTGCTGGAACCGGCCGAGCGCCTACAGGAACAGCAGCGGCTTGTGCGGAGCGCGGGTCCCGCTTCTGGTCCACTGCCTCGGCTTCGCGGTGCGCTCCGACCAGTCCATGGCCGGTGATCGTAGTGGTACCTCGTCGAACGACGATCCGCGCATGTGAAAGGGCGTGGGCAGGCTCGTGAGGCCCTTGACACGAAACCTCGCGTTGTCGAATCGGTGTCACCCAGTTGTCCGCCAGGTCACCCTCATTCGAAGGGGTGTTGGTACAGACCCTGATGGGATGATTCCCATCTCTTACCGTCATGAGTTCGGCTGCGCCGTGGGCGTTGTTGTTGAGGACGCAATCGGAGCACTGGACGACCAGAAGCCGTCGTCTGCGTTGGGGCGCGGGACCGCTTTTCCGTAATAGCTGCGACCATTCACCTGTGTCGAAGGTGCGGTAACGTCTGATTTTTTAACGCAAGCAGTTTGGACGTCAAGAAAGAACTGCCCCTCTCCGCCGACGATCAAACTCATCTTCAACAGGCCATCACCGGTCTCGGCATACACCTCAGGAAATTCCTTATCTGAGTTGACGTCGATAATTTTATGTCCACCCTTCTTCCAGTAGCGCTCAATTACACCAATAAGAGCCCCCCTTCTCGCGGCCGAAACCTTCGTCATTACGACTGCACGGCGTGTAACATCCCCATAGCCACTAGATCCGCCGTCGCAACTGCCATGATCTGAAGTGTCGTGAGTCCACTCAATGGGGGGCTTTACCGCCGAGAAGGTCTGATAGACCAAATTGTCGGCCTCGTTCGCCTTACGCGCCGCAGGCGACTTGTCGAGCGGAATTTTTTTCTCTGAGATAAGGCGTCGCGGATGCGTCAACAGCATCGATATCGGATGCCACGTCCGCCCATGTCTTGGTATCCACATCCAATCCAGGCGCGGCCTTCAGTTTCTCCAGCGCCCCGTAATAGCGGACGTCGATCTCTTGAGCGCGGAAGACGGCATAACTGAGACGGTCGGCGATGTCCTTGGCCTTCGCGTAATGTGGATTCGGGCTCTTGAATTGGGTTCCACCGTCCCCCATCCCCGGTTGATACAGCCCCTCCTTGCCGGAAGACGGACTCGGATTGCTCGAATCGAACCGCCCGTTCTGGCCGTAGGCTGTTCCGCCGGGGACTTCCTCACCCGTCAGGTCGCCTTCTCCACCGGCGGGATATCCGATGCTGCCGTTCTCGTTGACACGGAGCGGCCTCTGTCTGCGCTCACCGGCTCGCTTCTTCACGCAGCCTCTCCCGCGTTGTGCTGTCCCGCGGTGCGGCGCCGCGCGTGTTCGGCGTCGAGTTCCTCCAGCTCGTCGAGCGCTGCCGCATGCTCGTCCTCAGTCACGGGGCCGTGTTCTTCCTGCAGCCAGTCGACCAGTTCCCGGAGGCGGTCCCGGTCGCGCTTGAAGCGCAGCGCCTCGGCGACGTACGCCGACAGGCCCCGCTCTGCCGCGTCCGCGCGGATCTCGTCCAGGAGATCCTCGGGGATCGTCACGGTTACCTTCTTTGTCGCCATACAAGAGACCATACTCTTGGTATTGCACTGCTTACCATTGGGGCGCGCGTCGAGGCTCGGCGATCAGGTGGCCGCGGCGGGGCGTGGGCTGCCGTGGAAGACCTGGCTGGTGTGCCAGGAGCGGTGGATCGCCGCGACGGCGTGGGCGCCTGGTCGAGGTCCGATGAGCGGGCGGTCGGCGAGCGCTATGACGTGCCCGCGGGCGGCGGGACTGTGGCCAATGAAGCGCTGCGAGACCAGGATGCGGTGGCCGCCGCCGATGCCGAGGACGCCCTTGTCGAAGAGCTTGTGGTGCAGCGAGCACAGGCACAGTCCGTTGCCGACGTGGTCGGGGCCGTCGAACGCCCACCAGCGCACGTGCGCGGCCTCCAGTCCGACCGGTACCGTGCCGATTCTGCTGTCGTAGCCGCAGAAGGCGCACTGGTACTCGTAGGCCGTCAGGACCAGCTCCCGCATCCGCGGATCCCGTCGCCTGCGCAGGGTCGAGAGCTGTCCGGTCGCCGACGGCTTCGCACAGGTCGCCGTGGAGCGAAGGCGGGAAGTGCAGGTCGAGCAGGACCCGTGCCATCCGGCCGAGCAGCGACGGCTCTTGCCGCGGCCGTCCGCAGTTCCGGCGCCAGCCGCCCTGCGGCTCCGACACCCCGCAGCTCCCGCACGCTACTGCCGGGACTGCTCAGTCCGCGATCGGTGCGTACTTCCCACACGCCGTCGCTCACCAGATGGTGGAACGGCTAGGCGGGCGTCGTCCTGTTGGGCGGACCGCACTCGGTCAGCAGACGCTGCAGATCCTCCTCCACCGCGCTGTACCGCAGTTCGCTGGCAGCATCCTGCTGGAACCGGCCGAGAGCGTACTGCAGCAACAGTAGCGGCTTGTGCGGAGCGCGGGCCCCGCTTCTGCTCCATTGCCTCAGCTTTGCGGTGCGCTCCAGCCAGTCCATTGCCAGCGATGGTAATCGTGACCCGTCAGCGGCACCTTCGGCCTCACGTAATTCCCACAGCCAGAGACGAACTCAAACCGGCGTGCTTCCGCCAGGAACAACGGGTGTTGTCACGGCGACACGCACAGCGCCGGTGTTCGATGGGGCGACCTGGGCCACGCTCTCGTCCTCGGCGTTGCGGGCGACGATCGCGGGGACACCAGTGCCTGTCGGGACATGGCGCACGGTCCATCCAGCGCTCTCGAAGTAGGTCTGTGTGCGTGCCATCGCCCGGACGATCTCCTCTTCCGTAAGAGGCTGGGTCGACCAGGCATGGTGGACGTAGGGGCCTTCGGAGTCCTGGTAGGCGCTGGTTCCCTCTCCCGCTTGTGCTGGGGAGTGCGGGGCTTGGAGAGCTTCGTAGATCCGGCTGGAGTGGTCCAGGGCCCGATGCTCGGCGAGCTCGTCTACCTGCGTGTGCCGGAGGGCCGTGGAGTCGGCCGTGGACTGGTCGCCGGCGCTGCGCGGGAAGCAGGGCGATGTCACGCCGAGGGAGGCCAGCCCTTCACCCGTAGACCGGTTCACCACACCGGTGATGGCGTCCATCCAGAAGTCGTCGGGTTCGGTACGCATGTTCACGTGAGGGAAAGGCTTGGACCAATCTGTGTCCGATGACTGGAACTTGTAGCCCAGCTTCACCCAGGCGTCCCTAGCTTGCCGCACCAGCGATTTAGCTTTGCTGCCCGGCACTCCAGTCAGCTTGTATGCGATGCTGACCTGCAACCGATCATCCGAGCCACCGTCGTCCCGGGCAATACAGGCTCCCATCGGCGCGGCGCCCACCTGCTCGATTTTCGGCTTCGGCGACATGCCGTCCACCGCCTGGTGAATGATTTCATTAGCACGCTTGATTGCCTGTTGCTCGTTCATCGTGGTCTGTTTCGGCGTTGCGGCGCCGTCTCCTTCCCCATCCTTCGATGTTCCGCAGGCCGTAACCGCAGTCATCACGGTCACCAGTAGACCGATCGACATCAAGTTGCGCAATTTCACGGGGTTCCTCCGGTTACGATCTCCGCCATATGATCCAGCGACTCGCCCTCCCAATACTGAGAGTGGGCGGGCATAGGCTTCCCATGCCAACCCGGAAGATGCCCATCGCCAACCTTGAAAGTTTGCCCGCCAAATTCGTCGGACGTCGGGTCATTCCCGTACATGACTGAATGGTCGTTAAAAAGGCGCCAATAAGCCTTCGGGTTCAGCGGTGCCGCCTGCCCTGCTGGCGGCGGGGCCATATTGACCAGGTCGTTCTTCGCCGTTGCAGCCCAGACATGGTCCGCTGGAATGTTCAGGTCCCCGGCATGACTGACCCCCACGCCCGGGCTCCCGACCAGGATCGCGTTGTCTACCGGCAGATTTGGGTGATCACGCATTGTCTCTCCGGCTACAAGAGTTCCGTAGCTGTGCCCTAAGAGTGTTGAGTTCGCGTGCCCTCCCTGATGAGCCGTGTCCATTCCGGTCAGAAAGTTACTCAGCGGCTCACGCGCGTTGTCGGCCCACTTGGCGTCAGTCGCGTCGCCCAACAGACTTTGAGGAGCGTCGTAACCGAGCCACAGGATTGACGCGGTCGAATGTGTTGGATCCGTTCGCTCTGCTCTTCCTTGGAGCTGCTCGGCCCGGCGAACGTCACCGTCGATGCTGCTGAGATTCGATCCGGTTCCCGGAACATACGTTGCCACGTTATCGGCAGTGTCAGGATTCCCGATGGCCATAACTACATGCCCGAGGTTCTTGTTGTCGAACCCGAGCAGATATGGTTGGGTAGCCTCATCCCCGGTGTAGTTGTCGTAGCGGCTCTGGATTGAATCCATGCCGTCAATTCTACCCTGAATTTCCTGCCGCTTCGCGTCCCATTTCTTCCATTCCGTTTCGGGAAGTCTTTCCTTTACATCCACCGTCTCGCCGGTATTAGGGTTGATCTGGTGAACGATCGTATATCGGTCGGGCTCCTTCGCCATCCAAGCGTCCAATTCAACCTGCGCGGCACCATGAGCCTCGGCAAGGACAGTTCGGTTCGCCTCATCGCGCACAGCGGTGGGAAGCCCGTCCATCCAGCCAATCGAATCGGGATGGACAGAGATGTAGTCCGCCTGCTGTTCATCAGTGAGGCTCTTCCACCATGCAGCGTTTTCCTTCGGAGTGCCGTGCTTGGGTGGCTCCCTGAGTGAGTCCAGGTAGTCCTCGGACGCTTTGAGGACACCGCCGGTATCCTTCTTCACGTCCACCCAGTCCCGGTCGGAGACCGTCAGATCGTCGTCGGCCTTCAGCGCCCGCAGCTTCGGCGCCCACTTCTCGTCGGCCTCCGTGGCCTCCTTGAGGGCGTCGGTTATCTGGTCTGCGTACTCCTGCGCGCGACGGTGATGGGGATTGGGGTCGAAGTTGGCCGCCTGGCGGCCGACCGCCGAAGCCGTCGCGTCGCCCAGACCAGTGACCGTGCCGCCCTCGGGAAGCTTGCCGTCGACCTCGTCACCGCCGGCCGGATAGCTGATCGAACCATCGGCGTGCACGGTGAACTTCTCGGCCTGCGCGTTCTCGACCGCCGCGTCCAGCTTCTTCTTAGCTGCCGCCAGGTCGTACGCGAACCCGTCGAGCGCCGTACCGACCAGGCCGCATTCCGCCTGTGTGTAGTGGAAGTTCTGCGCCAACTCCTGCAGCTGCGTCAGGGCTGCGTCTGCGGCCTCGCCCTGGTTGGCGTTGCGCATGGCCACGCTGATCTGTCGTTCGATACGGTCCTTGGCCGCACTGGCCATGGCGCTCGTACTGCGATATCCGTCCGCCGAGTCCGAGAACTCCCACGGCTTCAGGGCCCTGAGGGTTGCGAAATCCACGGCGCCCCGTCACCGGCCCCCGGCCTGGCCGCCGACGGCGGGCGTGTCCTCGTACTGGACCTTCAGCTCGGCGATTTCGGCCTTGATCGCCTCGTCGGTCCGTACCTGGCCGTTACCCACCTTCTCCAACAACCCCGCCAGCGCGTCGCACCGCCCGCTCACGTCCTTGACGTAGCGCTCCCAGGAGCCGTAGACGTCCCGCTGGGCGGCAGCAGTCAGGCACCCGGAGTCCTTTCCGAGGCCCTTCTGGCCGTCCGCCAGTTTGGCCAGCGCCCTGCTGATGTTCTCGGACAGCGAGCCCACGCCTTCCCCCGCCTTGGACCACGCCGCCTTGTCCGACCTCAGCCTGCCGGAAGGAGTGTCGGCGCTGCTCGTGCCGCCGCCTCCCGGATCCATCGGCAGCGAGTTGAGCTGCATCCGCGCAAAGTGCCGGTCGACCGCAGTGGCCTTGAGCTGCTTCCACTCCTCCCACGCCATGCGTGGCCCCTCCCCGTGTTTTGTCGTATGCCGCCGAGCGGTTGTGACAGTGCGACCGCAACGCTCTGGTGATCGAGAAGCACAGTAGCGTTACCGCATCTTGGGCCTCATCCGTATCGGCCACCAGTGCGTGTGAGTACCTGTACTCAGGCGACACCAGGTCCTGGCCGTCGCCTGCGGGCGACAGCAGCAACCGCGATCACGCCTCCGAGGAGTACGACACCGCCGATGCCCAGCGCGATCCAAGAGGTGTCGTCCTCCTTGTGCGCGGAGGCGGCCGAAGCGGAGCCGTCAGCCTTTGCCGGAGCACCCGTGCCCGTGGACTCGGAGGCGTCCGAGGAAGGCGAGTTCGAGCCCGCGGCCGCGGGGTCCGGGAAGTCCGGGAGAGGGTACTTGTCCGCGGGCCCGGGGTTGCCGGGATTCGTCAGTGCGATGCGGGGGCGTACGGCGCCGTAGCCGAGGTAGTCGGTGCGGTCCTTGCCGCTCTTGGGTTTGCTCGCGGTGTTGAGCATGACCCGCAGGACCTGGTTGTTGGTCCAGCTGGGGTGCTTGGACCAGATCAGGGCGGCGGAGGCTGAGGCGAGGGCGGTGGCGTCGCTGGTGCCGTCCGTCTTGCACACTCCTGTGCTGCTGGTCAGGCAGGCGGCGACGATGTCCGCTCCCGGCGCGACCACGTCGACCTCGGGGCCGTGCTGGGACTCCTTCGTCGCCTTCACGTTCCTGTCGATCGCCCCGACGCCCACGACACCCGGAGTCGCCGCCGGATATTCGAGTTCGTTGAGGGCGTCGCCGGTGTTGCCCACGCCCGCGAAGATCAGCTTGCCCTTGGACAGCGCATAGGCGACGGACTCGTCCAGTTCCCGCGAGTGCGCGGTGCTCCCCTGCGAGATGTTGATGACCTGGGCGTCCGAATCAGCCGCGAACCGGATGGCCTTCGCCATATAGGTGGGGAAGTCGTCCGGGTTGCCGTCGGCACGGCTCTGCTCGATGAAGTCCGGCATGCGGATCGGAAGGATCTTCGCCCCCGGGGCCAGGCCGTAGGAGCCGTTGGCGGTGCCACGGCCGCCGGTACCGGCGATGAGGACGGCCATGCGTGTTCCGTGGCCGTCGTAGTCCGAGTGCTCGTCCCCGGGGTGCTTGGAGTAGTCCTTCCCCGCCACGACCTGGCCGCGCAGGTCGGGGATATCGGCCTTCACACCGGTGTCGATGACCACGACCGTGATGCCCTTGCCCGTGCTGGTCTTCCACATCTGGTCGGCCTGCATGGCATCCAGATACCACTGTTGATCGCGGATGGTGTCAGCGTGCGCGGGCGTGACGGCGACGCCCGCCAGCAGGATGCCTGCCACGGCCGACACGACCGGTCCACGTCGTCTGGCCTGCTTGCTGCGGGTGCGCATGTTCGTCCTTCTCGTCGGGCGTATTCGTCGAACCCGTTCTACGGGTGGGGTCGAGCTCATGCGGGCTGCGCTGGGTTGCTGCGCGCGCTGTCCCCGTCTTCCCCCGGATGGCCGGAGCCGTTGCGGGAACGATTGTCGCGACGGGAGCCGTCGCCCTGGCGCGGGGGCGGGGCGAATGCGCCTCGCGCTGTTCCGTTGCTCCGCGGTGGTGTGCCGTTGGCGTTCGCTCCGTGGACGAGCCCCTCGCCCCCGGAGGTGAAGGCAGCCCTCCCGCGCCTTTGCGAGGGCCTCGGCTGTCCGCCGACGATCCCGCTGGACTGGGCAGGCATCCTGGATCGCCTCGCCGCTCCCTCTCGGGTTGTCGTGCGTTCTCCGCTGCGGGTTGGCGTGGCGCCTGGGCTCGTACCTCCGGTCACAGGGCTACGGCCCGCGGAAGTTTGCTGCTGGTTCGGGGTACCGCCGATGACGGTGCCGCGCGGAATCGCACCGGTGGGCCGTCCCGCGGCGGGCGAGATGGGGCGGCCGCCGGTGATGCCGCTGGTGCCCCTGCTTGCGCTGGGGCCGGCCAGCCCTTGTCCAGGCGTCCGCGGGCTACCAGTACCAGCAGTCAGACCGGGATCGGGCGTTGTGGGCAGCCCACGGACTGCGCGCGGACTTTCGGATGCGCCTGGCCCGGTCGGCAGTGAGCCCCGACCGCTGTACGTGGAACGGCCTCCGCCTGTCCCAACGCCCGGCGGAGGCATCGTCCCACCCCCGAACGCGGGCGGGAGCAGACCAGTGGGAGACGATGCTCTGCTGTCCGGGCCGCCGATCCCCGAGGGTGGAGCCGGAGCGGAGGATGGAGCCGCTGGGGCGGACGGAAGTGTTCCGACGCTGTCGATTGCAGTGTTTGTCACGGCAGTTGGGAGGCTCTGCTCCGTAACTGGTACATCCGGCACGCCTGCCAGGTGGCGCGGCGGGGACGCCTGCGGAGCCGAACTCGTCACGCTTGAACCGGAGTCGCTGCCAGGCTCCCGCCCCGGCGACACCGCTCGCGCGGCCACTTCTCCGCCTGCGCTCCCACTGCTGGTCGGAACCGAGACGGACGTGCGGTCGAAAGATGGGGGCACGAACCGTTCCGGCAGCTTCGGGAACTCGGGCGCCTCCAGCGCGTCGATCTGCTCGGTCGAGGCCGTGTACGACTGGGCGAGCTTGATCATCAGGCCGGCGGCGTCGGCGCTGTCGTTGGAGTACCGGGTCTTGGCCGTCTTCACCTCGGTGGCCGAGGGGCCGCCGTCGTGGTTGCCGACGTCCGTCGCCTTGGCTGCGTGCGCGTCGAGCACCGACCGCGCGGTGGCGCTCTGCTTTCGCAGGATCTCCAGCTGGGGCTTGACCTCGTGGAGTGTGTCCGCGGCGTGGCCGAGCCACTTGCCCGCGGACTCGCTGTAGTCGCCCAGACCCAGGGTGGCCAGCGCGGCCTGGTTGCACCACGTCCGGAATGCCTCACCGCCCTCGCCGTCCCACTCGACCGCCATGCTGTGCGTGCGCAGGTCGCCGCCGATCTCCTTGATCGTCTTGGCGGCTTGGGTCAGCAGTTCGCCCAGCTCCGTGGCCGTCGCACCGTCCGCGGGCTCGACCATGGCCCACAGCTCTTCCGGATTGTGGGCAACGAACCGGGTCTCCTTGACCATCTGCCAGGCTCGACTGCCCCAGTCAGACATGAAGTTGACCCGCCTTCCCTACCGCGGTCACTGTGCTGCCACTCTTCGCCGACACCGACATCACAGGCCACCGGCTTGCTCATCCGCCGGCTGGGAGCCCTGCTGGTCACGGGCCGATCCGTTCGACGCGCCGCCGGTGTGTGCCTTCGTCCCCGGACCCGCCTCGTCGGCGATCAACTTGTCCGCCTCGACTCGGATCCGGCTCAAGCGGTCGCGGATGTCGTCGTCCAGGTTGTGATAGCCGCTCTTCGACGCGTCGACCGTGACGACCAGCCCCTCGATCTGTAGCGCCAGCATCTTGGACAGCTGCTCCAGGCGGGAGTGCACGCGGGTATAGGAGGCGTGAAGTGCGTCGGCCTCGTCGAAGCTCCCCAGTCGTCCCGTCGGCAGGCCACCACCGGCGATCTTTCGCGGGGCGGCCTTCGACTGCTCCAGCTGGGTCAGGAGATCGTCGACCCGCTTCTTGAAGGTCGTCAGCGTCTCGCCCTCGACCCGCAGCGCCTGTGCCACGGCGACACCGGCAAGGGGCCCGATGCCCGACGCGGCGATCGCCCCGGCAGCCGCTTCCAGCCCAGCGGCAGTTGCCTGCGGATCCCCCGTGCTGTCGACCGCCACCGCTTCCTCCCCGTACGGCACGTTGCTCAGCGAGTACCTCGACCGCTCACTGGCAGTGCCTCATCCGTAACAGATGCAACTCGGCAAGATAGCTGTGGTCTTGCGTCTCCGCGGAATCCGGCTGCCACGAAGGCGTGAAGCTGGCTGAAAGCCGATCCTGTTGAGGCTCGGAGTCGATTTGCCCCTGCCACGTGTGACCTCCTTTACCGCGCCGGTTGAGCGAGAGGCGGCTATCGACCGGACCAAGAGAGTGGGTTGTGAATGGCCGATGCGAGACGGTAGCCAACTGTCCGCTCAACGAAGCCGTGCTGAAGGACCCCGCTGTGGCCAATGTGCCAGCAGGGCACCTGCGGGGACATGAGTACGAGTACTCAGCTGGGGTGGCGGATCGATCACACAGATGCAGCGGGTTGAGGGTGACCGAAATCAGGCCAGCCTCAAGATCAACTCTGTCAGGCGGCGAGACCGGCGAAGAGTGGACAGACAGAAGTGGCTGGTACGCGGCGGTACATGGCGCAGAGCCGACCTTGACCAGCGTCCGCGGCGGCTGGTCCGCTTACTGGGGTTGGGATGTCGGGCTCGGGGGGTGTCTGCGTGTTTCGGGTGGACCTGCATGCGCTGTGTCAGCTCGTCCGCCCGGAGGTGGAGGCCGTACACCGGACCCGCCTGTCGCGATGCCGACGTCCACTCGGGTCCGCGCTATGCAGTGAGCCTTTTCCAACCTCAGCTCGTTGCGTGGTGAAGGACGAGGACGGCCTTCACCATGTCGGTGATGCGGTTGGTGCTTCAGCGGAGCTT